>DATJWJ010000173.1:0-49748 GCA_035501355.1 Bryobacteraceae bacterium | reverse complement strand
AGGCTGGTCCAGCGCGGCTGCCGGACCACCGACCACTTTGCCGGTTTCGAGATCACCGGCGGCTACGACACCCTCGGTTTGGCGGCCGTGATTCGGAACCTGCCCGAGGGATTAACCGAATTCATGTGTCATCCCGGATTTTGCGGAGACGAACTGCGCGCTGCGTCCACGCGCCTGAAAGAGACCCGCCGCATTGAGCTGGAAGCACTCACCAGCGCCGAGGCTCGCCAGGCGCTCCAGGAATCGGCGATCACGCTGATTAGCTATCGTGATCTGGCCTGAACTGAGTGGCTTAGCGCGGCGCGAGTGCTGCGCCCATTGACGAGGTTGCTAGTGTTCGTTGACGGATGCGCATCTTTCTGCTGTTCTTGTTCGGATTGGGAACGGGCTGTCTCGCTCAAGATCCCAAAACGCCGCCTCAGCTCGATCCGCCGAGTGCGGGAGCCGATGTAGTCTCCGGCAAATCCTCCGAATCCGCCTGGCCGGTTCGGATCAAGGTGTTCGACAGTGCAGGCCATGTCGTCGAGCAGCGCGATGTTCTGGTGAATGCCGCCGATTCGAGCATCCGAGCTGGCTTTTCAAAAAGCCTTCAGGCTGGGCAGATCGTGCAAGCATATTTTCTTCGAGGCGGAGTCGAAATGATGCCGTCCGCGCCGCTGGTGGCGGGGAAGGCCGCAGCGTCCCAGCTGACCGCTGTTCGCATTCGAGGAGAGCTGGCGCCGGGTGCGACCAGTGTCTACGTTGAGGCAACGCCCACGCTTCCCAAGTCCGGATTCGAAACCCGCATCTCCGCTTGCCTGGACGGCGTGCCGGCGGGTATCCGCGATTCAACCGGATTCAAACCTTACGCGGTGACGGATGCGGCAGGCCAGGCGGCCATCACGTTCGAGCAGCCTCTGGCAGCGGGCCAATCGGTCAGCCTGTGTCAGAAAATCGTCGACACCAACGATCTTTTGTCGCCGGCGATCGAAGCGCCCGGATCGGGGACCGTCGCAATCGCGAACCCTCTCGACCTCGGACGCGTACGCTACTATTTCACGACCGGCGTAATCTTGTCGAACGACCAGGGATTCCAATTGAATACCTCTGGAACACAAGCCGCACTGTTTCTCGGCCTGGACGCTGACCGGGCGTGGCTGCCTCTGGACGCCAACGGATTTCGGCGCATCAATGTCAACTCTTACCTGGATGTCGATTTAACGTCTGTACCTACCGAGCAAGTTCAGGCGGGCAGCACGCTGGATAGTTTTATCCAGTCCCAAAAAGCCGCAACCTTTCAAAGTGGCGCATACTTCCCTCTGATCGTCGGCCAGCCCTGGTCTACGGGCGGGAGCAGGTACTCACTCTTCGTGGCGCCTCTGGTCCAGGCCGGTTTTACGACGCTGGCCAGCAACACCGCAGCAGCCAACTCCGTCACCGATCGTTTTTTCAAATCCTACTCGTTCGGCGCAAGATTGGGAATCTTCCAGCATTTCCACTCCGCGGCCGCTGCGCCGGAACTTGTTAGCTACGTGGACATCACTAGCGGACGCTTCGGCGATTTCGAGGCCTTTCGCGGCCCTCTGCTGGAGCGCCCCTGGAGATGTTCCCTGGAGGGCATTTTCAAAGTGCCTCATTCGCCTTTCGTGTTGGGCTTTAACGCTAATATCGGAACCGGCGGCCAGCAGGGATTCACGCAGCCGCGCGACGATCTCCGCTTTCTATTCGGCGCCCAATTCGATTTCTCGAAATTTCTAAAAGCGCTCCCCGAGTTCTAAAATCCGGTAAAATCCGGGGACAGTATACTCAATCCCCAATTTCCAAAATCCGGGGACAGTACACGCATTCCCCAATTTCGGGTTCCTGCGCCTGTACCTTCTTCGGCCGACCCGCCGGCACAGGCCGCAACAGCCGCTTGGTGCGCCGTTCGATGCCTTCCATAAACTCCGCCGAACCGAACGGCCGTCCTGTACGGGTAGCTTCCTGGAGGCGTGCAATGAATGCTTCCTCTTCTATGCCCATCCGGATAGCTGTACGCCGTCGCTCCGCATCGTACACCTGTCGCCAGCTTTGCAAGTCCAGAAAACCGTGCTCGTCCCGGCCGGTTACGTGCGCCCGGGCGCTGGACCAGGCATACTGCTCCGGCACCTGCACCAAACCGGCTCGAACCGGATTGCTTTCGATATACGCCATGACGCGCCATACCCCCGCCCCCTCGATGGGGCACGAGTAGTAGCGTGCTTGCCACAGGTGGCCGCTTCGAGTGGCACGCGCGTTTTTGTATCGGGCATAATCGCTGTGTGTCCGGCCGAGCGCGCGAGCCAGTGCGCCCGCCGCCTCCGGCACCCCGAGCAAATGGACGTGATTGCTCATCAGGCACCAGGCCGATATGCGCAGACGGTATCGCTCGGCATATTCCCGGAGTAGATTCAGATAAACTTGGCGGTCGCGCGCGTCATCAAATACTACCTGACGGCCGTTGCCGCGTTGCGTGATGTGGTGCGGCAGCCCTTCGACTACGACGCGTGCGATTCTGGGCATCTCGACCCAGGAGTGGGGCACCTGACGCGAAAATCTCGCCGAAATCGGGGAATGAGTGTACTGTCCCCGGATTTTCTAGCGGTGGATTTGCGACACGATCTGCTGGAATCGGGCTTCCCCCCGCAACGGCTTAAACGCCGGATCGATTCTCAAGCCTAGAATAGATGTTTCACGCTTCTCCACCGCCGCCTGCAGATAATCGAGCGCTTTCGCTTTCTCTCCCAGCAAAGCGCAGGTACCGGCAAGTTCATAATTGCTCGCCTGACCTTGTGCGGCAAATTTCTGCTGGATCGCCAGCATTGCTTCCAGCATGCGATGCGCTCCCCCGGCCTGAAAGGCTTGCTCCCCCGCCGCCACTTCTTCCAGGACTTGCGAGTCGTGCTCCAACAACGCCCCGGTGCGCGCCTCGCGCAGATAATCGGTGTAATCTCCTTCCCATAGATACAGGTGCGCCAGATATTTGTGCGCCGAGAGAAACGACGGATCCGAACCCGCAATCTGCGATGCCAGCGCGATCGCCTCGGCGTTCCGTCCGGAAGCGCCCATAATCTCCGCCTTGTCTGCCAGGATGGATATGGAGGAAGGATCCAGTTGCTGGGCGCGATTGATTTCAGCGAGCGCCTCGGCCGGTCGTCCTTGCACGGACAAGAAGGTGGCGAACCAGTGGTGCGCGACCGCCGCGTCCGGCTTTAACCCCAAGGCACGTTTGAATTCGCGCTCGGCTGTAACGGCGTCCCACGCTCCCCAAAAAGATGCGTAGGCCAGCGAGCAGTGCGCCTCCGCCAGCGAATCGTCCAATTGCACGGCTTTCCTGGCGGCGGCCAAAGCGCGCGAAAAAGCTTCCCGATACGGCATCACAGTGTACTCGCTCAGCAGATTGTAGGTGTCCGCCAAGCCCACGTAGGCGGCCGCGTAATTTGGATCTCGGGCAATAGCCTGCGTGAAGTAGTCCACCGCCAGGTTCAGACTTTCGGGCGTCCTCTTGTCCCAATAGAAACGGCCCTTCAGATACAACTGCTGCGCTTCGGAATTGGCCACGTGCGTTCCCGCGTGCCCACTGCGCAGCGAGAACCAAAGAACGCCGCCTAACACTGCGGCTGCGACTAAGGCCGCCGCGACACCCCAGCGTTTGCTCGCCCGGCCTTCGTCTTTCAATTGTTGAGGCGGCACGTTCTCGACGAGCGACGCCAGAGCGGCTACCGGTTCCGGTCCAGCCGGCGCTGCCCGCGGCTCGAACCGCGCCGTATAACCGCCCTTCGGAAGGCTGATTACCAGTTCGTCGTTGACGCCCGGCCCGGCATAATATTCAGCGAGCTTAAAGCGTAGTTGCCGGGCTTCCACCCGGACCACTGGATCGGTGCGCTGGTCATAATCGCGGCTGCGCTCGAATACATCCACCCCAATCTGATATTCCTTTAGCCTCTCGCCCCGCCCGTCCAGTGTCTGCTCCACCACATAACGCAAGAATCGGCTGAGCCGGCTGGAATTTACGAACGTGTCACTGGCGAGAATAGTCTCAAGTTCGCGAACGACATCTTCGCGCGGAAGGCTGGGGGAGGAAGACGCCGGAAGGTTGGGCACGCTCGTTGCTCAATTATTCCTAGGTAATCATATCCCATTCGCGCCCGCACTGGCTGCGCGGATCAATCGGAGAATGTGTACGTTGGCAGCCCGTAGGCCGGCGTTACCTACCGTAATAACACAGCAACCTACTTGGAAATCAGATACTCCTCTTCTATGCTGAACACCGCGCGAATAGCTTGGTCGGCTCCCTGAGGCATTTCGGCTTGCTATGCCGCTAGATCAGTTTGAGGAGATTGCGAGCAATGCTAACGATCGGAATATACTCTGGAAATGCTGAACCTGCAGTGACCCACCGGAGGCCAAGGATTCACCTCCTGTGCCGGCTCCTGGCGGTCTTTTCTCTTGCAGGTATCAGCGCGTGGGCCCAAGCACCCGCCATTTCATCGGTGCTTAACCTATTCGACTACAGCCAGACCAATCTTAGCCCGGGCGTGTTGGTGGCGATCTACGGCAGCAATTTCGGAACCTCGGCTACAGCCGTGACGATCACTGTCGGTGGCAAGCCCGGCTACGTTGTCCCCAATACCGTCTTCCCAAACCAGATCAACGCGGAAATTCCATTCGAACTCTCGTCCGGCCCAACCAGTATGATAGTAAGCGTAAACGGCACCCCATCCGCCGCGTTTCCAATCACGTTGGCCGCGACGGCACCCTCTATTCCCACTGTTAATTCGAGCGGCAGTGGCCCCGGTATTTTTGACAGCGCCACCGCCACGGTACTGACTTCAGCGGCGCCCGCAAAGCCAGGAGACATCGTCAGCGCGTATGTTACAGGCTTGGGCGCAACGAATCCTCCCACGGCCACCAGCGCCACGCCCAAGGCAGGAGCTGCGCCGGTTGCGACACCCACCATAACCGTGGGCGGGCAAAACGCTACCATCAAGCTCGCGGTTACGACTCAATATCCGGGCACTTACCAAATTAATTTCATCATTCCGGACGGGGTGCAGGGTAACGCGCCGATCGTCCTCACCGCCGGCGGCAAGTCATCTGGCTCCCAAGATCCTAAGAATCCGATTACGATTCCACTCTTCGGCATTAGTTATATCGAGAACAACGCTTCGTTCAGCGCGCCAGGAACAACTACTCCCGGCACTATTGTCAGCGTCTTTGGAAACGGCTTCGGCACCACCAGCCAGACCACTGGCTTTCCATCCACCTCGTTCCAGGGCGTCTCCGTCAGCTTCAATGGGACACCCGCGCCGCTTTTTCATTTGGTCAACACGCCACCAAACACAACCAAGGCTCCTTTCTCAATAGGTGCCTCGCAGATCGATCTATTGGTGCCCTACGAATTGCCGTACACAGGAACTGTTCAAGTCGTGCTCAAGACGGCGTCCCAAACCTCGCCCAACTATGCCCTGACCATGGCCGCCGCGACGCCCGGCATGTATTACATCCAAGATCCATCCACAACAACGCGCACGAATATCCTGGCGCAGTTCAACAACACCGCGTGGCTCAACATGCCGGCCTCCATGGCTACCGCGCTCCAAAATCTTCCCGGCTCAAGCTTCCCAGGGCTCTGCCAGGCCAGCTTCAGCGCGCTATCGCAGTGCGGGCAACCGGCCAAGCCTGGCGACGTTCTGGTGCTTTACGGTACCGGCCTCGGCCTGGCGACTCCCAACGGCGACCCCAACGGGAAACCGCTGACCACTGGCAATCTGGCTCCCGCCGACGGCAGCGTGCTGTATGAAACCGTCGTAACACCCACGATTACCGTGGGCGGCCTTCCCGCCAAGGTCCTGTTCTCCGGCATCACACCCGGTTTGACCGGCGAATACCAAATCGATTTCCAGGTGCCGGATGGCATAACGGGCGACGATGTGCCGGTAGTCTTCAGCATGGGCTCCAGCCCCACCGACACGCGCACCATGTCGATCCAAATCCCGGCGTCGACTTAGACCGCAACCGGAGCCGCCACCATGCTTATGCTCGGAAGACATTCCGGAATTACAGACTCGTCAGCCAGTCACTGGAGGCCCGGGACTCACGGACTGTTCCGGCTCCTGGCCGTCTTTGCTCTAGCGTGCCTGGCCGCGTGGGCTCAAAACACCCCCACCGTTACGGCGGTGCAAAACCTGTTCGACTACAGCACGAACCTTTGTCCGGGCGTGTTGGTGGTGGTCTATGGCACCAATTTCGGGACCACGGTTTCCGCCGTAACGATTACGGTGGGTGGGAAGACTGGTTATATTCTCCCCGGCGGCGCCGCCACAACCGAGCTGCTGGCGCAAATTCCATTCGAAGTGTCGCCCGGTCCAACCACTCTGACAGTGAGTGTAAATGGAGCGCCGTCAGCGGCATTTCCAATAACGTTGGCGGCGACTGCGCCCGCATTTCACACGGTGGATGGAAGCGGCAGCGGCCCCGGTGTTTTTGACAGCGCAGCTCTGGCCCTACTGACTTCAGCGTCGCCCGCAAAACCAGGAGATACGGTCGTCGTTTTGGTTACCGGCTTGGGCGCAACCAATCCTCCCACCGCCACCGGCGCATCGCCTAAGGCCGGAAACGTTCCGGTAGCGACGCCCACCATAACCGTTGGCGGCCAACCCGCGATGATCAAGGCTGTGGCTTCAACTCAATATGCCGGCTCCTTCCAAATTAACTTCGTCGTGCCGGACGGGCTGCAGGGCAATGCGCCGATCGTTCTCACCACTGGCGGGAATTCAAGTAGCGCCCAAAATCCTAAGAATCCGATCACGATTCCACTTTTCGGCATTAGCTACATCGAGAACAACGCTTCGTTCGGATCGCCGGGAACAACCACCCCGGGTACAATCGTCAGCCTTTTTGGAAACGGGTTCGGCACCACGAGCCAGACCGTAGGTTTTCCCGCCACCACTTTCCAGAACATTTCGGTGACATTCAATGGAACCCCCGCGCCGCTCTTTCACCTGGTCAACACAGCGCCGAGCCCAGGCAAGCCTCCGTTTTCCATAGGCGCCTCGCAAATCGATCTTCTGGTGCCCTACGAATTGCCGTACACCGGAACAGTTAAAGTCGCGGTCAGCACGGGTACTCAAACTTCACCCGATTACTCGCTCACCATGGCCGCCGCGACGCCGGGCATGTATTACATCCAAGACCCGTCCACCGCAACACGGTTCAACATTATCGCCCAGTTCAACAACACCGCCTGGCTGGACATGCCGGCTTCCATGGCTACGGCGCTGATGATCCCGGGCAGTTGCGCGGCCAATACTATAAGCCCGCTCTCGCTGTGCGGACAACCGGCGCATCCCGGCGACGTTCTGGTTCTCTACGGAACCGGGCTCGGGTTGGCCACTCCCAACGGAGACCCCAATGGAAAGCCGCTCACCACCGGCAATGTAGCGCCGGCCGATGGCAGCGTGCTATATGAGACCGTCGTCACACCCACGATTACCGTGGGCGGCTTTCCCGCTAAAGTCCTGTTCTCGGGCATAACGCCGGGCTTCACCGGCGAATACCAAATCGATTTCCAGGTGCCGGATGGCGTGACCGGTGACGATGTGCCGGTGGTCTTCAGCATGGGCTCCAGCCCCATCGACACGCGGACCATGTCGATCCAACCGGCCACGACGACCTAGGCTCGTAGCAATTCGGAGCCGCGCGAGCTTCCATTACCGCGCCCCGCATTGCTCGCGCATCGCCTTCCACCTCCGCATCATGTATAATGAAAATGTCGAACCAAGCCAGTGGGCGAAAGCCCACTTTTTTATTGCACGAGAAGAAATAATGGTGGCCGCCAAGGAAGAAATCGTTAGCCGGATCAGCGAGATCGCGCAGCGCGTCGGCGACTCGGAAGGTATTGAAATTGTTGATGTTCAGTTTCTGGGCGCGGGACGAAGCCGCTTGCTGCGGATCTATATCGATCGGCCCCAAGGCGTCACCCACGCCGATTGCGAATTCATTTCTCAGCAAGTAGGAACAATTTTGGACGTGGAAGACGTCATACCTGGCGACAGCTACACACTCGAGGTCAGCTCACCTGGGCTGGAACGCAAGTTGGCAACATCGAGAGATTTCGAAAGATTTGTTGGGAAGAAAGCCAAGGTCACACTGCGGGAACCGATCGATAACCAGCGTCACTGGGAAGGCAAACTGGCCGGGTTTTCGCAAGGGATCGTCGAGCTGGAGGCGAGCGCCGGAAAGATCATCCACTTCCCGCTCGCGCAGGTCCAAAAAGCCAACCTGAAGTTTGAGTGGTAATCCACCCCTGGACAAGTTGAGAAGAGGACAAAGTGGGAACTATCTATCAGTCCATCGAGATTTTGAGCAAGGAGAAGGGCATCGACCCGCAGATCGTCATTGACGCCGTCAAGGACGCCATGCTGGTCGCGGCCCGCAAGCACTTCCGCACCACCGAAGATCTGGTGGCCGAGTTCGACGACCGCGGAGCGCTCGAAATCTACGGGATTAAGAAAATTGTGGAAGCGGTTCAGGATCCGGTGAAGGAAATTTCCATCCAGGACGCCCGCAAGATCGATCCGGGCGCGCAACTCGATTCCGAGCTGCGTATCCCCAAGCCGACCGACGCCTTGGGCCGCATTTCAGCTCAAACCGCCAAGCAGGTCATCTTGCAGAAAGTGCGGGAGGCCGAGCGCGAAACGGTGTACTCGGAGTATTCCAATCGTGTCGGCGAGCTGGTCAACTGCACCATTAAGCGCGTGGAAGGACAGGACCTGATGGTGGACATCGGCAAAACCGAAGGCCGCCTCCCCAAGAAAGAACAGAGCAAGCTGGAAAATTTCAGCCCGGGCGACCGCTGCCGTTGCGTGATCCGCAGTGTCGAAAAAGCCGGCAAGAACGCCGGTGTCATCGTTTCGCGCGCCGCTCCGGAGCTGGTGATGCGGCTGTTTGAACAGGAAGTGCCCGAGATTTACGACAACACCGTGCTCATCAAGGGCTGCGCGCGCGAGGCCGGCGAGCGCACCAAGATCGCTGTGATCAGCCGCGATCGCGACGTGGATAGCGTGGGCGCCTGCGTCGGCATGAAGGGTATGCGGGTGCAATCCATCATCCGGGAGTTGCGCGGCGAAAAGATCGACATTATCGAATTCTCCGACGATGCTGTGACGTTTGCGACGCATGCCCTGAGTCCGGCCAAGATCACGCGCGTCTCCATCATCGATGCGGTCGAAAAGCACATGGAAGTCATCGTGGATGACACCCAGCTTTCGCTCGCCATCGGCAAGAAGGGGCAAAACGTCCGCCTGGCGGCCAAGCTGCTGGGCTGGAAGATCGACATCAAGAGCGAGGAAGAGAAGCGGCAGGAAGTGGAATCCGCGATGGCCGCGCTGGTGCCGGCCGGCGCGCCCGTTTCGGTCCTGATCGACCACGGTCTGGCCGAAGAGGTGGTCGAAAAACTCATCCAGGCCGGCGTCGGCACGGTTGAGAAGCTGGGCAACATGACGCCCGAAGAATTGGAAACCATTCCGGAAATCGGGCCGGAGACCGTGCAGAAAATTCTGGTAGCGGTGAACTCTTACTACGCTCAGTTTGAGCAACCGGCCGAGGCGCCCGCGGAAACTGTTCCCGCTGATCTGACAGCCGAAACCGAATCGGCCGAGGCAGGTCTGGACGAACCAGCCGGGGAACCGGTGGAGATGTTGGTGGAGGCAGGCGACGCCTCGGAATCAGCGGATGAGAAAGTTGAATCTGATACTATAAAGAACTCGGAGGAGGTCGGTTAAACGCCCTGTTCCAGGGGTGTTGCAGTAACTATGAGCAAAATCCGCATAAACGAGCTGGCCCGGCAACTCGAGATCCCCTCCCATACCCTGATCGACATGCTGCCGGAGTTCGGCATCACCGAGAAGAAAACGCACTCCAGCTCAATCGACGATAGTACCGCCGACCAAATTCGCAGGCGTCTTGCGGGGGGTGCGGCTCCGGCCGCGCAAACCGCGACCGCGGTAGCGGTGGAAGAAGCCCCACCCGAGGAAGAACCAGCCACGCTAGCAACACCCATGGCCGAACCGCCGGCCAAAAACATACCTGCTCCGGTTGCGGAAGTAGCCACCCCCGAGCACGCCGATGGAACGAGTCAAGCACTAGCCGAGGAAGCGGCACGCGCGAAACCCGCGCCGTTGCGGCCACCGCTGGCGATGGGCGGAAGTGCGCCCATACATCCGCCTTTGCGGACGACGCCGATTCCAGCCCGGCCGGCCCCGCCGCCGGCGCCCGCCCCGCGCCCCGGACAGATTCTCTCGGGACCGCGCCAGCCTCTGCCCGCGACGCCTCCGGCCCCCGCGCCGCCGCTGGCTGCAGCGCCCGCAGCACCAGCTACGCCCGGCACTCCGGCACCCACATTGCCCCTGCGACCTCAAAGCCGGCCGCCCTTAGCGGGCCAACCGGTCACGCGTCCGGTGGTTCCTCCGCGGCCCGACATGGTGGCGCGGCTCCAGCAAACGCGTCCCTCGCCGGGTCAAGCCCAGCCGCCCGCGCCGCGGCCTGGCATGCCGACTCGAAGCTCCACGCCTGTTCCCGGCCAGCCGATTTATCGCGGCCCCATTCGTCCCGGACAACCGGTGATGCGCGGGCCCGGCGTCGGCCCCGGGGGTCCGTCGCCTGGGCTGCGCCGTCCCCGAACGCTGCACCCCACGTCGCCGTTGCGCGCCGAACCGGCCACGCCGCTCCCGACCGAGCAGCAGCGCCGCCATGCCGCCAAACCCGGCGGCCGCGACCGGCATCGCGAGATCGAGCAGGAAGAGGGTCGTCTTCGCATGCCCGTATCGCGGCGCCAAGAACCGGCCGCGCCGCCGCCGATCGATCGCGAAATTACCGTTTCCGAAGGCATCACCGTCAAGGAGCTGTCTGAGAAGCTCGGTATCAAGGCCAATCTGGTCATCAAGAAGCTGGTGGAAAAGAAAATCTTCGCCACTATCAACCAGAATCTGGACGTGAAGATGGCCGAGGAGATCGCGCGCGAGTTCGGCGCGTCCACCAACAAGGTCAGCTTCGAGGAAGAAAGCACGCAGGAAATCGAGCTGGCCGAGGAATCCTCGGACCGCGTGCGCCGCGCGCCCGTGGTCACCATCATGGGTCACGTCGACCATGGCAAGACCTCGCTGCTGGACGCCATTCGATCCACCAACGTGGCCGACCGCGAGGCCGGCGGCATTACACAGCACATCGGCGCGTATCACATCGAGAGAAACGGCCGCAAGATCGTATTTATCGACACCCCCGGCCACGAAGCGTTTACTCGCATGCGCGCTCGCGGCGCCAAGGTCACCGACATCGTGGTGCTGGTGGTGGCGGCTGACGATGGCGTCATGCCGCAGACGCTCGAAGCCATCGATCATGCCAAGGCAGCCGGCGTCCCCATCATCGTCGCCATCAACAAAATCGACAAAGGCGACGCACAGCCCGAGCGCGTAAAGCAGCAACTGGCCGATCGCGGTTTGTTGGCTGAAGATTGGGGCGGCGAGACCGTCATGGTTCCCGTCTCGGCCAAAGCCAAAACTAATCTCGATCTGTTGCTCGAAATGATTCTGCTGGTGGCCGACATGCAGGACCTCAAGGCCAATCCCGATCGTCCGGCCCTCGGCACGGTGCTCGAAGCGGAACTGGATCGCGGGCGCGGACCGGTGGCCACCGTGATCGTGCGCAACGGAACGCTGCACGTCGGTGATTACTTCATTTGCGGCTCTGTATTCGGCAAAGTGCGCGCCATGTTCGACGACCGCAGCCAACCCATCCGCGAGGCCGAGCCCTCCATGCCCGCGGAAGTCCTGGGCCTGGATGCCTTGCCCGAAGTCGGCGACACGTTTCAAGTGGTCACCGATACCGCCAAGGCCAAGCAGATCGTGGTTTATCGCGAATCCAAGGCTCGCGACGCCGCCATGTCCAAGACCGGCCGCATCACGCTGGAACAACTGCATGAGCAGTTGAAGGAAGGCGAGGTCAAGGAACTCAATATCATCCTTAAGACCGACGTCAGCGGCACCGCGGAAGTGCTCAGCGACATGATGCAGAAGCTGTCCAACGACAAGGTTCGCATTCGCGTGCTGCACTCCGGCGTCGGCGCCATCAACGAAACCGACGTGCTGCTCGCATCGGCTTCGAACGCCATTATCGTCGGTTTCAATGTCCGCCCCGAGCGCAACGCCACCGCGCTGGCCGAGCAGGAAAAGGTGGACATCCGCCTGCACACCATCATCTACGAGCTGACCGACGAGTTGAAGCGCGCCATGACTGGTATGCTCGAACCGGTTTACAAAGAGGTTTACCAGGGCCGCGCCGAAGTCCGCGAAGTGTTCCGCATCAGCAAGGTCGGCAATGTGGCCGGCTGCATGGTGCTGGACGGCACTATCAAGCGCGACAGCGAAATGCGCCTGCTGCGCGATAACGTAGTCATCTATACCGGCAAGATAGAGTCGCTGCGCCGCTTCAAGAACGACGCCAGCGAGGTCAAGAGCGGATTCGAGTGCGGGTTGACGATTCGCAATTTCGCCGACATCAAGCCGGGCGACATCGTTGAGGCCTTCGCCACCCAGCGTGTGGCCGTTGAGGTCATGGCGTGAGAATGTCATGCCTACGGTTGGCGTACTAACGCTCGAGCTGCACCTGGATGGCGCGCATTCTCTCAAAGACAAACGCCACACTGTAAAAAGTCTCAAAGACCGTCTGCGCAGCAAGTTCAACGTAGCGGTGGCCGAGATCGGCTATCAAGATCTCTGGCAGCGCGCTCTGGTTTCCGCCGTCACAGTATCGGGAGATCATACCCACGCCGAGAAGACGCTGCAGCTGGTGGAGCGCGAGGCCGCGTCGATTTTGGGTGGTTTGCTGGTAGGTACGACTGTGGAGTGGCTTGAATGACCGACCATCGCACCGAACGAATCACGGAGGCGATCCGCGAGGAGCTGGCCGAGATCATCGGCTACGAAATGTCCGACCCGCGCATCGGATTCGCCACCGTTACCGACGTTCAGATCTCGCCCGACAAGCGTCACGCGTTCGTCCGCGTGGGCATCGATTCGCAAGCGGACAAAAAGGAGACGCTGGCGGCGCTAGATCACGCCCGCAGTTTCCTGCGCCGCCAGTTGTCGCTCCGGCTGGACCTGTTCCGCATCCCCGACCTGCATTTCGAAGCCGACGTCGCCACCGAACTCGGCCCCCGCATGGAGCACATACTAAAGCGGGTCAAAAAGGGCCGGCCGCGAGACTGAAATCCAGCTATTTCGCCACCAGGCGCGCAAACAGCTCGTTCAGTTGCGCGGCGGGATCGTCGCACAAGCCGCCGTGCACCGGTGAAACCTGCATGATTGTGCTGCGGGGCGCCGCCAGCCAGTGGAAGCGCTCGCTCTGGGAGAGCCGCGCGATCGGCCCGGCATCCTCATCGCCCGAGCAGATGCGCGGGATGGCATCGACATGCCGCCTAACCAGGTCTATGTCCACCTCTGGCGCAAGCGCCCGCAACCGCTCTTCATCCACCTCCACGCGCGCCTCCAGGAAATGGCGGGCCTTGGCGAAAAGGATCACCCCCACATTGATGAATTCCTCGCGATCGACTCGGGGTACCGCGCGCACCACCGCATAATCATACGAGACGGGCGCGCGCATTGAGAGCCTCCTCGACAAAACACGGCGCCGCCTCCAGGCGCGCCAGGAAATATTGCAAATAGCCGGCGCGCTTCGAGTCGGGCGTACCCTCGATCGACGGCAGCCAGTCGTTGGGCACCTGCTCGAGGATCTGTTCCAGCACCGGACCGGTGAGGCGCGGCCGCAGCCAGGCATCGGCGGCCTCCAGACCTTCCGCCCATGGCAGCAAGACGTGATCGCGAATCAGGGGGAAGCGGCTGCGTGCTCGCGCGTCCAGGTCGTTCCAGTCGTGGTGGAAATAGAGCGCGGCCCCATGGTCGATCAGGTAGAGCGATTTATGCCAGCACAACAGGTTGGGATTGCGCGCGGTGCGATCTACGTTGGTGACGAAGGCATCGAACCATACGGTGCGCGCGGCCAGCACCGGGTCCACGCGGTCGCGCGCGGCCGGATCGAACATAGCTGAGCCCGGCAAATAATCCATCGCCAGGTTGTTTCCCAGGCTCGCATCCAACAGTTCGCGAATCTCGGGGTCCCCTTCGTTGCGGCCGAGTTCGGAGTCCACCGAGGCGAAGACTACTTACGGCACCGGTAATCCAAGAGCGGTTCCAATTCCGGCACAGATCAATTCGGCCGCCAGCGCCAGCACGCCCTGTCCGGCGCCACGGAATTTCAGCACATATAGACCTAAATCGTCCGCCTCGACGATGGCAGGCATGGAACCGCCCTCGCGCAGCGGAGTGACGTAGCGCGTGGCGGAGATGGTTCGGAACCCTACGCTAGCGGCCAAAAGATCTCCGTCTTCCAGTCCTTCGGATCCGGATGATCCCCCGGATCGGTGACGTAAACCTCCCACGGCGCGCCGCCGATTCTCAGTCCCTCCGCTTTCATCCATTGCTCCATCGCCGCGTAGGCCTCGGGAAGATCTTCATACTTGCCCATGTGCACGGTGGTCGCGGCTTCCCCTCCCGGCAGCGTCTCCCAGACGATCTCTCCGCCCAGGTCGACATCCGACGCCGACCCCGAGACCCGCATCCCTGGTTCAATCGTCATCAAACCCGGACCGGCATTGAGGCAGCGCATGAACGGCGGCCCCATCAGCGCCACGCCCTTAGTTTGAGCCGCCAGAAAGATCTTTTGGAGCACTTCGCCGATCGTCGCTGCGATCTCGGATCGCTTGATCGTTCTCCGCACTACCAGAGCCGGCTGCGGCTGGAGCGTCGTCTTCGTTATGGAATAGTCCATCTGCTCACTCTCCGATTTGGATTGTTCGTCCACGTGAAAAAAACCGATGCACGGCCCAACCTGATTCAGGCAGTCCGCATGATCGCGCCCCTCGTTGCCGCCGCGGCGATTTCGAAGTCCGCGCTTGCGATACTCACTCGGCCGGATCCCGAATCGCTTGCCAAACGCGCGGCAGAAAGATTCATGGCTCTGAAAACCGTAGGCCAAGGCGACTTCCAACACGAAATCGCTGCCGGTTAGCAGCAGTGCCGCCCCCCGGTCCAAACGAAGCCGCTGGATAAACTCGGCTTTCTCGGCTAGTGCATGCAGTGAAAGATCCGCGTCCGGGTGCAGCCGGGCGTACCCGATGGCGGGCTGAATCTGTTGGAGTGCTCGAATCAATTTCCCAGTCTAACCCGCGGAGCGGCCGCCCCCTTGACAATTCTAGCGGTGAGCAGCGCAACTTCCGCTTTCACATTGAATCTAAAGGGTTTCATGGCGCGGTTTAGGCCCGCTGAGTAACACTCCACGGGCGGCCTGACACTTCAACTTCCCGTTCCTTTCGAAGCGGGGCTCCAGGTGATCATGCAAACAAGCCACGCCAAACGCGCGCTGAAATCCGAAAAGGTCGGCCGGGAAATACAGTTGGCGAGTCTTAGGATTCAAAGGGCAGAGAACGGAATAGTTTCAAACAGCCCGTGCCCGTAGTACTGTCGCGACGTTTTACTAAAGACGTTTTACTAAAAAGGGCGGGCATTTTACCGTGCCGTGGTGTATAATGGCCTCTCACAACTGCAGCCGATGCACCTCTTTTGTTGGCATTCTGTTAGGGACGTGTTGAATTTGAACACCACGGGAGCCTAAGATGACCAGTCAACCTATGTCGGTCTTTCCGTTTTGGGTTGCGCTTGCCCTCGGTGTTGGCTCCCTGCTTTGTTACCTGACATTCGCTGCTCTGGTGAGAACCTCGTCTGACGACGAAGGGCCAAAAACTCGAATTTTCAACCTAGGTCTCCCTCCTGGTCAAGACTATCGACAGCTCTTTGGAATATCAATTGCGGCCGCAGGTACGCCCCTTTCCACCGTCGTAGCCTTTTTTTTCCTGAATGGGGGCACGTTGGGGGCACGCATGTTTGTTTGCCCGTTGTTTTTTTCAGTCGGAATCTATGCCTCTTTCTGGGTCTATTGCCAGGCGCGCACTAACGGCTATTTCCAAACAGAACATTCACGGGGCCGCGAAGCGCTAATCCCTTATTTGTGTAGGCAGCTTACTGGAAGCACCGCGCTTGGCCGCTTTGTCCTGGTCCTTTGCACATTGCCGCTGCTGGGCCTCCTCACTTTGGAGGTTGCATTTGGCACACATATCATTCGATACATAGCAAAGGGTGCTTTCCCCTCAGCGCCGGGAGCTCCGAACGGTTTAAGTGCCGGAGTGATAGGCTTTCTCGTTTTTACGATGTTCATGATTCTTCTACTTGGTTACGTATTTGTTGGCGGTTTTCGCGCCGTCCTCAGATCCGATGTCTGGCAGTACAAATTGATTTGCACGGCCGTGGTCGCAACGTTGGCAAGTCTTATTCTTTTCTCGCTCAACAACTACTCCCAGCTGCAGTGGAAGCTGCATTGGGATCTCCTTTGGCCACATTTAACGGGCAATCCTCTACGTTTCTACGTTCCTTTCGTGTTCGTGAATCTCATACTTCCAATTGGGCTCGCGTCTTCCTGGCAAAGATATTGTGCTTTCGATGCAGTGGGCATCGACATGCAGAGTGCGCTGATATCTGGCCTGAAGAGGACCATCTCGTTGTGGTTGGGATTAATCGCTGTCGCTCTCGGTTTCGCCACGTTCGGATTTAGCAAGGGGGACACGCTCTCCGCGCTTTTTAATGGAATCCAAGCGCGGGGCGATTGGTGGCAAGTGTTTCTGTTCCCCCTCCTCGCGGTTGCGGCGCTTTCAGCGATGTACTCTTGTTCCGACACCTGCGTCTCAGCATTGCTCTACGTGATTGACTACGCCGAGCCGGAAGGCGGAGAGAAACAAACGCAAAGACGCTTGCCCAGGAGGTATTACTGGGCAATGGCATTGATTTTTTCAGCGACCCTCGCCAGCTACTGGGCGCTTAGCAGTCGCTATCAAGACATCAGCAGCTCGCCATTATTTGCGATCGCGGTAGCCGTCTATGCGAGCGTCTGCGTGATCGCCCCGACCTTATTCCTTACCACTGTGCTTCCGCCTGCGGCTTCCCCCAGCGATTCCACCCGCAGGACCCACTACGTCACGGCGTCGCTGCTCATTGGTTTGGTGGCCTTTTGGGGATGCACAATTGGTTTCTGGACGAAACCTGTGTGGTCACAGTGCGCTGTCCTTCCGGCATTGCTGCTGTCCGCACTGGGGTGCGGGCTACTCTACCGGCAAGAACGCAGAACATTAAGGAGTCAATTTCATGGGTGGAGAATTCATCGGAGTCTTGATACTCGGGCTTCTGGACAGAACCGGGCTTTTTGAGTTGAAGCCGCCTTTCTTGCTGAAACGCAAGCAAGAGTTCCCGGACTGCGCCGCCCTGTTGGATAGCCGGAGGATTGCCCGGCTCCCGCAAGGCTATGCAGCTAGATACGTGAACTTATGCCGCGTTACTGCATTCGCATGGGCTGCTTGGGTCCTCGTGGCCGCCTTCTTTCTTTGCGCAGCGAGTTCCTATGGATATCATCAATTTTTATCAAAAACAGGGGATGTTCTCAGCGTCATGCGCGATCACCAGTTTTTGACTATTTCAGGAATTGGCCCCTCGCCGGCTCAAGTTACGTGTCTCGCGGTGTGGTATGCCTTGGTGGTTGGCGCGGTACTAATGGCGGTTTATTATTCAGTCTTGCTGGCGGCATGTCGCGACTCCGAGGCGAACTTGAAGTCTCTCAAACATGCAAGAGGTCAGGCGGCCGCCACCTGAACGTCATGGCAAACTCGGCCTTCGTTGGGATCAGTCTTGATTCGGCTCTCTTCTCACGTGATTGGATTCGCGGCGCATTGACCTACCTTCTTCGCGAGCACGACGATGTGTTATTGGTTCTAGCGGACCAATTGTTAGCTTACAATAAGATCGCTTTCTCGCCGGATTTCACAGGCGCGATTGATCTTGATTCAGCCAAAGTCAAAATGGACCAGAGGCGGGACGATATTTCACGATTCTTGGCAAAGGAGATCGCCCTCATTCCGAAGGCCGGAAGGCATCGCGTCCACATTACCGCCTGGGAGGACCACTCAGACGCTCTCTACATCGGCCTACTCCGAAAACTAAGGATTGCTTATTCAGTCATCCCGGAATTCAGGGCTTGCGTCGATCACGATGCTCGCGTTCATTTCGACAGACATTCCAACAGTCTAGAAAAGGGGAATGTTCGCCACGAACTTTCCGTCTCGTATGTTCTCGATGAGACAGCCATGGACATTCGAATCACTGAGTTCTCCGGGCATCCTTTCGAATACTATCCCGAGGACCATATTCAAACGTTGACCCACCTCTACGAGGGCCGATTCCGCGCCCGTGGGCTGTGCGTTGCACGGTTAATTGGTGGGTCGCCACAGCGTGTGTTTCGGCCGCTCCGATTCCCCGTGGCGCAGTCTTGTTCTCTCAGTCCCTGACGAAAGTGCAAATCGGCGATATACGGCGCACGCCCGTTTGCTGTCGCGCAGCCGAGGCCTACATGCCCTTCAACCCATTGAATATGAAGGCTTACCGGGCCTTGGTCCGAAAACTCTGCCCATAGGAAGACAGGAAAAGTCCCCCAAAACTTGACAGTTCGCCCCATCCCAAGCGCTACTATATTTAGGCCTGCTTAGTAACTCCACGGGCGGCCTGACACTTCAACTTCGCGTTTCTTGCGAAGCGGGGCTCAAGGTGAACATGCGAGTGGGTTCTACAAATAGTCGATTCTTGGATGCCTGCCGCCGCCGGCCTACCGATGTTCGGCCGGTCTGGTTTATGCGGCAGGCCGGCCGTTACATGAAGCAGTACCGCGACATCCGCGCCAAGGTGGGCATCCTGGATATTTGCAAGCGCCCCGACCTGGCCGCGCAAGTCACGCTGCAGCCCGTCGAGGTCCTGGATGTCGACGCGGCTATCATCTTCGCCGACCTGCTGCTGCCGGTCGAGCCCATGGGCCTTAAGCTCAAGTTCGTCCACGGCGAAGGGCCGGCCATCGATAATCCGGTTCGAACCTCCGATGACGTCGATTCCTTATCGATCTCCAACACCGACGATTTGGGCTACGTCGGCGAGGCCATTCGCATCGTAGTACAACAGCTAGCCGGCCGAGTTCCCGTGATCGGATTCGTGGGCGCGCCGTTTACCATCGCCAGCTACATGATCGAAGGCGGCCCGTCGCGCAATTTCATCCGGACCAAACAGATGATGTATCAGGACGAGACCCTGTGGCGCCGCCTGATGGGCAAACTGGTGGACGTGCTCGGTCCCTTCGCGCTCGGCCAGGTTACGGCGGGCGCGCGCGCCATTCAAGTGTTCGATAGCTGGGTAGGCGCGCTTGGACCAGATGATTACGTCCGCTATGTCGCCCCCTATTCCCGCGCGCTGATCGAGCGTATCCGCACCGCCAGCGTTCCGGTTATACACTTCGGCACCGGCGCGGCCGGCTTTTTCCGGGAGCTGCACGCCGCCGGCGGCGACGTCATGGGGGTCGACTGGCGCATCAACATCGACCAGGCTTGGATGGACATCAGCTATCGCTCCGCAGTCCAGGGCAATCTGGACCCGGCCGTGTTGTTCGCGCCTCTCAACGAGCTGCGCGTCCGCATCCACGAGCTGCTGAAACGCACCGGCACGCGTCCCGGGCATATTTTCAATCTGGGCCACGGGATTCTCCCGGAAACGTCGGTGGACCATGTACGTGCCGCCGTGGATTTTGTCCGCGAATTCAAGCTGACGCAATAACTGGGCCTAAACATGCTGTAGGGATTTTTCATGACCCACAGGGCTTTGATCATCGGTGGCGGGATTTCCGGACTCTCGGCCGCGTACTACCTCAACAAAGCCGGGATCCGGCCGGCGCTCATCGAGAAAGCTGGCCGCACTGGTGGTGTGATCCAAACCTCAGTCCAGCAGGGCTGCGTGCTGGAAGCCGGTCCGGACGGCTTCATGGCGGCGAAACCCTGGGCCATGGACCTGATCCGCGAAGTCGGTCTGGCCGATCAAATCATGGGCTCCAACGATCATTCGCGCATAACATACATCATCAAGCACGGCAAACTGGTTCCGCTGCCCGACGGCTTGATGATGATGGTGCCGACAAAAATCATGCCGCTGGTCGCCACCAGCCTATTCAGTTGGCCCGCGAAGATTCGCATGGGCTTCGATTTGTTCCGCCGGCCCAAAGGCCCCCAGCCGGATCGCTCGGTCTACGACTTTTTGATGGACCACTATGGCCGCGAATGCATCGATTACCTGGCCGAGCCGTTGCTCGCGGGTGTCTATGGCGGCGATCCCAAGCAGATGAGCGTGAACAGCGTACTGGCCCGCTTTGCCGAGATCGAAGCTAAATACGGCAGCTTGACGCGTGGTGTGCTGGCCGCGCCGAAGCCACCCAAGAGCTCCGGACCAAAATCGTTCCTGTGGACGTTGAAGAGCGGCTTAGGCCAGCTCGTCTCCAAGCTCACGCCCAGCGCCGACATCATTCATGGCGCCGTGGAAACGGTGGAGCGAAACGGCAGCGGATTTCGCGTGCGCGCCGGGGGCGATTGGCTGGAAGCCGAACAAGTGGTGGTAGCGACGACGGCCTGCGACGGCGCTCCTCTCCTACGTTCGCTCAACGCGGAGCTTTCAAACCTGCTGGCCTCCATTCCGTACACCTCCTCCATCACGCTGGCGCTCGGCTATCGCAAAGCCGGCTTCGATCACCCGCTCAACGGGCACGGATTCCTGGTTCCCAAGCTGGAGCGCAAATATCTGATGGGCTGCACCTGGGTGGGCAACAAGTTCAACCACCGCGTTCCCGACGATATGGTGATGCTGCGCTGCTTTATCGGCGGCAACGGGTTTTCGCTAAGCGACGATCAGATTGTGGAGGCTGCCCGCGATGAGCTGCGCGGCCTGATGGGCATTGAAGCCGTGCCGGTTTTTCACAGCATCGCCCGCTGGCCCAACGCCATGGCTCAGTACACGGTAGGCCACCAGCAACGCATCGAACGGGTGGAGGCCATTCTGCAAACGCTGCCCGGCCTGCATCTGGCGGGCAATGGTTATCGCGGTATCGGCATTCCGGATTGCGTCAAAACTGGCAAACAAGCGGCCGAGCGCATCGCTGCTTCCTGTGCGCCCGAGCTTCGGCCGGCGTAACCTCCTCTTCACGAGCCCGCCAGGCCTAGCATGCCAAAATAGTAAATGCGGCAGCTAGATGGACGACCATCAACAAGCGCATCTTTCGCGCAAACCCACCCTAACGATGCTGATCATCGCCTCGGCCATGGTGATCCTGATCGGATTGCTATCTTTTTGGAGCAGCGAATCGCAGAGAGCCGCGGCCGGCGAATTGCGCGTCTCGCGCGAGATTGGCGACACGACGGACGACCTGCTTTCGATGCTTAAGGATGCCGAAACAGGGCAGCGTGGCTATGTTCTCACGGGAAAGGACACGTATCTCGAACCGTACAATACGGCTACCGCCTCGATTCCGGGGCTGGTCAACCGGCTGCGATCGGCCACAGCGGGACTTCCCGTGCAGCGCGAGCGCGTGGAAGCGCTCCAGCCGGTGGTGGCCGCCAAGCTTCAGGAACTGGCTAAAACTATCGAAATGCGCCGCTCGCAGGGCCTGACAGCGGCCATCGAAGTCATAGATTCCGGCAGAGGCAAAGTATTGATGGACGACATTCGCGCCCGTTCCGCGGAGATCCGAGACTTGGCGGACCGCCGTGCCACGGAATCTTCGGCCATCGCCGAGCGAAATTCCGCGCTCTTGAGCTTCGTCAGCATCGCCGGCAGCTTGATCCTGCTGGGCATCATTGCTCTTTCCGCCGTGACAATATTCCGTAGCCTGGCACACCGCGAGGAGCTTTACCATCGCGCTTCGGCCAGCGCGGAATTCCTGAAAGTCACGCTGACGAGCATCGGAGACGCGGTGATTGCAACCGACGCCGCGGGGCGGATCACACTGATCAATCCAGTAGCGCAGAACTTGACCGGCTGGTCGGAACAAAAGGCGCTGGGGACTCCAATTACCGAAGTGTTCCAGGTCGTCAACGAGACCACCCGTGCGGCGGTGGAAAATCCGGTGGAAAAGGCCATCGCCCAGGGTGTCGTCACTGGCCTGGCCAACCACACCATCCTGATCTCTAGAAACGGACAAGAGACCCCCATTGACGACAGCGGGGCACCCATCCGCGGCCCTGAAGGCGACATCCAAGGCGGGGTGTTGGTTTTCCGCGATATCTCCGCGCGCCGCGAAACCGAACGGCAACTCAAGGAATCCAACGAACAATTGAAGGAGTTTGTGGCTGCGGCCGCGCACGACTTGCGATCGCCGCTGAACTCCGTAAGCACCATGTCTCAACTCATCGCTCTACGCCTTCAAGATCAGATTGGGGGCGAGGGAAGAGATTTGCTGGGTTACATCATCAAAAGTACGCAGCGCATGCTGCACCTGCTCGAGGATCTGCTGGCTTACGCGCAGGCCAGTCATTTCGAGCCCGCCCAAGCCAAACGCGTTTCCATGGACCGGGGGCTAGAGACTGCGCTGGAGAACCTGCGTGCCGAAATCGAAAGTGCCAACGCTACGGTAACGGCGGAAGCTCTGCCCGAAGTCACCGCTCACGAAGCTCACCTGGTGCAACTGTTTCAGAACCTGGTGGGCAACGCGCTCAAGTACCGGAGCGACGCGGCGCCGCGCGTGCGCATCAGTTGCCGGAAGCATAAGGGCGAGTGGGTGGTGGAAGTCAGCGACAACGGCATCGGCATCGAACCTCAATACGAGAAACAGATCTTCAAGCCGTTTAAGCGGCTGCATGGCGAAGACCGTCCCGGCAGCGGCATCGGTCTGGCGACGTGCCAAAAGATCGTGAGCGGATATGGCGGCCGGATCTGGCTCAAGTCCGAACCGGGCCAAGGGTCAACTTTCTTTTTCAGCCTGCCTGCGGCGAGCAGCACCGAAGCCGAAAGCGTCACTCACGCCTAGTCCTCATGTACACGCGAGCCTCGGCCGGCGTGACTTCGATCCGGTCCACCCCATCGGCCAGTTCGAACGGCTGATCGATCTTGGCGTCCGGATACAGCGGCATGAAAAACGTCTGGATCAAGAAATCCAGCGGAGCGCCGCTCACCGCGATTCCGCCGATTTCAACGCGCGTCAAATGGACCGTCGCGCGTCCTTTCGCTGATTCAATATTGGCGATCACTTTGAGAGGTTTTTCGCCTTCAATCAGTTTCGCCACCAGCCAGTTGGTCTCGATCCCGGCGGCGTGGCGCAGTTTCAGAAAGTCCACCCATGCGTAGGCCGTGGCAGTCCCGTTGCCCAACTCCAGCCGCGCTTGCCGGAAACCTTCCGGCGCAACTTCGGCCGCTTCCGCGCGGCCCCAGACATTCAGCTCCGCAACGGTGAACACGATCACCGAACCCGGCCTGGCGTGACCGCTTTGAATCAGGTCCAGCTTGCGATTGACTTGCTCGACCTGCACGTCGGCCGCGGACGAAGCCAGTACCGAGAAAACAATCGCTGCTAAAATCCGGCCGCCCAAGTCCCATGATAGGCTGAAACGCATTCGTCACGGCTTGCTGCTAGAATCACCTCAGAGGAGAACGAATGAAGACCACTTGTCTTGCAGTCGCTCTGATGACCGGAGGGATGCTCCATGGCGCAATCGCGCCGGACCGGCTGACTGACGCCGCCGACATGATGACTGATATCATGTCCGCTCCCGACAAAGGAATCCCGCAGGATCTCCTGGAAAAAGCTCAGTGCCTCGTAGTCGTGCCGGGCGTCAAGGGAGGCGCCTTCATCTTCGGCGGCAAGTACGGCAAAGGTTTCATGCTTTGCCGCAAGGAAGGCGGAGTGGGCTGGTCGGCCCCCGCATCCGTCCGCGTCGAAGGTGGGAGCTTTGGCTTTCAGATCGGTGTGTCGGAAACCGACGTAGTGATGCTGGTGATGAACGAATCGGGCGCCAAGAAACTGCTGTCCAGCAAGTTCACCCTCGGGGCCGACGCCTCCGTCGCAGCCGGACCAGTGGGGCGCACTTCTTCGGCCGAAACCGATGCGCAGATGCATGCTGAGATTTTGACCTGGTCGCGCACTCGCGGCGTCTTCGCGGGCATCGCGCTGCAGGGCGCCACGCTGCGCCCCGATGACGATTGGAATAAGGAGCTGTACGGCAAATCGATGTCCAACCGCGACATCGTTATGGGAAGTACGCCTCCGCCGGCCGCCGCAGCCAAGTTACTCGCGGTTCTAAATAAGTATTCCAGCCGGAAATCGTAAGCGCGATTGCCTCACGCGCTGGAATTCGTAAACTCGATCCAGCCTTCCGGCGGGATCACTTCGAGCGGCACGTTGTTTCCGAGCAGCGCTACTTGAAAAGAGAATGCCTGGGCCTGCGAGAGGCCAAGAACCTCGAAGGGCACGCGCGCCTCAAAGATTTTGCGCAGCGCCGATTCGACGGCCGGGTTGTTTGAGAGCGGGGTGGTCTTGTCCTTGGTCCGCAATTCGACGCCGGTGAGCTCCGGCGTGTTATCGAAATCCAGCCGTACATAAAGACTGGATTCGTCCGCGCCGTAATAAAGCTCGCGTACGACGTTCCGGGCGCCGTGCATAGCACCGGATCGCACGTCGCTGCGGTAGCGGCCGGCTCCCATCCACTCGAAGTAAGAAGTTACTTCGCCGTCGATCACGGCGTGGATCGCATTGGCCGGAGGCTCGTGAAAGTCGCCCGGGCGCCTGGTCAGAATCGGGCGCGACAACTCTTCAGGCACCGCCAGATTCAACGCGCGATACACGTTGGTCAGATGTTGCCGATACAATTCGTCGAATTCGGGCCGATTCTCGGATTGATGTTCCGGGCCATACCACCAGCACCAGTCGCTGCCCTCGGCGATCATGAGTTCTTCAAACGCCAGGCGCCGGCTCTGTTCCGGAACACGAGACGCGGCTTCATCGAACTTCTGCCGCGCGCGCAGCAGATATTCCCAGGCGGTGTTGTCTTCCTGGGCGCCGATCCACACATCGAAATTCGCATCAATCCAGGACCCTGGAAAAATGTGATCGAGCGGCCGCGGCTGATCGATCTTCAACGCCTCGCTCACCGTGAGCGCGTCCAGGTCGGATGCCTGGCTGATGCGTGTATACAGTTCGCGCAAGAACGGCCGGCCGTTCTGATAGTAGTATTCCCAGGCATTTTCGCCATCCAGAATAATGGGCACCAGCACGTCCGAGCCGTCGGCCATCAACGGCCGCGCATTGGCGCGGATGCTCTCCAGGAATTGCTCGGCTGCTTCGGAGGCTCCCATCCTGGAGTAAACGAACCCCACCTGATCGCTCAGGAAGTGGTCGCGAAAAATCATGCGAAGCTGGCGGCCGCCTTGCTGCCATAGATACGAGCGGTAGGTCAACTCCGGCCCGGCGGTCTGGTGCAAGGTCCGCGCCAACACCCCGTTGTCGGTGGCGGCCCATTCGAAGCCAGTTTCCGCGGCGATGGAGAGCGCTTCATCGGACACCGAACCCTCTGACGGCCACAGTCCGACCGGGGCGAGCCCGAATTCGTGCTGCATGAATTCGCGCGCGGTCTGGAGCTGGTGGCGCGCATCCTGCGGATACCGGAACCTGTCCGGCAGCGCAACATTCGGGTGTGAAACCGAGGCGATGTTGGAGTCGCATATCAGCGGCAGGATCGGATGATAAAACGGCGTAGTGGAAATCTCGATCTGTCCCCGCGCGGCGAACTCCCGATATACGGGCACAACCTTCCCCAGGATCTCGCGCTGTTTCCGCGCCATCAGCGCCTGATCCTCGAGCGTGTAGCGGCGCTCCTTGGCGATCAAAGCTCGCACCTCGGGATCACGCTCCTGGAATTCTTCGTCGAACCAGGCTAGCTGCGAGAGCACCTGCAAATCCCGCAGATCCTGAAAGCTGAACAGCCGGCGCGCGAGCCGCGGATCAGCGCCCGATTTCAGGAACGCATCGTAGAGCTCGCCATAACGCGGATAGCGATAGATCATCCGGCTGGCGTTGGCTTGGAAAAAATACTTGAGCACGAACTGCTGCTCGGCTGGGCTCAGCTCGATCGCCGGCTTGACCGCGCAATCCAGGAACGGGTCGGCCGCCTTACCGGAGGCGTACTCTTCGATCTGCACCAGCATGGACGGCACCAGGTTGAAGGTCTGGTGCACATTGGGAAAATCCTCCAGGACCTTCACCATCCCGTAGTAGTCTTTGAGCGCGTGAAAACGCGTCCACGGAAGGCGGTATTCTCCGGTGACCAGATCCTTGTAAAACGGCTGGTGCATATGCCAGACGAAGCAAAGATGGATTTTCGCCATAGTAGGCCGCGGCGTGCGCACTGGCCCGCGTTCACGGTCGCGCGAACGCTTTCGGTCTTATCTTACGAACAAACTCCGCACTGGCGGCGGTGGATCCGTTCCCTTAAGCGCCAACCACAAGATGTCGTTCAGCTCGTCGTCGTCATTCAGGTCGGCTTCGTCGAAATCGAGCTTAGCGGAGCGCGCCGCTGTGGTCGAATTCCCCGGATTCAGCGTGTCGAGCGGGATGCGCGGCTTTTCGGCCTGGTAGGGCGTCAGCACGGCTTGCTGTGAGAACGCATTCGCCATCGGCCGCGCGCCCGCGTCGAAGTGCGTCATGGGACGAAGATGCAGGATCAGCTCCATGGTGCGCAGCACGGAAGTGGTGTTGTACATGGTGCTGTCGATCTTGCCGGTGCGGGTGTAGGGCGAGAGCAGAAACGCAGGCGAGCGGTGTGAATCCACATGATCCGGCCCGTTCTGCGCGTCGTCTTCCACTACGAAGACGGCAGTGTTCGGCCAGAACTTGCTGCGCGACAGCGCTTCCACAATCATGCCGAGCGCGTAGTCGTTGTCGGCGAACGATGACAGGGGCGCGATCTTCCCGGGCGCCGTCCCGTTGGTGTGGTCATTGCCCAAACGCATGAGCATCAGCGCCGGCATGATTCCAGTCTTCTCAAAATCCGCGAGATCCGCCAGAAATACCCGCGCTCGATTCACGTCGGGGTAGTCGAGGTCGAAGCTGCGGTATTTCATGTTCGTGACCTTGCTCAACACGGGATCGCGAACTTCCTCGATCTGCAATCCGTCCGCGCCGGCGGTCTTTTTGTTCTCGACCCAATAGCCGTAGTTACGAATGGAAACGCCCCGCGCGGCTGCATTGGTCCACAAATATCCGGCCGGTGGATAGGCCGCCGGCTCGCCGCCTTCAAATCCGTAGACCTTGTTCCGGCCTGCGTAGTTGGTGGGCCATAGCTTCTCCACAAAATCGTTCGCAATCGCGGAGGTGGACCAATTGTGTCCATCCGCGCTCACGTCGGCGTTCACATAGAAGTTGTCGAACAACACGAATTCGCGCGCCAGCTTGTGATGATTCGGCCCGGTCTTTTCGTCAAACAAGCACAGTGAGGGATCGCTGGCGCCCTTTCCAATGTCGCCCAGCACCTGGTCGTAGCTGCGGTTCTCCTTCACGATGTACAACACGTGCTGAATCGCCGCCGGAATACCGTCGGGGCCCTGCTCCAACATTTCGTCGTTGTAGGGTGAGTTGTGCTGGACTTGGGCGGTGTAGTCACTCAGAATATCGTCGGTGATCGGCGGAATAAGGGATGCTGAACCGGCCTGAATAGCGGCCACATAGTAATCGGACCGCTCGCCTTCGCGATTGCGCGCGACACGCTTGGTCGGATTGGGGCCTTGCGGATTCGGATAGCTACGCGCTCCCTTGCCGTTCAAAATCACCAGGCGCCCATCGGCGAGCGCCTTCACGGCGGTGGGATACCAGCCGGTAGGAATAAAGCCGAGCACGTGGCTGCGTTGCTCGGTGACATCCACGACGCCGGCCGCATTGGCATTGGAACAGACCACGTACAGACGCGACTTGTCCGGGCTGAGGGCCAGAGCGCTGGGCGTCATTCCCAGAGGATGCATGGGCGACGTGGAAACGTTAATCGTCTCGACCGAGCGCAAATCGCCGTTGTCGGCCACGGCCACGGCGTATACATTGTTGGTATTGGCGGCGGCGACAAAGATGCGCGCCTTCCAGTTGGTGTCCTCGCCGGTTTCGGCGGCGCTAGCCCGGTCGCGCCACACCATGTCGGTGGCATGCGGGCCCAGCCGCAGGACCTGCAATTGCGCTCCATCGGTGGCCTGATGGCGAACGATGGAGCCATCCGCCCAACTGGTGACGAAGAACGTCTTGCCATCCGGCGCAAACATGATTCGATAGGGCCGGCGTCCGGTCTTGTAATGTCCGATGACCAGACCCGACTGAGGATTGACCACCGCGATGCTGTCGTTATAGAGATCGCAAGCGTACAGCAAATGGCCGTCGGGGGAGACGGCCACATCGCCGATAAAATCGTGCGGCTTCATATCGGCGGCCTTCACAATCTCGAACGTGCGCGTGGGCTGGAGCTTGCCGTTCTCGCTAAAAGAAAATTCAAAAATGGAAGCTTTCGAGCCGCCGCCCACCCACAGCGTGCGCCCATTGGGCGACAGAGCCAATCCGAGCCAGCCGTCCGGAACCGGCGTGCGCCCGATCTCATGGCCGTCCTTGGTTTCGAGCACGCTCAGCGACGGGGGCTGGTAGCCTCCATTCAACGCAATGAGGAAGCGGCCATCCGCCGACAGCACCGCATTCATGGGCAGCGTACTGAGCGGCACCTGCGTGCCCGCGGGCTTCACGCGCCAGCCGCTGTTCAGTAGAAATCCGCCGTCGGGCAAGAAGCCGACTTGCTCGCGCGGCGCCGGCTGCGAGGAAGATACCGAGGCAATCGCAATCGCGAGCACCATGCCGGCCAGCAAAACTTGACGGGGCGCATAGGTCGTTTTCATTCGGAAAACCTTTGTGCAATGGGGAAGCGGCGTCCGATGCCGAACGCCTTGGTGGTTACTTTCAGACCGGGCGCGGCCTGCTGCCGCTTGTATTCGTTGCGGTCCACTTTGTTGACAATATCGCGCACCAGCGTTACAGGCAGATGAAGCGAATCGGCGATGCGTTGCGGCGACTCGTTGTTCTCGATGTAAGCGCGCAAAATCTGATCCAACACGTCGTACTCGGGCAATGAATCCGTGTCTTTCTGATCGGGCCGCAGCTCGGCCGATGGCGGCTTGGTAAACACGTTTTCAGGAATCGCATTGCGGTGCCGCTCGTTGGCTACGCGCGAGAGCGAGTACACCAGCGTTTTGGGCACGTCGCTGATCACCGCCAGGCCGCCGCACATGTCGCCGTACAGCGTGCAATAGCCTACCGCCAGCTCGCTCTTATTGCCGGTGGTGAGCACCAGCGCACCCCATTTGTTGGACAGCGCCATCAAGGTGAGGCCGCGCAGCCGCGATTGCAAATTCTCTTCCGTTACGCCCATGCTGGCGCCGTTAAAGACCGGGGCCAGCGCTTTGAGGAACGCCTCATATTGCTCGCGGATGGAGATCAGCTCGAAGCGGATGCCCAGGTTGTGCGCCAGGTCGCGCGCGTCCGTGACGCTGTGCTCGGAAGAGTATGGCCCCGGCATTCCAATTCCGGTGACGTTCTCTTGGCCCACCGCGTCCACTGCGACGGCGGCGGTGAGGGAGGAATCGATGCCGCCGCTGAGGCCGATGATCACGCGCTCAAATCCACACTTGCGGATGTAGTCGCGCGTGCCCACAACGAGAGCCTGATACATCGCTTCGCACTCGTCGGAATAATTGTCATGGCGGTCGCCGGTGAGCGCATCGGCATCGAACAGGGCCAGGTCCTCTTCAAAGGAAGCTGCCACTGTGATCAACCGTCCTTCGGCATCCATCGCGAAGCTGCTGCCGTCGAAAACCAGCTGGTCGTTGCCGCCCACTTGGTTGACGTACACCAGTGGGAGCTGGAACCGGCGCGCCGTCGCGGCGAAAATCTCGTGGCGTTGCGCCCGTTTGCCGCTGTGATAAGGAGACGCGTTGATGCTGATCAGCAGGCGCGCCCCGCTTTGCGCCAGCTCTTCCACCGGATCGCGGCTGTAGAGCCTGCGCTCCCAGTATTGCTTGTCGTTCCAGGCGTCCTCACAAACCGTCAGCGCGATCGGAGAACCATCCAGGCTGATAGGAATCTGCTTGGCTGCCGGCTCAAAATATCGTTTTTCATCGAAAACGTCGTAGCTCGGCAGCAGCATTTTGTTCTGCCGGAATAGAACGCGCCCGCCGGAGATCACCGCGGCGCTGTTGTAAATGGGATTGCCGCTGGCCGAGCCCGTACGCGTGACGGTGCCGCAGATAATGGCGAGCTTCAGATCCGCAGTGGCCTGAGCGAGCTCACTCAGATGCTTCTCAACCCCTGCGAGGAAACTTTCTTTTTCCAGCAGATCGCGCGGCGGGTATCCGGTGATGGTGAGCTCGGGAAACACCACTATGTCCGCACCGGCCGCAGCCGCGCGTTGCGAAAACGCCAGGATCTTCTGAGTATTACCGCACAGATCGCCGACCGTAGTGTTGATTTGTGCCAGCGCGAGCTTCATGCGGGTAATTCCCTATTGTAACCAGGGCTGCCAGTCTGGGATCAGCTCGCGCTATTGGCCCTTGCAGCCGATCGTTTCCGAGGTGTAAACAATGGTGGCGATTTTCCATCCTTCGGCGGTCTTTAGAAAACTCACCGAATCGACGCCGCAATGGTTGAACTTGCCGTCCCGGAGAAACTCATATTCGCCCCAGACCTGGGCCATGCGGCCGCGAATCGAAACGCTGGGCCGGCCGGTGAAGCGCTCCAGCAGATCGCCCTTCAGCGATTCAATCTGATTGGCGAAATCATCCACCGACGTGCTGGCCGGTGCACTTTCGTTTCGCACCGCGTACAACCGCGCGTCAGCGAGCATGGTGGCGCGAATCGCTGCCCCGTCATGCGCCGCCATCGCGTCGAAAGTTTTCTGCACGGTGGCGATGGCGTCTTTTTCATCCGAGGTCTGTGCGAAGAGCGGCATCAAGAGGAATAACGTTAAGCTTTGAAGGAATCGCATTCTTCTTATTATCAGCGTTTGCGGTTTGGCGGCCGCGCTGCGTTCGCCGCCAGCGCACGCTATCATAGAGTTGAAACCCGCTTATTCTCTCTATGTCCGAATCACGTCCGCCCGAGTTTGGTATCAACAGTTGGCTCGAAGATGAGCTTTATCAGCAATACCTGAACGATCGCAGAACCGTCGACGATAGCTGGAAAAAAGTATTTGAAACAAACGGCAGCACTCCTTCCCCCAACGGAACACCCGGCACGCTGGCTTCGCATCCGGGCGAAGCGCTGACCGTTCCCGTGCCCGAACACCATCCGGTGACAGGCGAAACACTGGTCCCGATGCGCGGCGCCGCGGCCCGCATTGCAGAGAACATGAATGCCAGCCTGAGCATGCCGCTGGCCACCTCCCAGCGAATTATCCCGGTCAAGGTTATCGACGAGAATCGCCGGATCATCAACGCGCATCGGGTCCTCACGGGCAAGAACAAGATCTCCTATACGCACATCATCGGCTGGGCCATCGTCAAGGCGATTCCAACCAATCCGACGCTCAATCACGCCTACGCGGAGACTCAGGGCCAGTCCTTTCGCGCGGTGCGCGAGCACATCAATATCGGCATCGCGGTGGACGTGGAGGGCAAGGACGGCACGCGTTCGCTCAAGGTTCCGAACGTCAAGAACGCGGACTCGCTGGACTTCGCGCAGTACATGCAAGCGTTCGACGACATCGTCACTCGGGCGCGCAGCAACAAACTGACGCTCGAGGATTTTGAAGGCACTACCATCTCGCTCACCAATCCGGGCACGGTGGGCACGCTGGGGTCGGTTCCTCGATTGATGCCTGGCCAGGGCGCGATCATCGCCGTGGGCACCATCGATTATCCAGCTGAGTACCACGGCGCTACCGAACAACTGCGCGCGCTGCTGGGCCTGAGCAAGGTCATGACAGTGACCTGCACCTACGATCACCGCGTCATCCAGGGCGCCGAATCCGGCATGTTTCTCGGACGGCTGCAAGCCTTGCTCGAAGGCCAGGATAATTTCTACGAGCAAATCTTCGAGGATCTCAAGATCCCGCACAAGCCCGTCCATTGGCAGACCGACCGTCCGGTCAGCATCCCAGGACTGCGCGGCGCGCAACTGGATGAAGTGGCCAAAGAGGCCGCGGTTCTGCAACTCATCAACGCCTATCGCGTGCGCGGCCACCTGATCGCCGATTTCGATCCGCTCGGCTCGGAAGCGGTTTATCATTCCGAGCTCGATCCGGCCACCTACGGCCTGACGATCTGGGACCTGGACCGCGAATTCCTCACCGGCACGCTCATGTCGGATGACGACGAACCGCAGAAGATCGCCACGCTGCGCGAGATTCTGGAAACCCTGCGCCAGACCTACTGCGGAAAGATCGGATGCGAGTTCATGAACATCCAGATCCCGGAGCAGAAGCGCTGGCTGCAGCTTCGCATGGAGCCGACCGGTAATCGCTGGCCGTTGGATGAGGCGGTCCGTTTGCGCGCCTTGCAACGTGTAATCGAGGCCGAAGAGTTCGAACATTTCCTACACACGCGTTTCGTCGGGCACAAGCGCTTTTCGCTCGAAGGCGCGGAGTCGGCCATCGTGATCCTGGATGAAATTCTCGATCGCGCCGCCAATACCGGCGTGCACGAAGCCGTGATGGGCATGGCGCATCGCGGACGGCTCAACGTGCTGGCCAACATTGTCGGCAAGTCGATGGTGCAGGTGTTTTCCGAGTTTGAAGGCATCGATCCGGACAGCACGCAAGGTTCCGGCGACGTGAAATATCACTTGGGTGCGAGCGGCGTGCGGAAATCCTCCAGCGGAAAGGAAATTATCGTCTCGGTGGCGTTCAATCCCAGCCACCTGGAAGCCGTCGATCCGGTGGTGGAGGGCATCGTGCGGCCGAAGCAGGACCGGCTGGGCGACAAGCAACGCGAGCGCGTGATTCCGATCCTGGTGCACGGCGACGCGGCCTTCGCCGGCCAGGGCGTAGTGGCGGAAACGTTGAACCTGTCGCAACTGGAAGGCTACACAACAGGCGGCACCATCCACCTGGTGATCAACAATCAGATCGGCTTCACCACCAACCCCGATGAAGCGCGATCGACACCTTATTCCACCGATGTCGCGCGCATGGTGCAAGCGCCCATTTTCCATGTCAACGGCGACGATCCGGAGGCCTGCCTGCGCGTGGCTCAGATGGCTTACGATTACCGCCAGCGTTTCAAGCGCGACGTGGTGATCGACATGTTCTGCTATCGGCGGCATGGCCACAACGAAGCCGACGACCCCAGCTACACGCAGCCGCTGCTGTATCGCAAGATTCGTCAACATCCATCCGTGGCCACTTTGTATTCTGAGACGCTGACGCGCGAGGGCGTGGTGGAGTCCGGTCAGGTGGAACTGATGCGCAAGGATGTTCATCAGCGCCTGAACGAGATCTACGACGCCGCCAAGAAGCACGCCGAGAGCTACCAGGTACAGGAGTTGTCCGAAGTGGATCCGGAGGACATGGTGGCGCCCACGCCCAACACGGCCGTGGATCGCGCCACGCTGGAACGCATTATCGAAGGCATCACTACGTTCCCGGCCGGATTCCATGTGCATCCGAAACTGGAGGGCTTTCTCAAAAAGCGCCGCGATGTCTTGCATGGCTCGCCCATGGACTGGGCCATCGCCGAGACGCTGGCTTTCGGCAGCCTGGTGCTGGAGCGAACGCCGGTCCGGCTGAGCGGCCAGGACAGCGGGCGCGGAACCTTCAGCCAGCGCCATCTGGATCTGTACGACAGCGAGAGCGGCGAGCGCTACACGCCGCTGCAGCATCTCGGGCCTAACCAAGCGCGTTTCGATGTCTACGACAGCTCGCTCAGCGAATATGCCGTGATGGGATTCGAGTTTGGATACAGCGTGGCCGATCCGCGGACGCTGGTGCTGTGGGAGGCGCAGTTCGGCGACTTCGCCAATGGCGCGCAGATCATGATCGATCAGTTCATCGTCAGCGCCGAAGCCAAGTGGAGCCAACCGAGCGGTCTGGTTTTGCTGCTGCCGCACGGCTACGAGGGGCAAGGTCCGGAGCACTCCAGCGCGCGCATCGAGCGCTTCTTGGTTCTGTCCGCGGAAAATAATATTCAGGTGGTCAACGCCAGCACGCCAGCGCAGTACTTCCACGTTCTGCGCCGCCAGATGCATGGCGGGCACGATCGGCGCGGCGTGCGCAAGCCGCTCATCATTTTTACGCCCAAGCGCATGCTGCGTCATCCCAAGGCTGTCTCAGTGCTCGACGAGCTAGCGACCGGTGCTTTTCACGAGGTGATGGATGATTCCGCGGTGGATCCGCATGGCGTAACCCGCGTGATCCTGTGCTCCGGACAGGTTTACTACGACCTGCTGGCCGCCCGCGAAGAACGCAAGCTGCAGAATGTCGCGATCGTGCGGTTGGAGCAGATCTATCCGTTCCCCGCGGAACGGTTACGCGAAGTGCTCGATCGCTATCCGCAGACCGCCGACATAATGTGGGTCCAAGAGGAGCCGCGCAACATGGGCGCATGGCGTTTCGTGCAGGAGCAACTCCAGCCGATCCTGGATGCCAGCGAGGGTGCGGAGCGCGTGCTGCATTATGCCGGACGCCCGGCCAGCGCCAGCCCATCGGCCGGCTCGCTCAAGCGCCATCAGCAAGAGCAGGCCGAGCTGATCGAAGAGGCATTCGGCACCCAATAAGTCGCATCCGCGTTGCCGCGACTTGGTTGAGATTAACGAAAATTTTTTGACCAGCACTTCGCCGCGGGTTATCATCGGCAGGCTTTCAGCATGCCGGTACCTATTTGCTTCGACCGCGCCGGAGCTTCATTTCGAGCAGGCTCGCGGGCCGGAAGCGAACCGGCCGCTCCGTACTGCTTCAATCGCGGCCAGCAGCCGCTCGATTTGAATCGGTTTCGACAAATAACCATCCATGCCAGCTTCCAGGCACATTTCCTCATCGCCCTTAGTGGCGTAAGCCGTCATTGCGAAGATGGGAACATGCCGGCCGGTGCTGATCTCTGCCCGTCGGATGGCCGCGGCCGCCTGCAATCCATCCATCTCCGGCATCTGGATGTCCATTAACACCAAGTCAAATTCTTCGTGCTCCAGAGCCTCCACCGCCTCCCGGCCGTTCCACCGCGGTACAACCTGGTGGCCATATTTCTCCAACAGCCTCACGGCCAGTTTGTGATTGACCATATTGTCTTCGGTCAGCAGGATCTTGAGCCCCGGTCCTCGGCTTTCTCCAGCCGCGGCCGACAGCCTTTCGAGCGAGGAATGCGCCGCCGTGGGATCCGGGCCGAGCAGCTTGAGCACGGCCGCAAGCAGGTCGGCGCGCCGGACCGGCTTTGTGACGCAGGCAGCAAACTCGGGCTCTTTCCAGGGGGCTAAACCTGTGGGCGCCAGCAAGATGGCAGGAACTTCAGGACCGATTCTCGCTTTCAGCTCCCGCGCCAATTCCAGCGGATCCACGTCCGGCATTGCTTGGTCCACGAGCACCAACCGGAATGTTCCTGGCCCAGCGGCGCGTAGCGACGACTCGCGATCCGCGGCCAAGACCGGCTGCATTCCCCAGGAACACAATATCTCACCCAACGCGTTGCGACTGCTCTCGTTGTCATCCACCACCAGTGCCGCGGCACCCGGCTCGGTAAGCGAGGCGAGGCGTGCTTCCTGTTCCGGAGATGGCTTAACTGGCACCGAAAACTGGAAACAGCTTCCTTTTCCCGGCTCGCTCGTTACACTGATGCGGCCGCCCATCATATCCACCAGGCGCTGGGAGATCGTCAACCCCAGTCCGGTGCCGCCGTACTTGCGGGACGTGCACGTCTCGGCCTGCGTAAACGCCTTGAAGATCCGGCCCAGCTGCTCCTCGGACAACCCGATGCCTGTATCGCGCACCGCAAAATGCAGCGAATCCCGTGCAGCGGACTGGCGTACGCTTAACACGACCTCTCCGGCGGGCGTGAATTTCACCGCGTTGCTAAGCAGGTTCAGCAGAACTTGCCGCAAGCGCAAAGCATCGCCTTCCACGCTGGCGGGAACGTCGCGGCCAATGTCGCAGACCAGCTCCAATCCCTTCGAGGAAGCGCGCACGGCGACGGTGCGCGCGGCCCGCTCCACCAGTTCCAGCAGATCGAAAGGCGCCACATTGAGTTCCATTTTGCCGGCTTCGATCTTGGAGAGATCCAGCAGGTCATTGATGATCGCCAGCAGGCTCTCGGCCGAGCTTCTAGCCATTTCGAGGCTTTCCCGGTTTTCCGGCTCCACCTCGGAATCCAGCACCAAATCCAGCATGCCGATGATGCCGTTCATAGGAGTGCGAATCTCGTGGCTCATGTTGGCCAGAAAATCGCTCTTGGCCCGATTGGCACTTTCCGAGGCGGTCCTGGCTTCTTCCAACTCGGCGGTGCGCCGCGCCACTAAGCGCTCCAGCCGTTGCTGCTGGAGGGCCGAGCGCCGCAACCGGAGCCGAATGAGTAACTGCAGAAGCACCAGCGCTCCCAATGCGCAAACCAGATAGAACCAGCCAGTCTGGTAGACGTGCGGCTCCAGAACGAAATTAAGTCCAGCGCCTTGCTCGTTCCAGATGCCTTGGGAGTTGCGCGCGATCACGCGGAAGCGGTATCTGCCAGGCGGCAGATTGGTGTAGTAGGCTACCCGCCGCGATCCGGCTTCCACCCAATCCCGGTCGAAGCCCTCCAGCCGGTATCGAAACTTGACGCCCGCACCGGAGCGAAGATCGATGGCGGCATAAGAGAATTCGAGATTCCCCGGCCCGGGCGGAACCGAGAGAGTGGCTGGAGGCCGATTTATCAGCTTCCCGTTGACGCCGGCGCGCTCTATGTAAACCTGAGGCGCCGAGGGATCGTTCACCAGGTTCGCGGGATCGAACGCCACAACGCCGCCGATACATGCAAACAGCAGCGTTCCGTCGCGTCTCTTCCAGGAGGTCGGCTGGAGGCCACCGTAACATTCGTCGCTCCGCAGGCCGTCCATGGTTCCATACGCAACGGCGTCGATGGGGCGCGCGCCGGCGGAGGCCGCGGACGTGAAGGCCTTCCTGGGCGCCCGGATCAGGCCGTGGTTGGAGCTCATCCACAGGTTTCCGCGGGCGTCTTCTTGGATGGCGTAAATAGTGTTATCGGGAAGGCCGCTGCGGCTGTCGAAGTTTTCTGTCCGGCCAGCGGCAAAGCGGAACAGTCCCGAACCCAGCGTTGAAATCCACAGTGCGCCCTGCTGGTCCTCATATAACCCGGTCACGGTGCCCACCGAAGAAGCGCCATCTTCGCGCGTGCCAAAATTCGTGAAGTGCCCGTCGCGAAAAAGGCTGAAGCCATCGTCCGTCCCCACCCAATAGCCGCCACCTCGGGCCGGAATCAGCGCGCAAATCCGCTCCGACGACAAACCCTGCTTGGTGGTCAGGATCTGAACCGCGCCGTTTCTGAACCGGACCAGGCCCGCTTCGGTGCCGATCCAAACCGTGCCATCCGCATCGCGTCGAATGGCGTTCACCGAAGCGTTGAACGTGCCTAGCGGGATTTTTTCAAAACGGCTGCCATCGAAACGATGTACACCACCTCGCACGGTTCCCAACCAGATCGCTCCCTGGCTATCTTCGAACAGGGCCGAAACCAGATCGCCGGAGAGCCCGTTGCGGGCGGTGTACCGCGTCCAGCAGCCGTTGTTGAAGTGCAGCGCACCGCTGGTTGTGCCGACCCAAAGCGATCCGTCGCGGGCCTCCAGCACGGCCGCGGCGTCTCCGGCTCGCCCATCGGCATCCAGCATGTGAAAAGCCTGCTCGCGAATCCGGTTCAAACCGCCCGCGTGCGTTCCAGCCCATAAGGTGCCGTTGCGATCGCGGTACAGACAGTCCACCAGATCGCTCGACAGCCCTTCTTTGGTGGTGAGTTTCGCTAGCCGGCCGCGCGCGTAGCGGACGATGCCGCCGCCACCTGTTGCGATCCAAAGCCCGCGTTCATCGCTGACCAGACCGCTGACGCGAGTGTCTGGCAGGCCGTCGGCCGGACCGAGCGCAAGCAGTTCACTGTCCCGCCAGCGCAGCACCTGTCCGGCCCCCCCCAGCCACAGCCCGCCCCCGGGATCGGCCGTGAGGACGTAAGCTTGAAAGGTTCGCAGCGCCGCGGGCACGGTATCCGTGAAACATTTAGGGCCGCGCAATTCGCACACGCCTTTCTGGGTGGCTACCCAGACGCGCCCGCTGCGATCCTCCGCCATCGCCGTGACGCGCGGGTCGGGGAGCCCGGAGATACGGGCGAGAAAGCGGCCGTTGCGCCATGGATACAGGCCTGTATTTCCGCCCGCGTACAACTGGCCGCCGCTGTCCTCGAATAACACCCAAACGCTGGATTGCAACGCCTTGGGAGCGCCGACAGCCGTGATTTTGCCGATGTCCCTACGGCACAAGCCGCCGCCGGTCGCGATCCAAACTGAGCCATCCGCCCTAGCCAGCAGTCCCCGCACTTCAGGGTCGGCCAGCCCAGGCCGGTTTTGCTTGTTTAAGATTTCGAAGTTCGACCCATCAAAGCGCGCTAAACCCGCTTGGGTACCGATCCACAGGTAACCGTCGCTGCTTTGCGTAATGGCGGCGGCCGTATTTTGAGGCAGACCGTTAGCGCTGTTCCACACGTCCACCGCATAACCACGCAGTGGCCCGATTTCAGCGCCGGCGCAGGAGACTAGCGCCACACTGGCCAAGCATAAATTCCGGATGTACACCGACACTGTATCTTATCGGCGGCCGACTCGTTTCTTGCAGCGCTCCCCGCGATGCCAGCGCGTATCAACTCCCGAGGAACGAGATCAGGTCCGCATTCAGGCGTTGCATATGTGTGAACATCAAACCGTGAGGTGCACCCTCGTAGACCAGCAGGTGGCTGTTAGGCATCAGTTGCGCGGTTCTTTTGCCAGCCCGCTCCAGTGGCGCTGAGACTGTCCTGAGTGCGACCGAGGTTGGGATCGAGGTGCAGAGTTTACGGACTAAGCTCGTGATGCCGGACCTTATTCTGACGGCGGAAAGAGTCCCGCAACCCTCCCCTGTAAAGAACCCTCGTGAGAGAAAAAGCAAGCCTTGACTCAGCGGCACCTTCGTTGCGGTCCAAATCCTAAAACTCTTGACCGTGCAGGTTGTTTCCGTCGGTGTGTAATCTTCAGAAATGCGAACGAACGCAAGAGGCCACGCTGTAGTTTGAATGCTTACTTTCACACAGACGCGGTTGATACGATGGCCGGCCCGAGGACTAACCAGGTTGAACATGGCTGCCGGCAAAGTTGTTTCTGGTCCTTCGGCTCGAATAGTACTCGGGGAGAAAGTAAGCGACCCTAAGTATCCTCACATACCGTAAGACCATGAATCCCTAGCTTCTCGCTGCCGTCCTGGTCCGATGGTTACTGCAAGGAGGCACACTTTGCGGACACGTTTGCTGGCCTGCGTTGCGGGCGGTTCCCTGGGCGCCGTCGTGGCATCCCCGATCAGTCAAAGCTTGAACGTGAGGCTAACCTTGGCGTTGATAGGTTGCTCGCTTCTTGGGGTTGGGCTCGGATACGTTGTGAGTATCTTCTTCGACGTATTTACAGCCAGCTCGGAAGAAGAACAAGGTGTCGAATCCCCGGCAGATTCGTGGTCTGCTGGAACAATTCCAGGAAAGAGTGGCGGGGACGACGGGGCTCGAACCCGCGACCTCCGACGTGACAGGCCGGCGTTCTAACCAACTGAACTACGTCCCCTTGCAGTACGGATACGTCGGTAGCTTCATCTTAACATAGCGAGCGATCACAGCTCGAAAAGCGACGCCTGCTTGCGTAAGATGACTGAGGCGGGCCATTCGCGCCAGCCGCCAAGAAGCGGGAAATACAGCGCCAGACGGATGGGACGCTGATCCTGCTGAAACAATAACCGCGCGTAACGTTCCAGTTGTTCTTGATAGCGGGTCCGTTCATCATCCAGAAACGTCTCCAAGTCGCCGCCGGTGTGTTCACCGGTTTTATAATCGATGATCCAGCGGACTCCTTGCTCATCGACGAAGGTGCGGTCGATCACGGCTTCGGCGAGCTGGCCGCCGATCAACCCGGCCAGCGGCAGTTCACATTCGGCTTGCTCGTGCGGCGAAAGAATCCAGCGGCCGCGCGGGTCGCGCAAAGTGGCCAGCAGGCCTTTTTCGACGCGCTCGCAAGCTTGGGGCAAATCCTCAGGCGGAACGCCGAGATTCGCTAGCACGCCGCGGTACAGAGACCGGCGTGAACGAATCGCGTTTTCGTCCCAGGCATCCGGTCCTTCACGAGCGATTCGCTGCAAGAAGCCATGCAGCGCGGTACCGGCGTGACGCAGGCGATCGCCCGCCCATTCGAAGGTGACGCGCGGGGGCACGAGAGTTTCGATGCGGCGGGGCGGCGTCATGGACGGAGGAGGCATGGGAATTTTCCAGCCGGCCGGAGCGCGACGAATGGTTCTGGGCTGCTGCTCCGGGGAGGCGCCGGGCGTACGCGCAATATTGGCGAATTCCGCGGACAACATGGGCCAAAGCAATCGCAAGAAAGTTCCTGAATGCGGCTCACCAATGGAGCCGTCGTCCTTGAACCTCGGCGATCCCATCAAATGGAGATGCCGGCGGGCGCGTGTAGCTGCGACGTATAGCAATCGGGCTGTTTCATGCTCGCTTTTGCGGCGCTCCAGGCGATCCAGATAATCATAGATTGGATCCGAATCGCTTCCGGATTCCTTGATGGGCGCGAGCAGCAGTTCGCCGCCCTGCTCCAACCACATCAGAAGACGCTGCTGATCGGAGCCGCTCTTCTCGCCGAGGCCGGGTAGAATGACGGTGTCAAATTCGAGGCCTTTAGCTTTGTGAATAGTCATGAGCTGCAACCGGCCATCGGCTCGCACGTCGGTCTGGGCGAACAGTTGGTTCACTTGCTGGCGGAACCAGTGGAGGTCCTCCAGGTCCGCACCTTGCTCAATTCCTTCCAGCAGATCGAAATACGCCGCGGCGTCCTTCAAACCGGTTTCATCCGTGCAGGCCGGGCCGCCGAGGCGCAACCACACGGATTCGATCCAATCGAGCAGCGGGCGGCGGCCGCGCTCGGCGAGTGACCGCTCTAGTTCAGGCAGAATTCGGCTGATTCGCGCGGCGCCGTCATCGCTTAATGGCACGTCGGACTGATGCAACAGGTCCCAGATGGCGGTATTTGGTCCGGCTGAGGCCAGCGTGTGCAGATCGGCGAGCGCGAGTCCGCACCAAGGCGCGCGCAGAGCGGCGAGCCAGGAGACGCGATCGCCGGGATGCAGCAGCGCGAAGGTGAGCGCCATCAAATCCTCGACCACGGGACGCTGGCCGAGCTGATCGATTTCGATGGCCTGAAATGCAATCCGATTCTGCTTGAGAACATCGACAATGGCGGCAAGATGGGCGCGCGCACGAACCAAAATCGCGGTGGTTGCGGTTGTTTCGACTGCTCCGGCGCGGAGCAATTCCAGGACGCGATCCGCTTCGCCTGGCGCATCGAGGAGAGCGTGGATATGGACTGCTCCGCCGCGCTCGTCGATGGCGGGGATGCTGGGCGAGTACGATACCGCACCCGAATCGACATCGTCTTTCGGCGGGAGAATGTGCTGGAAGTTTTCGTTCACCCACGCGACGACTTCGGGCCGCGATCGGAAATTGGCCGTCAGGGTAAGAGCCTCGAAACGAATGGACCCGATGCCTTCCTCGCGCGCCCTCAATAAAAGGCTGACGTCCGCCTCGCGAAAGCGATAAATCGACTGCATTGGATCGCCGACCAGGAACAGAGTACGCCCGTCTCCCGGCTCCCAGCCGGCAGTCAGTTTTTCGAGCAGCTCGAATTGCGTGAAGGAAGTGTCTTGAAATTCATCCACCAGGATGTGCTGGATGCGATGGCCCAGCGCGAGTGCGAGATCGGTGGGCGAATCCAGGCGGCCCAGCGCATCGGAAGCGCGGATTGCGAGTTCGGCGAAATCCACGGACCCGTGCTCGCGAAACACGAGCTGAAGCTCGGCGACCGCGAGCTTCAAAACCGAAACCGCCGCCTGCATCGCCTGCCACTGTGAGTTGCTAAACCGAGGCGATGGCAGCTTGCGGACTGAACGCAAAGCCTCGCGCAGGGACTCCTCCGATTCCAAACGTGTCAGAAGAAACTGCTGGCCCCGGTCGGCTCGCTTGCGCCATTTTCCATCCTTGGTCAAAAGAAGCTCCGCGACTGCGTTCCACTGCGGCAGGTCGTCGGGTTGAGGGCCGGGAAAGCGGTCGAGCGCGAGCAACCCGGCGATCTGTTGAGCCAGGTCCGCATCGAAAGCGGCGCGCAGTTCTTCCAGCCGATGCCGGATCAGCCGTTCGAGCGATGCTTCCAGGTCAGCGCGTACCGACGTGGCTACGGTGCGGCGCAGCCACTGATCGCGTTTTTCTAGCATCTGAACGATCAGGCGTTCAGCGGCGTTGAAGTCATTATCCAAGTGGAGCAGGATCGAGGCCAGCGCTTCGTTGCCGTTGTCAATACGTTGGAGGGTGTTGCGCGCGGCTTCGCGATAGAGCGCGTCCGCCTTCTCGACGATTTCCGGCATCGCTCCGAAGCGCGCCAGCCACGGCATGCGGCGAGTGATGGACGCGCACAACGCATCGATGGTCTCGATCCGCATTTGAGCGGGATTGTCCAGGAGGTTCCAAGCGGACTGGCGGTCGCGCTCCAGCACGCCACGGGCGATTTGGAAGGTCGTCAGCTCGTGTTCCTGGCTGGGCGGGGAGCCGAATTCGGCTTGGCGGAGCGCTTCGAGAATTCGAGCGCGCATTTCGGCCGCGGCCTTGCGGGTGAACGTGATTGCGACCACGCTGTCGGGCGTCTCGACGATTTCGAGCAGCCTCATGTAGCGCTGGATCAGCAGTTCAGTTTTTCCGGAGCCCGCTGGAGCCTGAACTAAAAAGGACGTTGCGGTATCGAGTGCGCGCGCCCGTGTTGCTTTATCGTCCATCATTTTGCAGCTCGCGGATGCGGCACAATCCCCACAGACCACAGTTGGCGCAAGCGTCCTCCTTCGGGTCGACCTCGGCGTGGCCGTCGCGGAAATTCCGAGCCAGATTCTCGAGAACCTGGCGCCAGCGGTGGATCTGCTGCTGCAGGGAGACGGGCGGTTCCATGCGCATCTTTTTCATGGCTGGAAGCGCGGCGGCGTTCTCGGCGAGGCCCTGAAAAGCGAGGTCGCCAACGCGGATCTGGGCGAAGGCGGCTCCCACGATGGGGCGATCGCTGGTGGCGCAATACAACGGGAGTTGCGGCTCGGTGGGTCGATCGGAGTCCCAAGCGGTGGATTTGAACTGACCCGTCTTGTAGTCGACAATCAGGTCGCCGCCGGCCGGCAATTCGTCGATACGGTCAGCGCGGATTCGCACCCCCAGGCCGCCGATCGAAACGTCTCGTTCGGTTTCGAGTCCGTGCACGGTGAAGGGGCCGCGCGACTTCTCGATTTGAAGCCAGTCGTAGAGCAACTTTTCGAGACGCCGCTGCTCGAGCTGGCGGCCGACGGCATGCGGTATGCCGTCGACTGCGCCCCGCGCAGCGCGCGAGATAAGCGCTTGCAATTGATCCGGAGCCTGCTCGGTCAAACGCTGGTGCGATCCGAGTTCGCTCCAGATGATTTGGAGCGCTCGGTGAATCGTAATCCCACGATCTTTGTAACTCAGTCCCGGCACGGTTTCCTCGAGCGGCCGGGCGGCGAGCCGGTGCTTGGCGAACGCGCGGAATGGACATGCGGCCATGTCTTTGAAGAGAGATGCGCCCCCGCGCTGCCCAGAGCCTGAGACTACTTGGGGAGCAAGTTCGTCGGCGATTTGCTCGAACGAAACCTCCTGACGCATTCGCGCGATCCACTCGCCAACGGGGGTAGCTTCCTGAAGCGGCTTGCGCCATGGGCCGCTGATCAGCGGGCTGGGCGTCAAAGCGCGGTCGCCGTCCGACACCGGGTAGCTCAAGACCACGTCCGGTGCGCTGGCCATCAGTCGCGAGATTAGATTTCTCGCGAACTCGAGTTCGCGCTCGGCGGACGAATGCGGCAGCTTGTGCTCGCGCTGAAGCGAGAGGGGGAGAAAAGGATTGGGAGCCGCCGCGGAAGGCAGCGCTTCATCATGCAGACCCATGATCCAGAGATGATCGAAGCTCAGGTGGGCGGCTTCGAGTGCTCCCATGATCTGGATGGGCGCGCCTTCGTTCTCGATTTGAAACGCCTTGAAAGCTGCGATTTCACGCAATCGCGAGAGGGCTTGGTCAAAGTTGAGCAGCGGCGAAGCAACGTCGAGCGCAGCAAGATCGGAAAGCCGTTCACGCCAGGCTTGGACGGCCTGATACTCGCGGCTGTCGAGCGTACGATCGCCGGGCCAACCCAGAGCGTCCAGGAGCTTCGAAAAATCGCGGCTCCAATGGGTGGGTCTTTGTTCGGCAGGCAAGGTCTGGAGCGCTTTTTCAAATCGTCCTAGCGTGCGTTGTAAGAGCGGACAATCCGAAGATTCGCGCCGCAGCGTGGCGACGCTTAAGTTCCAGAGGCCGTGCCTGCGAAGGCGTGCATCCAGAAGGCCGCGGTGTGTCCATTCGGCTTCGGAGCCGCCCAGAAATGGAGACCGCAGAAGCGCGCCCAAAGCCGGCAGTGGGAGATCCCGCAGCCCGAATTCCAGCATTAGCAGGGCCGCGTGGACGACAGGTGCGTCTGCGAGCGCTGGCCCTAAAGAAACGTGAAAGCATCGCTCCTCGTCCGCGAGCGTGGCGGACGGATCGAGAACTTCGCGGAAGATTCGCTCAGTCCGTGCCCGCGATTTCGCAAGCTCCGGAACAATGATTCCGATTTGCGTCTCGGGCTCCTGCTCGATTAAACGGCGGGACCACACGGCCGCGGCCCGAATTTCGGAAGCGGCATCTTCGAACTTGAAATGTGCGACGGCGGGCTCGCAACGCACGGGCTCGATTGGGATCGGCGCGCCCAAGGCGGTGAATAAATCGGCTTGCTGCGGCGTCGGATCATCGAAGCCCGCGATGTACATCCGGGAGGGACGCTGTATTTGGCCGTTGGTGAGCCGGCGCGCGATGAAATCGCTGAGGCGCGCCGCTTCGAGCCAACGCTCGGCGCGACAGCGGTTTTCAAATTCGCGCGACCAGCCGGCGAACGCGGCCCAGTCATCCGAGGCTTCGAAACGGGCGTCCACCCGCACGCGATAAGCGTGAACGAGCTGCCAGGTCTCGCTAGCGAGGCGCGCGGTTTCCGGGATGCTCAGCAAGGTTTCGCCGGCCGGCGACGCGCGGATGATTTGTTCCCAGGTCACTTGCTCTTGAAGAGGATTGAGCAGCGCGGCGATGTTGTCGCCCATGCCGTGCCACACCCAATCGTTCCAGGCGCGGAGAAGAAAAGCCTCCAGCGGCAGGATATCCGGAGGCCGCCAGACTGTGCGTCCCTGCCGCATTTGCCAGGCGTGGAAGTCGCGCGCGAAGGAACGCGCCAAGCGCCGATTGATGGTGATCAGCGTGGCGCCGGTCTCGAGGACTCGGAAAATCTCCTCGTGCATGTGCTTTCATGATAATTTGACCAAGCGCATCACAGTAGCGATCGACGGACCGGCCGGCGCCGGCAAGAGCACCATCGCGCGGCGTATCGCCGCCAAACTGGGGTACATCTACGTCGACACGGGCGCGATGTACCGCGCGGTGGCGTTATGGGCGATGCGGCGGGGCGTGGCTCTATCGGACATGCATCGGCTGGAGCAGCTTGCCAATGAATCCCGGATCGAATTTGTTCCCGGCGACGGAAAAGTTTTGTTGAACGGCGAGGACGTCAGCGAAGCGATTCGAGCACCCGAGGTGAGCGAGGCGGCGTCGGAAGTTTCTCGGATCGGAGCCGTGCGGCGCGCACTAGTGGCCAAGCAGCGCGAGATCGGCGAGCGCGCATCGATTGTGATGGAGGGCCGCGACATTGGGTCGGTGGTCTTTCCCAACGCGACGGTCAAGATTTTCTTGGACGCGCTGCCGGAGGTGCGGGCGCAGAGGCGGGCAGTGGAATCGGCTCTGCCGGCGGAGGTAGTGGCCGAGCACATTCGCCAGCGCGATCGCAGGGACCAGACACGAGCGCATTCGCCGCTGGTGCAGGCGCCGGACGCCGTGTATGTCAATACGACGGGAATGACAATCGAGGAAGTGGAGGCCGCTTTGCTGAAGATCATTCGTGACCGTACGTCCAATGGGAAGGAGCGGACCGAGTGATGAACGGCCTGCTGGTGATGAAGTTCGGCGGGACCTCGATGGGATCGGCTGAGCGGATTTGTGTCGCCGCGGATATTTTGAGAGAGCAGCGCGCGCTGCGGCCGGTGCTGGCGGTGGTATCGGCGATGGCGGGGGTGACGGATCTTCTGTTGAATACCTTGCGGCACGCCGAAGGCGGGGATGAGGCGCGCATCGAGACCAACGTCGAGCAGGTTCTCAAACGCCACCTGGACACGTGTGCCGAGCTGGGCATTGGAGAAAAGGCGGGCGGAGGGGTGCGCGATCTGATCGCGGATTTCGAGCGGCTGTCTAACGGGATGCTGATGCTGGGCGACCGGCCCCCGCGATCGGTGGACGAAGCGATCGCTATCGGCGAGCGATTGACCGCTCTTATGCTGGCCGAATATCTGGAATCGAAAGGCATTGCCGCGCGGGCGATCAACGGTGCGGACGTGATCGTAACGGATGCCGTGTTCGGTAACGCGACGCCCATCATGGAAGCCACGCGCCAGAAAGCCCAGGAGGCAGTGAAGCCGCTGCTGGAGGCGGGGACAATTCCGGTGGTGACGGGGTTCAACGGGGCCACCGTGGACGGAAGGCCGACCACGCTGGGCCGCGGCGGATCCGATTTTTCGGCTTCGATTCTCGCGGCCGCACTGGATGCATCGGAACTATGGATTTGGACCGACGTGGACGGCATCATGAGCGCGGATCCGCGCTTGGTGAAGGACGCGCGGGTGTTGGAGGCGGTGACCTACAGCGAAGCGGCTGAGCTGGCCTACAACGGCGCGAAGGTTTTGCATCCGCGGACGCTCGCGCCGCTGGCGGACCGGCAGATACCGGTGTGGAGCAAGAACAGTTTTCATCGCGAGCATCCGGGGACGCGTATTGTCTCCAAGGTGGAAGCGCCGCCGGGGCCGCGAGCCGTGACGTCGATGGCGAACGTCGCGCTGATTTCGCTCGAGCCCGCAAGCGCGGCGGTGAGCGGAACGCGTCTGATGGCGCGCGCGCTGGAAGCTCTGGCGGATGCCAATGCGGAAGTGCTGGCGCTCACCAGTTCCAGCTACCGCCAAAGTTTCTGTTTTCTGGTGCGGAGGGAAGAGCTGGCGGCGGCCATGAAATCGCTGGAATCGGATCTGGCGCTCGAACTCACGCACGGCTATCTGAAGCCGATCGACGTGGACGAGGATGTGGGGCTTCTGGCGGTGGTGGGTGAGGGCATGCACGGCACGCCGGGGCTGGCCGGGCGAATTTTCTTCGCAATTTCTAAAGAGGACGTGAATATCATTGCCATCGCGCAAGGGTCCAGCGAGCTGACCATCAGCGTGGTGGTGCACCGCGATGGGCTGGAGCGTGCGATCCGGGCGGTGCACAAAGAGTGCCGGTAGGCTAGACTACATGTTGAAAAAGGAGTTTTGATGCGACAAGTCATTCTTTCGGGTGTCTTTGTGTGCTTGGCCGTGTCGGCCGCGGCGCAGACATTTCCCTACGACCATGTACATGTGAACGTGCCGGATCCGGCAGCGGCCGCCAATTGGTATGAGAAATATTTCGGCGGACGCCGCATCCAGGAGGCGCCGGATCGCTTGATGTTCGGCAGCACACGCTTCATGTTCCTGCGGAAAGCGGACGCCAAGCCGAGCGCCGGAAGCGCCATCGATCACGTAGGCTTTTCGTTCGCCGATCTGGACTCAAAGATGAAGGAGTTCGAAGCGGCGGGCGTCAAGATCGTGACGCCGGTGCGCGAGGTGCCGGGGCTGTTCAAGCTGGGGTTCGTAGAAGACCCCTGGGGCACGCGCATCGAAGTGGTGCAGGATCCGGAGTTGCTTGGGCTGCATCACATTCATCTGCGCGGACCGAATCCAGACGAGGTTTTCACCTGGCTGCAGGCGAAGTTTGGCGGCGAGCGCACCAAGCTGAAAGGACGTCTGGATGCGATGAAGTACAGCGCGCCGGGCTTCAGCGACATGTGGATTCTGGTGCAGCGCGGCGAGGCGGAGCCCAGCGAGGGGCACGCCATTGACCACATCGGATGGCGTTCAGAAGGACCGCTGGCGAAGACCATCGACGAGTTACGCGCCAAAGGCGTGACGGTGTTGACCGAACCGCGACCGCTACGGCTTCCGAACGGTCCAAGCATCAACTTCGCTTACGTGGCCGGACCGGCGGGCGCGAAGATCGAGCTGGTGGAGCGACCCGGGCTTAAGCCTGGCGAGTAGATGCAGCGCGCGTGAGAATCGACAAGTGGTTGTGGGCCGCGCGGTTTTTCAAAACGCGGTCGCTGGCGGCCCGCGCTTGCGAACTCGGCCGGATTGAATCCAACGGGCAAATGGTCAAGCCTGCGCGGGAGGTCCACGCGGGGGACCGGCTGCTGATCAAGAACCCGAGCGGCGAATTCGAAGTCGATGTGCTGCTGCTCAGCCAGATGCGCGGGCCGACGGCAGTGGCGCAGACGCTCTATTACGAGACAGATTCCAGCCGCGCGTTGCGGAGCAAGCGCGCCGAAGAGCGGAAAGCGATGCCGCACTTTGAAGCGCCGCAAGGAAGGCCATCGAAGCGCGATCGGCGGCAAATCAATCGTGTTCGTGGCCGAAGGTAGTCTGGGTCAAAGTCCGGCGCCCCGAACGGTTGCGTTCTCGCGCAACAACTCGTTGACTTTTGCCATGAGCGTCTCGGGCAGAAACGGTTTCTGCAAGAAGGCCGTGCCTTGTTCGACGGCTCCGCGGTGCAGCAGGGCGTGGTCGGTGTAGCCGGAGATAAAGAGAATGATCAGGCCAGGTCTGAATCTGAGTAATTGATCCGCCAAGTCCGGTCCGCTCATCTCCGGCATGACCACGTCCGTGATCAGCAGATCGATGGGGTCGGAATGCTTCTGGGCAAGCTCGAAAGCGGCTCGACCGTTGGCTGCCGTCAAAACGCGATGGCCGGCGTCCGAGAGCACATCTTCGGCCAGAAGGCGGATGGCCGCTTGATCCTCCACTAACAAAATCGTCGCGGGACGTGTCGGGACGATTTCCTTGCTCGAATCCGGCAGTTCGGCCTGGGCGGAAGCAGCGCGCGGGAGATAAATGCTGAAGGTTGTCCCGTGGTTGAGCTCGGTATACACATCGATCCAGCCGCCATGTTGCGTAACGATGCCGAACACTGTCGCGAGTCCGAGCCCGGTGCCTCTTCCGGGCTCTTTGGTTGTAAAAAAGGGCTCGAAAAGATGAGCTTCGGTTTCCGCATCCATGCCTTCGCCCGTGTCGGAGACTGCCATTATCGCGTAGAGGCCGGCGGGACGAATGCCGCGGCGGCCGAGATCCTCGCGTTCGCGCGCAACCGTGCGGGTTTCGATGGTGAGCTTTCCTCCGGTGGGCATGGCATCGCGGGCATTCACTGCAAGATTCATCAGA
>DATJWJ010000172.1:0-3951 GCA_035501355.1 Bryobacteraceae bacterium | reverse complement strand
GGAGCTGCAGTTGGCGCTTGTGGAGCCCATCCTGCCGCCGGGGTCCCTGTTGCCGTTAACTTATGATTCCAAAGCTTTTAATAAGGTCATGCGGTCGCGAAAAAAGCGTCCCAAAAGGACACAGTAGATGCGAGCAGTTGGCAGAATGAGTCGTCCGTACTATAGCCCGGTCCTGGCACTGACGAGAAAATTTACGGGTGCCAAGACGGGAACGGAGATGAGTTCTGTGGGCCTCGCAAAAGGAGCAGTAAAGGTCATGCAACGCAAATTCTGGCTTAGCTTGATTCTCTTAATCGGCATTACTGGTCAGTCGGCCTCGGCCCAGGGACTCTTGGGTGGCCTCCTATCGAACGTGGGAAATACGGTTTCCAGTCTTACCCAGCCTCAGCCGGGTGTCATTGTCCGCACCAATGCCGGCCTGGGCGGCTTGAAGCTCATCTGCCTGCTGCGCGCTTGCAGCGTGGTTTCGAATTTGGATGGTCAGGGCCAGGTCTTCCTGGTTCGCTCGACCAATGGCCTGCTTCCGAATCTGCTCGCGAACGTTCTCTCGCTGACGGTGGGAATCGTTGACGCCGAGCCGGACCAGGTTATGAACATTCCGCCGAACCCGACGGCCCCCAGCACCACCACGGCTGCGCCTGCCGGACTGTGGCAAACCCAGCCAGTGAGCTATTACGGGACGACCGTAAGCTACGGATACGTGAACCAGCCGGCGGCGAGCATCATCCAGCTTCCGCAAGCTCAGAGCGCTTTCAACGTCACCGGCAATGGTATCGTCGCTGACATCGACACCGGCGTCGATCCCACGCATCCGGCATTGCAGGGCGTTCTACTCCCCGGTTGGGATTTCACGCGCAACCAGGCGGGCGGCAACGAACTCAACGACGTCAATATGTCCGCGCCTCCGGCCTGCGGCAGCTGCCCGGCTGCGTACGTGAACCAGCACACCGCCGCCATGCTCGATCAGCACACCGCGCACATGCTGGATGGCAACGGCTACGAAGCGTTCGGCCACGGCACGATGGTGCTGGGGGTCATTCACCTGATCGCGCCGACCGCGCAACTGCTGCCGGCGAAGGCCTTCGGTCCGGACGGCAACGGTTCGCTTTCAAACATCATCGCCGCCGTCTACTACTCGGTGCAGAACAACGCCAGCGTGATCAACATGAGCTTCGACATGGCGCAAGGCTCGACCGAGTTCTACAACGCGCTGAAATACGCCAATAGCCGGCACGTGATCCTGGTGGCGTCCGCGGGCAACGAAGGCGAGAACACCACCGTGTACCCCGCCGCATGGCAGCAGTACGTGGTCGGTGTGGCCTCGACGAACAATCAGGACCTGCGTTCGAGCTTTTCGAACTATGGCGATCAAATCGTGTGGCTCGCGGCCCCAGGGGAAGGCGTGATCACCACGTATCCCTTCGGTTTGTACGCTGCCGGCTGGGGCACGTCGTTCAGCTCGCCGATGGTCGCGGGCACAGCGTCGCTGCTTCAGAATCTCCAGTCCAATACTTCGCAGAACCAGGCTGGCTTTGCGTTCACGCACGAGCAATTCCTCAGCCTCTACATGGGCTACGGACGGCTGAACGTGAACTGGACGCTCACGTCGATGGCCCCGCTGCAGGGCCTGGTAAGACTTCACTAGGCCGGACTGGATACCGCCATGCTGAGGCCCGAGACAGTTGTGCCCGCTGTGATCGAAATGCCCGCCCTGCTGGGCGGCGACTTGAAGGCGATGACCGAATCTCCGGTCTCGACCAAGCTGCTCCAGCAATGGTGCACGGCGGCGGTGCAGATCAAATCCGTCGAGGAGCAGCTTTCCGCTCTGCGCACTTCGCTGATTTGCGCATTCAACCAGCTCCTCGATTTGAAAGATCTCAACACCGGAGTTCACAGCACGCGGCTGGCGGAATGGGCCTTGCACGTGGCCATGGAGCTCGGTTTCGACCAGGCGGCTCTTTCCGATCTGGAAGTCGCGGCGCTGTTGCACGATATCGGCAAGATCGGCATCCCGGATTCGGTGCTCAACAAGCCCGCGCGTCTGACCGACGAAGAGTACAACCTGATGAAGAAGCACCCGGAGTATGGCTGGGCGGTGCTGCGCCATGTGCCGGGCATGGAGCGCGCGAGCTTGATGATTTTGCATCATCACGAAAGCTTCGACGGCAAGGGCTATCCGGCGCGGCTGGCAGGCGAGGAAATTCCGATCGGCTCGCGCATCGTGTCCGTGATCGACTCGTTTGACGCCATGGTTTCAAACCGCCCGTACCGAGCCGGCCTGCCGGTGGATGTGGCCATTCAGCGCTTGATCGATTGCCGCGGCACGCAGTTCGATCCCCACGTTGTCGACGCGTTCCTGCCGCTGGCGCGCGCCGAAATGTCCTCGGTGTTTGCGGCCGCGGGCACCACCGTCTCCGCCGTCCTCTAAACGCCTCACGCCGCTTCTCGCTCCCGCGCGCTGAAACATCCGCGTCCGCGCTGGAGTTTTGCTACTCTCCATCCCGCATTTGCGGGAGGAATTCCTGTCCGAAAACGCGCCGCGCGGCACAGAAGCGCCCAACGGCGGCATGCTTCGCATTCTCGGCATCACCTTCGGCATCGCTGTTTCGCTCGGCAGCTCGATCGGCTCGGGCATCATGGGAAAACCATCGACCATCGCGGTGCAGATGCCGTCCGCGTGGCTGATCATGTCCGCATGGCTGGCCGGGGCTGTTTATTCGCTTTTGGGAGCCTGGTCGCTGGCGGAAGTGGGCGCGATGATGCCGAGCGCCGGCGCCTACTACACGATCGCGCGCCGCGCCTACGGCGACTATGTGGGATTTGCGGTCGGATGGAACGACTGGATCAGCAACTGCAGCGCCGTCGCGGCGGCGGGATTGCTGGTTGGCAAATACGCGCGCGATTTGTTGCCGTTTCTGAATCGTCCCGTCGCCACGGGCCTGTGCGTCGTCCTGGTCATCGCCTTGTTGCAGTGGCGCGGAATCCGGTGGGGCAGCCAGTTTCAGAATTTCATGAGCGCGGCTACGGCGGTTGTCTTTGTGGTGCTCATCGCCGGCGCATTCGTTGCGAAGCCGGCGCCCGTCGTTGCCGGAGCTCCTTTGGCGCTGCCTGCGCCGGGCCTTCCTCTGCTTTTCGCGTACACCCTGGTGCTTCAATCGGTGATCTTCACCTACGACGGCTGGTACAGCTCGATCTATTTCGGCGATGAAATCGTGAATCCGGGCCGGGAGATGCCCCGGTCGATGGTCAGCACCGTTTTCCTGTTGTCCGGAATTTATCTCCTGATCAACGGCGCGCTCTTTCGCGGCCTCGGCGTGGCCGGGGTCGCCAAAACGGACTTGCCCGTGGCCGCTCTCGGCGCCGTGATCTTCGGCCCGGTGGGCGAGACGTTCGTCAAAGCGCTGATGATCGTGGCGCTGCTCGCGCTGATCAACGCGGTGATTCTGGCCTCCACGCGAAATATCTACGCGATGAGCCGCGACGGCTGGGGCGTTCGCGCTTTCGCGCGCGTGAATCGCGGCGGCACTCCATCGCTTTCGCTCTGGGTCAGCGTCCTGATTACCGCGGGTTTCTTGCTGAGCGGCTCGTTCGATCGCGTGATCGCCATCACCACTTTTTTCTTCGTGGCCAAATACGGGCTCTCCTATTTCGCGGTGTACATGCTGCGCAAGCGGGAACCGCAAACGCCGCGGCCGTATCGAACCCCGGGTTACCCGTGGACCATGGCCCTGGCGGTAGCTGTCTCGGTGGCGTTTCTCGCGGGAGCCTTCGCCAGCGACATGCGCAACAGCCTGTATGGAGTCGCGCTGCTGGTCGCCAGCTATCCGGTCTATCGCCTGATCAAGAGGTTCACCCAGCCCGGCTGATCGGCGTTATCGAACGTCTTTCAGAATCTCGCGCGCCGCATTGGCGCCGGATATGCCGGTGACTCCATTGCCGGGATGCGTCCCC
>DATJWJ010000171.1:0-8599 GCA_035501355.1 Bryobacteraceae bacterium | reverse complement strand
TGATGGGAAGGATGGAGAGCGAAGAAAGTCCCAGCAGAAACAGTATTCCGCCGAGCACGCCTGCGAAAATCAGTCCCGGCGAAGTGAACTCAACGTAGATTCCCAACGCGCCGAGCACCAGGAGAATGAAGCCGATGTTAGGATCGGCGATAGCTGCCATCAGGCGCTCGCGCGAGGTTTCCCGAGCCTCAATTACCGTGACCTTATCCAAATGCAGCACCTGCTGGCGGCCATCCCAGCGCGTGATTTCGCGACCGTTCAATTGCTTGAAAAGCTGATCCTGGTTGGGAGCGATGATCTCGATCAACTTTTGATCCAGAGCTTCTTTTTCAGTGAAGGACTTGGCCTCACGGATGGTCTGTTCGGCCAGGTCGCTGTTGCGGCCGCGGCGCGAGGTTAAACTGCGCAGCAGGGCGGCGGCATCGTTTTCTACTTTCTTGCGCATCACGTCATCCATTTGCCCAGTGAGAAGCACCGGCGAAGCCGCGCCCGCGTTGGTGCCAGGTGACATGGCGGCGACATCGCCTGCTTCGAGCAGGAAGAACCCAGCGGAGGCCGCGCGCGCGCCGCTGGGTGTTACATACGTGATCACGGGCACCGGCGAGGCCGAAAGCTCCTGGATGATCTTGCGGGTAGCGTCCAGCAGCCCGCCTGGCGTATCCAAGAGGACCAGCAGCAGCTCAGCGTGTTCGTTCTGCGCTTGCGCGATGGCGTCTTTGACGATGTCGACCGTGATGGGGTGGATCACGCCGTCGATCGGCAGCGCAATTACCTTCTCCTGGCCGCGCATAAATGGCGCCAGCCAGGCCAGTAACGCAAATAGAACTGCCTTTTGCAAGCACATTCAATATAGCTGGATTCTTCACGTCGTGGCGAGGCAGGATTATGTAGCGCGGTGGCGCCTTGGACGCGGCGCGCCCTCGGGCATCGAGCTAAACTACTGGGAGGAATTACAGGACCCGGCGGCGGTCATGCTGAAACTTGCGCAAAGTGCCTATCGCCAACCCCGCTATAAGCAAGGCGATAACGGAGTAACGAGGCTCCGGAACTGGATCCAGGTTAGTCAGAGGTTGGTTGCCATTAATCAGGTCTGACTTGATGATTTCGCTGTCCACTGGCGTGTTGACGACCGAGTCATCCGATGAAAAGTCGCTTGATCCAGGGTTACTCGAAGATGGGTCCGGAAAAGCTGGGCTGTTAGTCGAGCCGGTCCAGGATCCACCCCCGAAATCATTGGTCCCTTGATGACTGAAGAGCTGTGGGTTAGTCGCGGGCTTAGGAGTGAAAATTTGGTAGTAATTGACATTCTTAAATGAAATATCCGCATCCGGGGCGACCTGCGATCCGTAGAAATTCATCTCGATGTCTTCTATTCCACTGATCTCGTTCAACATGTTGGGGCTCGTGCAAAGCTCACTGGTGGCAGACAACCGTACCGCGGTGCATGAATAGAGGAGGCTGTCAGCACGCGCTGAAATTGTCATCGTGAGGCCGATAACGAGAGAAAATGCCGGCAAGCTTCGCAGAGTAACATCCGCGAAACGCACCAGATTCCGTAGCAGGGCCGATTGACCGTGATTGCGCGGTTTCATTTGTTCGTGAGACGCTCCGACACAAACATTATCGCGCTTGAGAATCGGTGTGACATTAAATTGAGTACCAGTACCGTACTGCCGATAATGTCAGGGATTTCTTCATCGAATCGAAAGCGTACAATCAGAATCAGAGTGCGCGGGAACAGAGTAGCGGCGCTCGTTGGTGTCTATGGGTTGTTCGGCGCCGGCTGGCTGCCGGCGCAACTCGACTATAGCTCGCGTATCGAGCAATGGCGCGCCCGGCACGAAGCCGCGTTAAAGGCCCAAGACGGCTGGCTCGCTGTGGCAGGGTTGTTCTGGCTTAAAGACGGTGCAAACCTGGCTGGTTCGGGCCCATCTAACGCCATCAAGTTACCGCGTGGGTCTGTAAGAGCCGGTGTCTTTGAGTTTCATGCCGGCGCGACTACGTTTAGAGCAGCGGCCGGCGTCACCGCTTTCTTGAATGGCAAAGTGGCGCGCTCCGCGGTTCAACTTAAGTCCGATGCGGATGGTTCAGCCGATCGCCTGCAGATCGCTGGAATGTCCATATCCGTCATCCAGCGAGCTAATCGTTATGGGATCCGTCTCTGGGACCCGGCCAGCGCGGCGCGCCAGCATTTCAACGGGCTGCACTGGTTTCCGGTTAACGAAAAGTACCGTGTGACGGCTCGTTTTGTGGCGTACGAGAAGCCAAAGATGATCCCGATTACAAACGTTCTGGGCGACACCGAACCCGAGGCCAGCCCAGGCTATGTGGAGTTCATACTTGACGGGCAACGGTTGCGCCTGGAACCGGTGACCGAGGACCAGCAACTGTTCTTCATCTTTCGCGATCTCACAGCCGGCCGCGAGACCTACCCGGCCGGGCGGTTTCTTTATGCTTCCGCCCCCAAGAATGGCGAAGTAGAGCTGGATTTCAACAAAGCTGAGAACCCACCCTGCGCCTTCACGCCTTACGCCACCTGCCCGCTGCCGCCCAAACAGAATCATCTAGCGGTACGGATTGCGGCCGGAGAGCTGAACTATGGCGAGCACTAATCGGAGCTAGACGCCGCGGCGGTTTCCCCACAGGTCGATATGCAGGCGCGGGGTGAGGCGGAATCCTTCGCGCTTGGCCACTTCGGCCAGCCACCGCCCACGCTGGGCAAGCACAGTCGAATCAATGCCTTCCGGCATCAACAGCACGCGGCTCTTTGCAGCGCCGATTTCGTCGACGATAGCTCGTACCTGGGCCAGATCGCTCTCTTCCACGACGACGAACTTCAGTTGATACGAATAAAGCTGGATCAAGCGTTTGAGAATCTCCGGCTGGTAGCGGAGACGATCGTGCTGCTGGGCCCAGCGTCCACCCTCGCGATCATGCGGCGTGGAATTGGCCAGCTTGGGGCTGATGCTCATCAAATCGCAGCGGACATGGGCATCCACGGTGCCGGCGGTTTCGATGGTGAGGTGCTGGGTTAGCCGGTGCGTCAACTCGTCGATCTCAGGCGCAAGCATCGGCTCGCCGCCGGTAATGACGACATGCGATGCGCCGTAGCGATTCACTTCCTCGACGATGGAATCGAGCGAGCGCTCCTCGCCTTCCGGCGCCCAGGAGGTGTAAGGCGTGTCGCACCATGCGCATCGGAGATTGCAGCCGCTGGTGCGAACGAAGACCGAGGGCACGCCGATCAGCGGGCCTTCACCTTGAATAGAATAAAAAATTTCAGCGATTTTCACTGGTATACTCGAGCGGATCTTTGAGACCCGCCTGCGCGAACCCCGCCAGCCGCAAACGGCAGGAGTCGCATTGGCCGCACGCGCGGCCCTCTTGGTCTGGATCGTAGCAACTGTGGGTCAGGCGAAAATCCACGCCCAATTCGGCGCCTAATCTGATGATGTCGCATTTTGATAGCTGGATCAAAGGCGTATGGATGTGAACATGGGTTCGTCCTTCAACACCTGATTTGGTGGCCAGGTTGGCCAAGCGCTCGAAGGCCTCGATGAACTCGGGCCGGCAATCCGGATATCCGGAGTAATCGATGGCGTTGACGCCGATGAAAATGTCGGAGGCTTCGAGAATTTCGGCCCAGGCCAGGGCCAGCGACAGGAACACCGTATTGCGGGCGGGAACGTAAGTGACGGGAATGCCGGCGCTGAGGCCGGACTTGGGCACGTCGATGTCGGCCGTCAGTGCGGAGCCGCCGAAAACGCGCAGATTGATTGGCACTACCAGGTGGCGCACAGCGCCCAGATTTTCGGCCACGCGCGCCGCGGCTGCCAGCTCGGCCTGATGACGCTGGCCGTAGTCGAAGCTCAAAGCGTAGCAGTGGAAAGCTTCGCGCCGGGCGACCGCCATGGTGGTGGCCGAATCGAGGCCGCCGCTCAACAAACAAATCGCTGGTTTCATGTCGCAGCCGGGATCTTCAATTATAGGCGGCGCGGGTTGGCGGGGTCGAGCCGGCACGGCCTCGACCAGTATGAGGATTATAAATCCTCGTTTTTGCTCCTGATGTGGAAGGTCCGGCCTCCCTGTGAAGGAATAACCGGGCTTTCCCGTTTGGAGCTCTAGCACTCCTCGCAGGAACCCACTCTTCTTAGGAGTTTTGCGCGTTATACAAGAGCAACCTGCTCTTCAGTTGGCTCGGCTCAACAATACCAGGGCTCGTCCATATAGGGGATGGCGGCGCGCGGCAGCAGATCGAAATTGTCGGGCAGCGGCTGGTCGCTTGCCAGGCGCCACATTTTCTCGAAAATCTCGCGGCGCGATCCAGGTTGGCCGGCCAGCTTCAGAGCTTGCGCGGCGAGCCGATCAACGCCCGCGTCCGGATGTCTCCAGCGATGCAATAGGGCGGGTTCGTCAAAACCGGTGACCACGGCTCGCACGTCCTCGAGTTCGAGCAAACGCGAGCCATTGGTAATCAACAGGCGCAAGGCGAGTTGGATAGGCGCGACGTTTTCGACCAGGTCTTGCTCCAAAAGGACCGCCAGCAGTTCCCGATAGCTTTCGCGCGTGGTCCACGGCGTGAAAGGAATGAAGGTGGGCGCTAGCGCCAGTCCCGCGCCTCGGAAATACCGCACGACCTCCAGAAAATCGGCCCGGGTGTGACCTTTTTCCAGCTTCCCGAGAACCTCGTCATCCACCGACTCAACAGCGCTGGTCACAAACACACAGCCGGTTCCTTTCAGGCGCGGCAGCAATTCGCGATGCTTTCCGAGATGCTCAATTTTGATGGTGGCGTCGTAGGTCAGACTTGGAAACTCCTGATGCAACGCTTCCACGATACGCATGGCATGCGTGGGGCCGTTGAAAAAATCAGGATCGCCGAAGGAGATATGCTCGGCTCCCGCTGCCACCTGCTGCCGGACGTCCTCGATCACCACCGCCGGCTGAACGATCCGAAACGCGCCCCGATACACCGGTACGACCGGACAATGCCGGCACAAATGCTTGCAACCCCGGCTGGCTTCGGTGTAACCGGCGAGCTTGGTGTTGCCATTGACGCGCAGCTCGGCGTATTGTTCAAGCGGCGGCAGCCCGGCGCGCGCGGGCGTCCGGAATTGCAGACGGTCGAGCGAGACCACAGTCTCGGACGGACACGAGCCTTGCGCCAATTGGGCCGCCAAACCCAGCAAACCAGGTTCGAACTCGCCCCCCAGGAGCGTCTCAACCCCGAGTTTTCTCAAGTAAGACTCGTTCAGCGGGGCATAGAGACCGAAGCAGCAGATATGCACATTCGGATTGAGTTTGCGAATCTTATCAATGGCTCGCACCGCCAGGCGGGTCGCGGTGTGCATGGGAAGATGCAGCGCGATCAGTCCCGCGCTGCGCATCGCGTCTTCCGGTAACGCCTCGATGGACAGATCGGCGCAGATCACCTGGTGCCCGCTTGAGGCGAGCCACGCGGCGGGCGACGCAAGTCCAAACGGTTGCCGTCCCAGCTCGTAGGTTGAGATCAGGAGAACGTTCATTCGATCCACCCCATTATCCTGCGATCAGCAACACAGTGTGATAGACTTGCCCCAGCCCACAGGAGGGCTCGACCGCTATGCACTTGACTCCCGCGATCCGACGGAAGTTCGCCCTGGGTCTGCTCCTGGCACTGCCGCTCGCGGCCGGAACGATCCGCATCATTCAGACCAACAGCGCCGGCGACGACGTCAGCGTGATCGATCCTGCCACCAACAAGGTAGTGGGTGTGATCCATGGCATCGAGGTGAATCACGGTGCCACTTATGCTCCCGATGGCAGCCGTTATTACATCACTAACGAAGCCGAGAGCACACTGGATGTCGTGGATGCCAAGACACTTAAAGTCGTTCACAACCTCCCGTTGACCGGGCATCCCAACAACGTGACCATTACCAGGGACGGTAAAAAAGTCTACGTCGCAATCGCCATTCAACCGGGCTTTGTAGACGTGTTCGACACCGCCAGTCTGGAGAAAATCAAGAGCATCCCGATCCAAGGCGCCGTCCACAACGTGTTCACGACGCCCGACGGCAAATACATCGTCGCAGGCTCAGTAGTTGGCAAGACGCTGACGGTTATCGATCCCAAGACGGACGAGACGGTCTGGTCCATGAAATTCGAAAACGGCGTGCGCCCGATCGCTTTTGAAACCAACCCGGATGGATCCACCAAGCGGATGTACGTGCAGATCTCCGAGCTACATGGCTTCGCGGTGGTGGATTTCGCCACGCATCAGGAGATCAATCGGATCAAGCTACCCGACCCTCCCGGCGAGACCAAGAACCTGGAAGGAATTCAAGGCTCGCCGTCACACGGCATAGGCCTCACTCCCGGTGGAAAGACCCTGTGGGCCACCAGCAAGTGGTATGGCTACGCTTTCGAGTATTCTCTCCCGGATTTGAAGCTCATGAAGAGTATCAAAGTGGGCATGGATCCGGAGTGGCTGACGTTCACACCTGACGGCAAGTCGATGTATGTCGCCTGCGCAGGTTCCAACTGGGTTGCGGTCATCGACGTAGCAGAGCAAAAAGTGGTGGCGCACATCCCCGTAGGGCAAGTGCCGAAGCGAAATATCACGGCGGTCCTGCCGTAAACCGGGCCCTGGACGTCTACCGGGAGCTTGCGGTCAGCTTCTGGCCGTGTGCCCATTCGTCCAGAATCTTCCATTCCGCCGCGTCCTTGGAGTCCCAGTGCTTGCCGCCGGGATGGAAGTGGTTGCCTCCGGCCTTCTCGGCTAGCGGTTCCCGCAGCAACAGGCTATCCTCGGGCTCGCTCACGTTCACCATCGCGGAGGCCGCCCGGAAATTCTTGCGCGACTGTTCTTCGTCCCACGTAGCGGCGCCGGGCGAGAGGCGCTGCAGCCGGAAGGGCGTGCCGGTGGAGTGGCATACGTAGCAGCGGGCGTGCCCCTCGCGCTTGGCCAGAAAGATCGGCTGCACCTTGGTCTTGAAAAATTCGTAATCCAGAGGCGAGGCCTCGTTGGAGGCGGAAGGCGTTTGAGGGAAAGCCGCGGCCGCCGCAATTGCTGCTACCAAGACCAGTCGCATGAGGTGGATTCCTTTCCTCACGATTCTACACTCGGTAGAAGGCATCCGCAAATGGGACGCAGCGCTCGGAACACCGCCGGAGGGGCCGCTAGGCTTTAGCGAAATACAACGAAGCCGCGCGTTCCAGCTCGGTTTTGCTCATGAAGGGCGGCCGGCCTTCGTACTTGCCGATGGACACCAAAATATTGCAGATGTCGCTCGGATAGCAGGCTCTCAGCTCCGTGCGGCCTTCACGCAGGCAAAGTTTGCGCAGATACTCGGCGCTATCGGGTTCGTAAGGTATATTGGTCTTGCCGACCACGCGATGGAAGATCTGATCGAAGACCTTTTCATCTACAGCCTCCACCAGAATCTTGTTGTGGATGCGTCTCAGGAACGCCTCGTCCGCCAGATCGGTTGGTTCCAGGTTGGTGGAAAAGACCACCATCAGCTCGAAGGGAATCTGGAACTTCACGCCGTAGCGCAGCATCAGGTAATCCACACGCCGGTCCAGCGGCACAATCCAGCGGTTCAGCAGGTCGCGCGGCGACATCAACTGGCGGCCGAAATCGTCGATGATAAAGATGCCGTTGTTGGCCTTCATCTGTAGCGGCGCGGCATAAATTCCCGAAGCTTCATCCAGGCGTAATTCGAGCATGCTGGGAATCAACTCACCGCCCACCACGATGCAGGGCCGTTTGCACAGAACCCAGCGCGGATCCATATCGGGATCGTCCATTTCCAGCTTCTGATGCACCACCGGGTCATACAAGCTGATGATCTGTGAATCCACTTCGACCGCGTAGGGCAGCAGGATGGCGTCCTGATAGACGCGCAACATGCGCTCGGCCAGGCTGGTTTTGCCGTTCCCAGTGGGGCCATAAATGAAAATGGAGTTCTGCGAAATCAGCGCCGGACCTAGCTGGTCAAGCAAACGATCGGAAACCACCAGGTCCGAGAAGGCGGACTTGAGCAGTTTGCGATCCACTCGCACCTGCGCCGCCTGGGCTTTGATGGCGCTGTGGTAGTCCCTCAGCGAGACCGGGGCCGCGCCCGCGTATTGCGTGATCTGGAAACGCTCGGCCGCCAGAGTCTTGCCGGCTTGCGACAGCGTGAAGTGATAATCGTTGCCGATCATGCCCTTCACGTCGATCATCTGCTGTTGCCGCATGTGGTTGAAAACGATGTTTAGGATAGGCACAGACAGCCGTAGCGTGCGGCTCAGGCTATGGAGGTTGCTAAAGCCTTCCAGCAACAAGCGCCGCAGTACTAAATCCAGCACCAGCGACTGGGAAATGCCTAATTCTTCAAACGTTTGTGGAACGGGCGGTCGAAATCCCGGGCGTGTCGACGTGGGTATGGCAGCCATGAGTTGAGGTTCTTTCTCTGTACTCATCGGCCGTTTGCTGTCAATTATTTATACACGTCGGCAGGGGGCGTATCGTCAGAGTTCTTGTGACGCTCTGCCGGCTCACAGTCGCGATTCTTGCGCCCGCGTTGGTTTGGGCGGCGAGCCAGGCCGAACTGCTCTTTCAACAGGGCGAGAA
>DATJWJ010000170.1:0-4080 GCA_035501355.1 Bryobacteraceae bacterium | reverse complement strand
GGGAGTTTCAGGCGTGGTTCGCCAGGTTCTTGTGAAGCAGGGTGACCCAGTCACCGCCGGGCAGATTCTGGCTGTCCTGTCCGATCCGGAAGCGGAGTCGCAAGCCCAAATGCTGTCGCAACAGCTGGCGATGGCGAATAGCGCGGTCCGATCAGGCCAGTTCCAGCTTGGATCACCCGGGCTGGGAGCTGCTATCCAGGAACAGAGGCGCCTTCAGGAAGAAACCGCTGCGGCGCAAGTTAAGGTGGCCGGGCTGACGATTCGGGCCCCCTTTCCCGGCATTGTTTCCACGCCGGGTGCGGACCAAAAGGCAGGCCAATACCTTTCGGCGGGGGACGAATTCTGCGAATTGGCGGATCGCAGCACTCTGAAGGCACGCATTCTGGTCCGAGATTGGGAGCTGGAGGATATTCACAAAGACTCCCGCGTGGAACTCAAGGTCAGGGCTTTTCCGTACCGGACGTTTGCGGGAACCGTCGATCGGGTTCTTCCGGCGGCGGCCGAAGACCGGCCTGTAAGCAAACCGCAGCAGCTAGAACACCTCGGCCAGCAGCTGACGAACTACATCGCGGTGGAAATGGTTTTTCCGAATCCAGACAGCTCTCTTACTGAAGGAATGACGGGGAGCGCCAAGATTGGAGGGAAGTACTATCCAGTGGCCTGGCAAGCCGGCAGGAGCGCCTGGCGGTGGGCGCGTTCGCAGATCTGGTAGGGAAGATTCGCGAGTTCGGTTTTGACAGGCCTCAAAAACAAAAAAGGCCGCCTTCTTAGGCGACCTCTCTTGCCATCCGCGCAATAAACTCTAAGACTTGGATCGATACCGACGGTCTAAGCGAGCCTGATCAGCGGAGCCTTTTTCTCGATCTTCGTGGACGTCAGCTTTCCGGTCTTCTTAACGGGCTTTGTAGTCTTCATGGGTTCTCCTCCCGAGTTTTCTCTACTGCGCGAGGAAGGCCACCTTTTTCAGGTGGCCCCCTGCCATCCGCGCAATTTCCAGCTGATCAAACTCACCGGGCGCCTTGGCGGATGAGAAGGCGTCAGCCCGGCCGAAGTCCGCATGCTTACCGGTGAAACTTCTTCAGCGGAGCCTTCTTCTCGAGTTTCTTGCCAGCGAGTTTCTTTGCCATCTTGTTTTTCCTCCAGAAGTTTTGTGCTTCCGACTACGCCAACATTAAGTGCAATCCTCGCGCCAAACTTTCGAGGAAATCGATGGCTCCCGTAAGTGTCTGTATCTGCTGGATGTGGCGATTTCGTGGTCGCCGACCTCGATATACCGGCTCATGGCAGAAGTTGAAAATCCAAACATTTGTTGATTTATTCAACGAAAAATCGAGTGAAAGGAAAGCGGCAAGAAGAATCTGAGGTTGAGGTGAGCTCTTCTACAGCGTTTCGGCCGCGGAATCAGCGATTGACGTCGAATTCGTGCCGAATTCCAACCCTGGATAAACCATATTCGGGGGCTGTGGGCGTTCTTGAGCCTCATTCGGGCCGTGGGAGGGACGTCAGAGGGAGATGGTCGCCGCTCGAAGCAGGGCGAACTTGAATTTCTCAACGTACTAGAACCGGAAATTCGTCAGAGCCCGTGTTTCCGGCAGAGGTAATTCATGCGGTTGCGGTCGACGCCCAGCAGGCGAGCGGCCTCCGTTTTCACCTCTTTGGCTTGCTGCATGGCCTCCTGGACCCATCGCTTTTCCGTAGCCGTGAGTTCCTGGTCCAGCTCGATGCCGCCCGGAGGCAGCTTGAAGCGGCCCTTGCCGTCGCGGCCGGTCGCTTGGGCGATCTCTGGAGGCAGGTCGTCGAGCGAAATCATATCGGATTCGGTCATTACCACGATCCGCTGGATGGCGTTTTCCAGCTCGCGGACGTTGCCGGGCCAGGGGTATCGTTTCATGGCCAGCAGCGCCTCATCCGAAAGGAGCTTCGATGCCACGCCGTTGGCCGCGCAGTAGACCTTGATGAAATAGTCGGCCAGCGCCGGAATATCTTCGACGCGTTCGCGAAGCGCCGGCACGAAGATCGGCACCACGTGGATGCGATAGTAAAGATCCTCGCGGAACTTGCCGTCGCGGACCATCTCCTCGAGATTCTCGTTCGTCGCGCTGATCAGGCGGAAATCCACTTTGATCGGTTTCTTGCCGCCCAGCCGCGTCAGCGACCTATCTTCGAGAACGCGAAGAAGCTTGCTCTGGAGAGGTAGCGGCAGAGTGGCGATCTCGTCCAGGAATAGCGTTCCCTGGTGGGCGACTTCGATCCTGCCTTCCTTCATCCCAGCCGCGCCCGTGAAAGCTCCTTTCTCGTAGCCGAAAAGCTCCGATTCCATGAGAGTTTCGGGGATGGCCGCGCAGTTCACGCTCACGAACGCGCGGCTTCGGCGCGGGCTCTTGTCGTGGATCGCGCGCGCGACCAGTTCTTTCCCAACGCCGCTTTCGCCTCGGATAATCACGTTCGTGCTGGCTCGCGCGATCCGTTTGATCGATTCGAACAGGTGGTGCATTACCTCGGTGGCGCCAACGAAATCTCCCGACGTGTTCTTCCGGCTGATTTCCTCGCGCAGGATGCGGTTTTCCCGCTGGATGCTCAGCTTTTCGATGGCGCGCTGAATCAGGTGGCGAAGGACGTCGGTGTCCACGGGCTTAACGAAGTAGTCGTACGAGCCGCCGTCGATGATCTTTAGCGCGGTCGACTTCTTCTCATCCGAGCTGAGAACGATGACCAGCGTATCGATCTCGCTGCCATCGAGCCGGTCGAGGAGTTCCAGACATTCCTTGATTCCTCCCGAGGCGATCGGCAGAGCCAGCAGCAAGACGTCCAGTTCGGCTTCCTGCAGGTAGATGTAGGCGGCTTCGTAATTCTCGCCTTCCAGCACCTCGAATTCCGAGCGCAAGGCTGCCGCGATTTTCGAGCGGAGAGCCGCGTCATCGTCAATGATGCCAACCCTGAGTTTCGGCGCGGCTGGGGCGATGGCTGATCTCCGAGTAGGACGCGCGCGGCTTGCTCCGGTCGAGCTGGAGCCTCCACGCGTAGGCGAGATTCTAGGGTCGGAACTCGCCGGGTGTCAACGAACCGGCTGTGCCTAGAACATCGGCATGGTGATATCGCCCCAGAAGCTGCGGCGAGGCGGAATCAGGACGTTTTCGACCGTGGGGCTCTGACCGCCGACGTTGACGATGACGACCGGGGTCATCTTGGCTGAGAGATCGGTCACTTGCGAAACCGCCAGCTGTGTATCGCCGGGCTCATCCACGCGGGAAAAGACGACCTTGTAGTCATCTTGCGGCGTCCCCATGATCCGATTCTTGTGGCGAGGGTCGACGGACGGGACTGCGAATCCCAGCCACGAGGCGAGGCGGCGAGCCGATACCTTACTGAACATGCGGTGATCGGTTCCCACGTCGGCAAACATGTTGACCATGCCGTAGTCCTTGGGGAGCAGATGCGCCGTAAATGCTGCTCCTGGTTCTTTGTCGAGCGCCGCGCGAACTCGCTCATCCTGCAAGGCCGTGGAAACGACTTGGCGGATCGTATCCGGCGGTGTCGGCCAGATGGCGATCGCCATTGTTCGATCCTCAGGCAGGAGTTCCGTGGCCGCGTGAGCGATCGTATAGCGGCGTAGCGCGATCGCCCCGCCGATGACCAGCACGATAACCACCACGCTCGACGCGCCCAGGGCCAGCCCGTGATTTGGTATCCAGCCGAAGAGTAAACGAAAGACCTTGCCGCCGGGATTCCCGGGCAGAAACATGCCGGTACGTTTGCGATAGTCTGCGTATTCAGGATGGGCGGCCTCCACCTGCTTCTCCTCGAATCGAGCCAGGAAGTAATAGAGAAATAGCATGCCGAGATAAAGAATCAGAATGATGATCCGAGGCCAGATGGTCAGCAGTCCGAACCCTGCCACCGCAAGGCTGAGGTAGAACGGGTGGCGAATGTACTTGTACATCCACGACTGAGCCGCCTTGTGCTTCAGGAGCTTTGTGCCGTAGACCTGCACGGCGCAGATCAGAGCCGCCAGCAGCCCTAGTCCAAAGGCCCACGAACCGACCTGCCAGCGCATCACTTCGAGGAAGCTGCTTGTAGTGA
>DATJWJ010000169.1:0-4842 GCA_035501355.1 Bryobacteraceae bacterium | reverse complement strand
TCATTGAATCGTGGACGCAGTGGGACCATCTGTGGGCCGAGAACGTCACCAAGCCTGGCACGCCGCTCGGGCCGCATTCCATCAAGATCAGCCCTTACGATCCGCAGCGCCATGTGTGGATCGTCGATGAATCCGGCCAGCAAGTTCTGGAGTTCACCCACGACGGCAAGGAATTGGTGATGGCGCTGGGCGAGAAAGGAGTGATCGGCAACGACGAAAAACATTTTGGACAGCCACAGGACATCGCCTGGCTCGCCGACGGTTCTTTTCTCGTCGCCGATGGCCTCACGAACTCGCGCATTGTGAAGTTCGACAAGAACGGGAAATTTCTGATGGCGTGGGGGAACAAGGGCAGCGACCGGGGTGAGTTCAACGGTGCGCATGCGGTGGCTACCGATCGCAATGGGCACGTTTATGTGGCTGATCGCGGAAATCATCGCATTCAGGTATTCGACCAGTACGGAAAGTTCCTGGCGCAATGGCCGAACATCATGTTCCCGAATTCCATCCTGATCACCGCTGACCAAGAGGTTTGGGTGTCAGACGGCATCGACGGCTATACGCCGAGCGCGATAACTACGCACACACGGCTTCTGAAATACAGCCCGAGTGGCAAGCTGCTGGCTTGGTGGGGCGCTTATGGATCGGAGCCAGGAACGTTTTGGGAGGATCACTCCATCTCTTCGGATCCGGAGGGAAATTTCTACGTCGCCGATAGCTATAACGGCCGTACGCAAAAATTCCGTCCTAAGCCTGGCGCGGATCGATCCAAGCTGGTTGGTGCGCCGCAACCGCTGATGAAAGCGGAGACCGCCGGAGCGACTCGCTAGTTACTGCCATAACTCAGGGTTTGAGCGTCCACGGCGACTCCGATCACATTGCGCGCGATCCAGTGGCTCGGCAAAGGCTCCGGCCACATCGGCGGGTCAGCCGTCCGTTTTCAGAAACTTCAACAACTCCCGGTAGAAGATGTCGGGAGCTTGGAAAAACGGCACGTGCCCGACGTTCGGAATCAGCACCAGGTGGCCATTCGGGATGGTCTCGGCGAGATGTTTTACTTGCTTCGGATAATCGGGGCCATCCAGATCGCCGCAGAGCACCAGCGTCTTGGCTTTGATGTGCGGCCAATCATAGACCACCGGATCGAGATAAGTGATCTGCTGATAGATGGCGCGGACCATGGCGAGGCGCGGCCAGTCGCCGCTGAGGGTCGGCGCATAGAGCATGCGCACGTATTTCTCGTACTCCGGCTTCCAGGCGTTGGGGAAATACCAGCGAATATTCGCATCGAAGCCCTGGTAAAGCTGGTCGTGCGTCATCGCCATCATCTTTTTGTATCCCTGCTCGGCGTTCTCCCAATGCTCGTCCGCCTGCCAGCGTTCGTCGGTGACACCGATGGGATTGCACAAGACCGCGAGTTCGGTCATGTCCGGATACGACGCGGCGAAACGAGCCGCAAGCATTCCTCCCATGGAGTGTCCGAAGATTACGGCCTTGGTGATGCCCAGCGACTGGAGAAGCTTGCGCGTATTGAGCGCCATGTCGTGAAAATTGTAGGGCATGATCGGCTTTGACGAACGCCCCCAGCCGACTTGGTCGGGCACCACCACGCGGAATCCCGCCTTGCGAAGCACATCGATCGGGCCTCCGAAATAAAAGCCGCCCCAGTTCATGCCGTGGAACAGGACCACCGTTCGGCCGTTCGCCGGACCTGATGGCTGGACGTCCATGTAAGCCATCCGCACATCCTGACCGTACATGTTCAGAGGCAGGTATGACACCGGATATGGATACTCGACGTCTTCGTAATCGATGCTGGCCGGTTTCACATCGGTGGGCGCCTTGGGGAGCGGAGGATCCTTGTGCTGTGCCCATGCCGGCACGGCGAGAAGCGCAAGAAGAAACGGAGCCACGGAAAAACGTGTATAGCAAACAGACGTCATTGTTCGGGAATCTCCAGTCAGCGGTGCCTTTATCGCGCTGTCCTTTTGAGGATACCTGGGTCGCGGCGTCGAGCGCTAAGCTCGATTCGGGCCCATCAGCTTGTAGATGTACGCCAGGATTTCGGCCACCGCGCGATAGAGATGCGCGGGAATCTGTTGGCCGACATCCACGGATTTATACAAAGCTTGGGCTAGAGGCCGATTTTCGATCAGCGGGACCTGGTGCTCGATGGCTCGCGCGCGGATGCGCTGGGCCAGGAAGTTCTTGCCTTTCGCAACTACCACGGGCGCGGGCATGGTCTCGTGATGATAACGAATGGCCACGGCATAGTGGGTCGGATTCACGATCACCGCAGTGGCCGTTTTCACCTCGTCCATCATGCGGCGGCGGCGGGCGTCTCTTTGGAGGCGCCGGATTCGCATCTTGATCAGCGGATTGCCGTCCGTTTCCTTCAGCTCCTCGCGAACGTCGTGCTTAGACATCTTCAACCGGCTGGCAAAACGCCGCTGCTCGCGAAACAGATCGATTACGCCCATCAGCAAAAAGAACGCTGCTGCCTTCCACAGCACGTCCTTACATATCGAACTGACTATGCCGAGACCGGTTGACAGGTTCATGAGCGGGAGCGCGTACAACCGGCCTGCGTTTTGCGAGACCACCGAATAGATAGTCACTGCGAACACGATCAGCAGCAGAGTGGCTTGGATGGCCGAGGTGACGCCGCGCTGTACGGCTGTTTTCAATTTAGAAACTGGGTTGAAATTCACGCCTTTGGGCGCGAGCCGGCTCAGGCTCATGGCGAAGCCCGTGGATGCGAGTTGAAATAGAAGACCTGACGCGACGAGAATGGCGCTCATGGTGGCCAGCGGAATCAGCGTCCAAGAGAAGGCTTGATGGAGAAGGTCCACCAGGCCCGCCGTGCCGAGGTCGGATCGGAACGCCTGGCCGATGAGCACGCGCGCGGATTGCTTCAAACTGGCGAGCAGCCTGGGGCCGGTTTCAACCAGCAGCAGCATGAAAACAGCGAACTGAAGGCCGCTGACGAAATCGCGCGAGGAGGCGACTTGTCCCTCACGGCGGGCTTTGAGCAGCCGCCGCGGTGTCGCCTTTTCCGTTCTCTCGCCCGAGGAGCTCATGGTTGGAGGGCCTTGTTACTGGCCCAGAAATTTGCGCAGGACGCCGAAGACAACGCTCGCTGACTGCTCGAAAACCTGGGGAATCAGCAACACCAGAAAGCTCAGCGCCGCCACGGCGGCCAGCATTTTCGCTGGGAAGGCCAGCGCGATCAGTTGCAGTTGAGCGCTTAAACGGCCGAGCAGGCCGACTGAAAGATCGATCAAGAACAGGAGCGCCATCAAAGGCAACGCCAATCGAAGACCGGTGGTGAAGATGCCGGACCCAAGCATCACCAGCGCTTCGGCGCTCGCGCGCGACGAAGTAATGCTGCCCGGCGGGTGCGTCTCGAGGCTGCGCGCCAGAATGCTCAACAATTGACGATCGAGTCCTAGAGCGAAAAACAACAGGGCCGCGGTGAGCTGCGCGATGAGAATCAGCACGGTGGAGTCGGCTTCGGTGTTGGGATCGACAGTAGACGCAAACGCGAAACCGGCCTGGGTACTAACGGCCTGCGCGGCCATCGTGACCGCTTCTATGAGGAATGAAACCGCCAAACCGGTCGCCAGACCGATGCCCGCTTCGGCAATCATCCAGCCGGTCATTTGAAGCATGTTGGATGGCGCTGCCACCATTGGCCAGCGAGCGTACAAAGCTAGAGTAAGCGCCAGTGCTAGCGTGATTTTGGCGGCGTCCGGGCCGGCCTTGAATCCGGGCAACGGCAGGAAAGTGAAAAGTCCGGCCATGCGCGCCAGAACCAGCAGGAACGCATATAACAGCGATACATGGATCGCCGCGCTAGCGGGCATAGCGCGATAAATCGCCGAAGATCGCGATGGAGTACGACGTGATCTGCTTGGTCATCCAGGGAAGCAGCAGCAGGAATCCGAACAAAAATGCGGCCAGCCGGGGAATGGTGCTAAAGGCCGCGTCCTGCAGCGAAGTCGCGATCTGGATAATGTTCACCACAATTCCAACCGCGAAACCGATCAAAAGCAGCGGCGCGCATAGCAAGAACGTTGTCCAGAGCGCTTGACTGATGATGTGAATTGCCGCTTCAGGCGCCATATTTCCTCAGTAGAAACTTTTTAGCAGCGAGCCAACTACCAGGTTCCAGCCATCCACGAGGACGAATAGCAGGATCTTAAAAGGAGCCGAGACCATGACGGGCGGTAACTGCACCATCCCGATGGATAACGTAACCGAAGCCACCACCAGATCGATAATCAGAAACGGCAAGAACAAAACGGCTCCAATTTGGAAGCCCGCTTTCAGTTCCGAAAGGATGTAGGCGGGCACCAGCACCTTCAAGTCGAGATCGGCGGGTTGGCGGGGCGGAGGCGACTTGGCGATTTCGATACAGGTCTGGATGTCCTTTTCGCGGGCGAACTTCAGCAGAAAAGTTTTGAGCGGCTTGGCGCCTTCATCGAATCCTTGCTCCCAAGTAAGCTGGCCGTTCTCCACCGGTTCCCAGCCGCGATGGTAAACGTCCATGACGACAGGTTGCATGATCAGGAAAGCCAGGAACAGGGACAGGCCGATCAACACCTGGTTGGATGGCGCCGACTGTGTTCCCAAAGCCTGCCTAAGAAAATGCAGCACGATGGTAATGCGAAGAAAAGGACTGACCGCCATCACCACTGCGGGAAGCAGTGTCAGCAGCGTCAAAAGGATGACAATCTGCGTGGGCGTGCTTAACGTCAGGCCTTTTCCCGCCGTATTTCCGAAAACGGGGATCGACGAGTCATTGGGCGCGGCTACAGCAGCCGCACAGGTCAGCAGAGA
>DATJWJ010000168.1:0-7651 GCA_035501355.1 Bryobacteraceae bacterium | reverse complement strand
CCGAAGGCGTAGATCGGATTATTGTGACTGCCGGCGTATATGCCGCTTTGCGAGGTGATCAAATCGCGGATCTCCGGTCTCAGGCTGAGCAGTCGCGTAAGACGGAAGTCGATTCCCCCGCCGAAATCGAACGCCGCGGTCACTGTCGTGTTCCCCGAAATGGTCGAGAATCCGCGGCCGGAGACCACCTCGTTGTTGCCGAACCATCCGATGCCGCCGCCGCCGGCTGCGTAGAACGAGACTCGTCCGCCGAGCCTCAACTTGAACCGGAGCCCGGGCGTCACCGCGCCGATGTCGTTGGCGCTCGAACTGGAGATTCCAGATCCCGAGAAGGTGTTCCCCCGACCGGCTAAAAAGAAGGGAATCTCCACGTAGAGGTCGGCATTTTGCCAGCCTTTGATCTGGTAGGCATAGTTCACCTGCCCCGCGCCGCCGGCGCTGGCGGATACGCTCGCTCCCGGCCCGGTAACGACCGAATAGCGCGGATCGATCACCCCCAACAACAGCCCCAGGTCGCTATTCTGGCCGGAAGCGGCGCCGCCGGCCACGATGAACAGCATCATTTGTAATAGAGCGTTCGGAAGTCTGGGCATTTTCATACCGGTTCGTCTCAATCAGCATCCTAGCCGGAATCGCACAGCGATGCGACCGGTTCTCCATGAGCGGTTGGAACTATGTGGCGGACGGCGGAATCCGCGCGAACACCGTCCACGGAGCGGGCAGAACCGCTTGTGGGGGCCTCCACGCCGCTCACCTATCCACTCGTTGCCGCCCCCCGGAAACGTCCCCTATACTGAGGACCGAGTACGATGATCGGCGAGCGCTCAAACCGCCGCGGCAAGGAGTTTCGTCAGCGGTTGGCGTGCCTCTTGGCGCTGCTGCTGGCGCTGGCGCCCGATCTGGGCGCTCAGGGAAACAGGTGGAACCGGATCCGCTACGGCGGCGGCACCGTGGTAGCCAAAGTCGACCCCTATGACTGGAATACCACCCTCAGCATCACTGGCGACAAGATCGTGATGGTCTTCGGACACCGTGTGACGCTGAGCCTCAAGCCCGGGCAAGTAACCGCGCTGAGCTACGGACAGGAAGCGCACCGCCGTGTGGCGGACATGGTTACGCTCAGCGTCTTCTTTACGCCGCTGGCCCTCTTCGGCCTGTTGCACGAGAGCAAGAACCACTTCGTCGGCATCGAGTACACCGACGACCACGGCAAGCCCGGCGCGGTTCTCCTGGAGGTCCACAAAGACAGCTACAAAGCTATCCTCGAGACGCTGAAAGCGGTGACCGGGAAACCGGTTCAAACATCGTGAAGAAACCTCCATGAGCGCCGATCAGCTTCTTTATTTCATCTCGGTGGTGGTATTCACCTTCGGCGCGCTGACGTTCTGTGTCCTGACCGTGGTGTATTGGCGCGAACACCGGTCGCGGAGAGGAGCCGGTCGCGGACTGGCTTTCCCTGTCTTCACTCTCGTATGCGCCACTGCCTTCGTGGCCAATCTGCTGTTTCAAACGCTCTCGACATTGAGCGCCGATGACCGGTGGTTGACGGCGGCCGGAGTTGTGATGGCTCTGGCGGCCGGACTGCTCTCTCCAGCGCTGCTGTACGTGGTTTATCGCGAAGAACGCGCGTACCTTCCGCAATATCGCGTATGGCGATGGCTGATAGCGGCATTTTACGGTCTCGGAGCCATCGGAGCTCTGCTGGAGGGAATGGAGGATCGCGAACTGATCTTCACCGGCTGGAGCGAACTGCTGGACAGGTTGCCCGCCGCCATGTTCGGCGCAGCGGGCGCGCTGGGCCTGGTCATGCTCGGCCTCTCGCAACGGAAGCAGACCGCGGCGCACCGCCGGCATCGGGCCTGGATCGTGCTTTTGCTGTCGCTGATGGTCTTGTGTGCGGCGCTGAGCCTGACCGGTGTCAGCGCCTATCTCGATCTGTTGCCCGACTATCTCGTACTGGCATTCTTTTGCGTGACGCTGTATTACAACGAGCGGCTGGTCTTCTTCGATCTCTTGGTCAAGCGCGGCGCCTTCTTCGCCTTCGCCCTCATGGTGCTGACGGCGTTCTTCTTCGTCCAGTCCCGCGCGGCCGCGCGCATGGGAACCAACTGGAGCCGGCTATTGATCGAGCGAGCATGGATCACGGCCTTGCTTCTGACGCCGCTATGGCTGATCGCGCCGTGGGTATATTCCCGCGTCGCGCTCATAATCGACCGTATCTGGCTCCGGCGGCAGTACACGCCGGCCGAAGCGGAACGGCGATTCACCCATGCCATACAGGCTGCCGGCGCCGAACAGGAACTGCGCGCCGCCGCCGAGGCCAGCCTCGCGGATGTCTTTCAAGCCCCTGCCCGCGTCGATTTCGAATCGGAAGCGGAACCGGCTCCCGGGAACGGCATGATCGCGAGGGTGCCGCCGCGCGGCCTGATCACGCTTGCCGGGCGGTCCGATTCCATCCCGTTCCTCAGTGACGATCAGCGGCTGCTCCAGTCCCTGGCTCGAACTTTGTCGGTGGTCCTCGAAAATGTGCGCTTCCGCGAAGAGCAGACCCGCCAGCGGGAGCGCGAAGAGCAGTTGAGCCGTCTGGCCACCCGCTCCGAGTTAAAGGCGCTGCGGGCGCAAATCAATCCGCATTTCCTCTTCAATGCTCTGAACGCCATCGCCGGCCTGATCTCCACCCAGCCCGGCGCGGCCGAGGAAACCGTCGAGCAACTGGCGGAGGTGTTCCGCTACACGCTGCGGAAGTCGGAGAAAGAGTGGGTACGGCTGGACGAGGAGATCGAGTTCGTCAACTCCTGCCTGCGTGTGGAGCAGGCCCGTTTCGGCAGCCGCCTTCTGGTGACCGTCGACGTGGATTCGGCGATAGGCGCGATACCGGTTCCGGCCATGTGCATCCAGCCTCTAGTGGAAAACGCCGTGAAACACGGCGCATCCATGGTGGAGGACCGCGGCGAGGTCAGCCTTCGCGCCGCGCTCGACGGGCCGGTTCTGCGAATCGAGGTCTCCGACAACGGCCCTGGATTTCCGCCCGGGTTTTCCCTGGGAGACGACGTGTCCGGTCATGGCTTGCGCAACATCGCCGAGCGGTTGAAGGGTTACTATGGCGCTGAGGCCGGCCTCAAATGGGAGCGCGCCAACGAGATCACGCGGGTGACGCTGGCCATGCCCTGCCAGGTCCCGGCTGGTGTGAAGAATATCGATGATTCGCGTATTGATCGTGGACGATGAAGCGCCGGCCCGCACCCGCCTGCGCCAGATGTTGGCCGCACACACCGATATCGAAGTGGCCGGCGAGGCAGAGACCGGCGTGCAGGCCATGGAACTGACCAGGGAGCTGAAGCCGGATTTGCTGCTGCTCGATATTCGTCTACCCGGCTGCAGCGGCATCGACGTAGCTGCCTGCCTGCCGCAGCCGCGTCCGGCGGTGGTGTTCTGCACCGCCTTCGAGGAGCATGCCGTCGACGCCTTCGAATTGCACGCGGTGGACTATTTGCTGAAGCCCATCACACGCTCGCGCCTGGCGGAGGCCCTGGACCGCGTTCGCTCCCTGCCCGCCTCCGACCGCGAGTCGGTGATCGACCGCGCAGTGCAGAGCCAGCGCAAGGGCCCGGCGCGATTTCTCGTCAAGAGCGGCGCGCACTACCTGGTAGTGAGCGAAACCAAAGTGCTGTTCTTCAGCTCGGAGAGCGGATTCACGCAGATGGTCGCCGATGGCGGCCAATATTGGATGGATCCCAGTCTTAACGAACTTGAAGCGCGTCTCGACCCGGCGCGCTTCTTCCGCGTATCGCGTTCGACCATCATCGCGCTGAACGCCGTCGCCGAAGTGCACCCGATGCCCGGTGGATCCGGCGAGGTGGCGCTGAAGACCGGACAGCGGATCGAAGTCAGCCGCCGCCGTTTTCGCGATTTGTTGCACACGCTCGATGGCCTCGGTTAGACAGCCCTTGCCCGGCTCCTCCAAAGACCCGGCTTTAGATGAAATGCCAAAGAGACCTATTTTGATCTAAATTCGAGAACAAAGACGAACGGCCGCCTCCATCGGAGTTTTTCACGTCATCGTAGGCATTAGTTCGAAAAACTGGTATATCCCGCGCCCCTTCCTGTCCTTCATAGAAATCGCGTGGCGCTGAAATAAACATCTTCTTTGCAGCGGCTTCGCCCAGACCTGGGGCTCGCGCCTCTGAAACAGTTTCAAAGCATGGACCCTGGCGTGCCAGATATTTCAGGATCTTAAACTCTGGTTATATTTCGATCGGAGGTGTAATGAAAAAGCTAGTAGTGACGTTGGTCGTTTGCCTTTGTGCTGCCGCCGCCAGAGCCGATATAATCGCGATCCCATTCAGCGGCTCGGGCTCGAGTGGGACGATCGCTCCCGGTCTGGCCTGGTCCATTAACGACGGTGGCACGTTCTCCTTTGGTTCTCCCGGCGTCGGCGAAAGTGTTCTTCCGTGGCCCGGCGCCCCAACACCGGTGGACATCACCGATTTCACCATCACCTTCACCAGGCTCCCGGAAGGAGTGACGATAGACCCTGCTTCTCTAGCCACACCTGGACAAGACTGCGGAGGCGGGGCCAGCGGCGGCACGGTATTCTGCAGCCCTGGACCGGGAAGTGAGCCCTTCCCGGGATATACCCAGTGGATTCCGACGCTCAGCAACGACGATCGCACCATCACTTTCGATGCGCCGGCGGGCATCTCATTGACCGCTGGTGACGACTATTTCGTCAACATCTTCTTCACGCAATCGGAGGGCGAGGCCGTGAATTTCACAGGCGGCTGGTCGTCTCCCGTTCCTGAGCCAATGTCGATTCTGCTCCTGGGGACGGTCACTGTGCTGTGCACGCTTGCGCTGCGAAGGCGTGCTGCTCGCGGCATGTAAGTTGATCAGCCCGCTTACGATTAGCACGTTCCAACCGAATCGAACCTGGGCCCGACTGCCAATCGGGCCTTTTTCGATTCCTCGACGTTCACCAACCTCTATGCTGAGTGGGCTGGGATAGATCGGCCCACGTGGCCTCGTATCCATCGTTTCCGGCCCAGTCAGATGCTGGACTCGCGTCTCCCGCGAGCCCGTTCCCGCATCCAGCCTCGGTCGTAGGCTAGCTCTTCGGTTTTTTGCGGAAGAACTTGCGCTGCAGGTCGGGCCAGAACTCCGACATGACGTTGCCGGTAAAACCGCCGAATAAGCTGGTTTCGGTACGGGCCGCCATCACGGTGCCGGTCCGGCTGGCGGAAGGGTAATAAATGTTGGAGGCTGCAATTCCGAAACTCATGCCGAGCAGATTCGAGGCGTTGAAGACCGGCCGCCCGGAATCGTTGCGGCAGACGAACAGTCGCGTCATGGAATACCACACTCTCGGCGCGATGCCGGTGGTTGGACCTTTGCGGAAGTAGCGTGGGTCCTGCCGCAACAGCGTGGCGAAAACTCCAGCGCTGAAGAAGTTCTGTGTTCCAAAATCGCCAATCGCGGCGCCGAAACGCTTGCCGTAATTAGCCCAGCCTTCCCCATACTTCGGTGTCTGATTGCCGCGTTGAGAAGAAGCGGCTGTCATCGCCGCGGTGGCGATGTTAAACGGATCCACAGTCTCTCGCAACGCCAGGTCCCACTTCTGGGCGGGTGTCAACGGTGCGATCGCGTGCGAGGTGTCGTCCACAGTCTGGTAATCGGGAATCACCTTAAGGATTCGTTCCTCATTCAGCGGGACGGAGATGGCGGCGGGAGGCGGCGGAGCAGCCGTATCCGTAGCGGAATCAACGGGACGGGTTCCAGGATCCTGCGCCAGCGCGCCGAACACGAGACTCAGCCAGACCGATACCGCTACCGCGGGTAGGGGTCGAGCGCACCAGGTCATGTTGCTGGTGAGACGGCCCGTGCCCGCCTGGAGGTTACGATCCTATTTGGTCATGGCTCTAAATGGCTACTGGCCGAGGGCCAAAGAAACGAATTCTCCACCGGGCCCGCCGCAGTCGCTTGATGGACCTACTTGATCCCCACGACCATCGAATCCGGCCCGGCCAGATGCTCGACGCGTGTCTCCCGGAAGCCGGCTTCCCGCATCCAGCCCTGGCAATCCGCCCCCGTGTAGTCGAATCCGCCTGGCGTTTCGAGGAGCATGTTCAAGCTCATCATGAGTCCGAATGCATTAGCGGACCGGTCGTCGTCGATCAGCGCTTCGAAGACGATCATGGCGCCGCCCGCCGGGACCGCGTCATAGGCCTTGCGGATGAGCATCTTTTTTATGTCCAGGTTCCAATCATGCAGGATATGGCCCATGATTATCACATCGGCCTCCGGCAGCGCACTGTCGAAGAAACTACCAGCGGAGAAACGCAGCCGCTGACCCAGGCCTAAGCTCTCTACGTACTCTTCGAAAATCGGGCCGACCTCCGCCAGATCGAACCCGGTCCCGCGAATGTGAGGATGAGCCAGCGCGATTTGCGCCGCTGTGTCTCCCTGGGCGGTGCCCACATCGACGAGCGTATGATAATCGCGCCAAGGGAACCTGGCCGCGATTGCCTGGGCCGCGCCTCGGCTGATGCCGCTCATGGCAGCCAGGAACTCGCGCAGACGGGCTGGATCGGCGTATAGCGTCTCAAATAATGGCGCGTCGCCGGTGCGCATCTCGTTCTGCGGCTTGCCGGTGCGCACGGCTTCGGTCAGGTGCCCCCAAAAGCGGTACAGCCGGTGATTGGCCATCTCCAGAATCCCGCCCACGTACGAAGGCTTCCGACGGTCCAGGAACCAATCGGTATCCGGAGTATTCGAATATCTCCCTTCCCGGCGCGCGAGGAACCCCAGCGCCACCAGCGTGTCCAGAAAATCACGCGCCGCCCTGGGGTGAAGGCCGAGCCGGCCGCCCAAGGTTTCGAGCGGCTCGCCCCCATGCGCCAACTCCGTAAACAGTCCCATCTCCACTGCGCTCAGCAGCACCTTCGACGGCCAAAATCCCAGGCCCACGTGCAGAATGCGTTCCGGCGTGACATGCTCGCTCATGATGGACTCCCAAGTCAGGACAAACCGGGTGAGTATAGCATCGGTCCGCGCGTCCTGCTACATCGAGGTCGGGGCTGTTCGGAACCGGGAGGGGCGCCTGGCCATCTGCCGTCACACCTCCGCTACACTAAAAACAGCCCGTGCCCGGGTGGCGAAACTGGCAGACGCAAGGGACTTAAAACCTTTACATCTATTCCTATTTTCAGAAACTTAGAAGCCACTTTTCCCAAAACGTGATATTGTTTATCACATGGGACTGTATCGACGGCCCGATTCTTCCATCTGGTGGATGTCGTATACGAAGGCTGGAAAGCAGGTTAGGGATTCGACTTTCACCAGCGACAAGGAAGAAGCCAAGCTGCGGCTTGCAGAACGTATGGCGGGCCTCAAACGGCCAGGAAAAGCCACTGTAGGCAACCTCCTGGATGGAGTCTTGGCGGACTACCGACTGAACGGCTTCAACCTGAAATTCGCTGAAGACAAAATCGAGGGTCACCTCCGTCCTTGGTTTGGAGACCGGCTGGCCGAATCGCTCACCAAGCAGGACATTCAGGAATTCATCAACACGAAATCTCAAGGCAAGAAGCATCTCTCGAATGCCAGCATCAACCGCTGCCTTGCCCTCCTGAAACGTGCCTTCAATCTCGCTGAA
>DATJWJ010000167.1:0-25864 GCA_035501355.1 Bryobacteraceae bacterium | reverse complement strand
CAGCGAGTGGAAAAGAACGGATAGATCCAGGCCGTAGTCCGAAACAGAGCGAACTCAGACGCCAGGTTATGAGACGCCTTACCTGCCTCGTTCGAGATGGAGGCGTCGGGACTCTTGCTCGCCAGGTTGAACCATTTCACGGCCTCGCGGTCGTCCTTGAGAATGTTGTATAGCCAGCCCAGCTTGAGCATCACGGCGAAATCCACTGGGTCGTTTTCATGGGCGATGGTCAGATACTTGAGTGCGTCCTTCAGATATCCGGCTTTGAGGCTCTTTTCAGCCATCGCTTTGGCTTCATCCGACGTGCTTTGCGGAGTTGACCCGCGGCGGTGCAGCGTTTGGGGCAGTTTTAACACCACGCGAACGCGATCGGCCAGTTCCTCATCGCCGCCCTTCAGCACTTGGTCGAGCAGCGGCTGAGCGCCCGCGTAGTCGCCCCGGTTCAGCCGTAAAAAGCCGAGCTGCGCCGCCGACAGCAGATCGTCCGGCGCCATCTGATTCAGAAGTTGGAACTCGCGCTCGGCTGCGTCCTTGTTGCCCATCTGGAGCTCGAGATAGGCTAGCTCCCGGCGCAGCTCGTAATTTTTCGGGTCGAGTTCCAGGGCTTTCTCGAATTCGTAGACGTACGGATAACGCGCCGGCAGAAGTTCGCGCGCCTGCTCGGCCACTCGCGGCTGGGCGCCCCGCGAGGCTGCCAGCAGTACGGCATTGGCATCTTCATCTCGGCCCAGCGCTTTCCAGACACGCCCCAGATCCAGCATCAGCGAACGCTCCGCCGGTTTCAGCCGCCAGGCTTTCTCGTAGTGTTCAGCCGCCAGGTCAAGCTGATCGCGCTGCTCGGCCAGCCGTGCCAGTTCCTGATGCGCGCTGAAATTGTCCGGCGACATCGCAAGCGCTTTTTGCCAGCGATCGATGCCCTCCCGCAGAGGCCGGTCGATATTCTCGAAGGCCTGCTCAGCGGTCGCGTTTCCGCTCTTGCGAATGCGATCGAAAGTCCTGCGAGCGACGACCTGTTCTTTGGTCTCGTAGCAGAGAAACGCGTATTCCAGCGCCACGTGTGCATCGGCCGGATCCAAACGCATGGCTTCGGCAAATTGATCCCGCGCGGCTTCGTTTTCCCCGATCTTGAGCAGCGTGTAGGCCAGGTCTTTACGAATTGAAGACCGATCCGGCGCTCGCGCGATCGCCTGCTGGAATCCGGCTACGGCCTGGTCGTAATTCTTCTGGCGCAAAGCATCGTAAGCCTGTTGCAGAGATTTGTAAGCGGGGTCTGTGGATTGGCCCGCCACTACCGCAATGACCAGCGACAACAGCACTGTAATTCGTATCACCTATGCACCCTCTCGGGATATCGGACTAGTGGCGCGGCGCGGGAACTTCTCTCCGAGGAATTGGCTGGAACCCGGAAGCCGATCGGTCGCTTGGGCGGACCCGCGGGAGGCTCCAACAGCTCGCGGATGGCGTGAAACACCACCTGGAACTGCGAATCGTGTTCTTTGTACTTCTTTTCAAGCTCATCGATCTTGCGGCCTAACTCTTCGTGAGCGGCGATTACCTGTCTCAGCCGCACAAAAGCGCGCATGATCGCGATGTTCACCTGCACGGCTCGTTCGCTGTTCAAAACGCTCGAAAGCATGGCCACTCCGTGCTCGGTAAAAACGTATGGAAGCGTTCTCCTACCGCCTCTTCCGACGTTTGACATCGCATTTTGCGATGTCAAACAATCGGCCTCCTGCTGGCTCAGTTGGAACATGAAATCGCGTGGAAACCGCTTCCGATTTCTCTTCACCTGCTCGTTGAGCCGGAAGGTCGGAACCCGGTACAGTTGCGCCAGGTCGGTATCGAGCATCACCTTCTGGCCGCGAATCACATAAATCCGTTTCTCAATCGACGCAATCAACACCGGAGACGTTCTTCTCTGAATTTCGGATTTTCCCTTCGGCATAGGAGAGATGTGCCGGAGAACGTCCGCTGCTCTCCATCCACAGGGTGTGTCCCTTATGATGGGTAAGAAGTGCCCACCGCCCACAAGAAGAAAGCCCGGCATCAACAGCTCGCGGTCGAGGCTCGTCCGCCGCTTCTCGCGCGGATAGAAAATTTCCTCGAACGCCGGGCCCTGGTTATTGTCATCGCCCTGATATTGCTCGGTTCAGCGCGAATCGCGCTAACCTACACGGTTTTCAATCACACCTCCGATGAACCGGCTCACATTGCTTGTGGAATGCAGTGGCTGGATCAAGGCATCTACACCTACGAAGCGCAGCACCCTCCCCTAACGCGCGTAATGGTGGCACTGCTGCCGTACCTGGCCGGAGTCCATGGGAACCGCCAGGGGGACATGACTTTCGAAGGCAACACGATCCTGTATGGAGGCGGTGCCGGCCAGTATGATTGGCGCCTGGCGTTGTCGCGCGCGGGAAATCTCCCGTTTTTTTGGCTGGCATGCTGGATGGTGTTCCTGTGGGGCCGGAAAGTCTTCAGCACCAGCGTCGCCGTCGTGGCGGTCTTGATCTTCAGCATGATCCCAACGGTCTTGGCACACGCCGGCCTCTCCACTACCGACATGGGAGTGACCGCCTGCATGGCCGCCGCGATGTACGCTTCCCTGCGCCTGGTGGAGGAACCCGGCGTCAAGACTGCGGCCTGGTTCGGCCTGGCGCTGGGCTTAATGGTGCTTTCGAAATTCTCCGCCCTGGTCTACTATCCCGCCTCGATGGCCTTGGCGCTCGCGGTCTGGTTTTGGTTCACTCGCCCGCGCGCTGCCGATTTTGCCCGTCAAGTCTTGCGCTTGCTGCCATGGATCGCCGGGTCAGGAGTTCTCGGATTCTTTCTGATCTGGGCCGGTTACCGTTTCTCGTTCGGAAAAAACGTTTACCTGCCGTTCCCGGCGCCCTTCCCCGAGTTATTCGCGGGCATCCAAGCCGTAAGCGAGCATAACACCGGTGGCCATCTTTCCTACCTGTTGGGCGATTTGCGCATGCAAGGTTGGTGGTATTTCTTCCCCGTGCTAATGGCCGTCAAGCTGCCGCTGGCGCTTTTGGGATTGATGGCGCTGGGCCTTTGGAAGCGCCCCAAGTCTCGTAGCAACAGCTGGATGTTTGGGATCGTTGTTGCGATTCCGCTAGCGATGCTGGCGATCGCCATGGCGGCGCACATCAATATCGGCATCCGTCACATCCTGCCCATGTTTCCGTTCCTGGCAATCATCGCCGCGGCAGGCGCTATCTGGCTGGCGGAAGCCAGACAAAGTTGGGCGCATTGGACGCTGGCCATTGCACTGTTTTGGCTTTGTGCGACCTCGCTGGCCGCTCATCCTGACTACCTGGCGTATTTCAACGCTCTGGCAGGCGACCATCCCGAACGTATCGTGGTCGACTCGGATCTCGATTGGGGGCAGGACATCAAACGCCTCGGTGAGCGGCTCAAGGAACTCAATGCACCCTCGGTGGCGTTCACTCCGACCATCACCATTAGCCTGGCATCGCACGGTTTTCCGGTGCACGTTCGCAGCGCCCCGGACGCGCCTGAACCGGGTTGGAATGCAGTGCAGATCACGCAGTGGAAGTTATACCGCTTGGGTCTTCAAATGAACGATCCGACCGCACAGACCTGGCCGGACCTGATCCCGCCAACTGAACGGATTGGAAAATCGATTCTGCTGTACTACATCCCGCCACAACCCAACGGGGCGCGCTAAGCGTCGCGCGGGATGCGAGCCGAAGCCTCAGTGTTTGATCTTCTTCGGCTTCTTGGCTTTGTACTTGGACATCGGATGATTCGGTTTAGGATGCTTGCCGGCTGGGTGAGGTTTGCGTTGCTTGGCGCTGGCAGCGGGCACGAGCAAGCCCAAGCAAAGGCAAGTAATCATCCAAAAACGAGTCCGCATGGTGTTCTGCTCCCAATAATGACTTCGGCGGGCCAAGGCCGATTCTTTAGTAATCGCCGAAACCCGTTGGAAGAGAACCTGCAGAATAATACGCAATGGCTGTAAAACAACTACTCGTCCTGCTGGCGCCAACTCTTCTTCCCGACCCTTCTTCGGCGGCCCCGCAGGTGTTAGTTCGATATCTCGATCTCCCGGCTGGAGCGCAGCCGCAAACCATATCAGCCGGCGCATCCGGAAGCCTTTTTGTCGTCTCCAATATCATTGAACCTTCCGGCCGGCCCCAGATTCGCGTCCTCAAAATCGATTCTAACGGCGCCACCCTGGCGAGCATGGATTTCGGAGGAAGCTCACGTGACACGATCGCGGGCGCGTCCGTCGATGCCACAGGCAATTTGGTTCTGGTTGGTTCTACCTCGTCATCGGACTTCCCCTTGGTTTCGCCTCTGATTTCCTCGACCTCCACCCCGGCAGCCTTTGTCACTAAAATCGATTCTCAGTTGCGGGGCATTCTGTTCTCAACCAAGCTGGGCGGCTCACAACAGTCCGAGCCTTACGGAGTTGGAACCTCAGCGGGCGCGATGACGCTCGACAAAGCAGGGAACATCTACGTTACGGGAACCACTTTTAATACGGACTTTCCCATTACACCAGGGGCTTTTCAATCCAGCCCCCCTCCGAGCAATGCCTTTGGAACGGCACAGTATGCCTATCTGACCGAGATCAGCTCGGACGGCAAAAAGATTCTGTTCTCTACTTACTTCGGCGATGGCAGCGTGGTCTGTAGCGGCGGCAGCCGGTGCGTTGGCCAGTTCGGCTCGACACGCGCCACCGCGGTTGCTTTGGACCAAGCCGGCAATGTGGTCATCGCCGGCGCCACCACCGCCGACAAGTTGCCGGTAACTCCAGGTGTCTATGCGCCACAATGCCGATGCACCTCATCGCTGGCGGCAGGTTTTCTAGCAAAATTCACAGCGAGTGGCTCCACCCTGCTATGGGCAACCTATTTGCCCATAATGGGCGTCCCGTTTCAGCCAGACATCCTCATCGCGGCGATGTCCCTGGACAGCGCCGGCGATGTTTTAGTTGCCGGATCGGTCGGGGATGGATCGCCTGTCACTCCTCAATCGCTTCAGAGCACGGTCCCTCCACCGAATGAGTATGCCGGCTTCATTTCGGAGTTCGATCCGACCGCCCAGCGGCTCTTATCCTCTACCTATTTCGGCACTGGAGCTTCCCTGGGCGTGCCGACAGGCGTGGCTGGGCTGGCGATAGACACTCAGGGTGCGATCTGGATCACTGGCTCTGCTTCACCTGCATCCCTGCCCGCACCGCCGAACACTCCCCTGCTCGGTGACACATACGTGGCCAGCTTAGCTTCAGATCTCTCGGCAATAACATTCCTAATCACCGCGCCATCCGGAGCAGCCGGCCGAGCCATAACCTTTAGCGAGGCCGAGCCGATCGCGCTCGGCTCGGCAAGTTCTCTGCTCTTGGTGGGACCTGCGGCAGGGCCGTCGCTGGCCGGTATTGCGAACGCCGCTGCCTCAACCGTTTCAAACGCCGTCGCTCCCTACGAGCTGATCTCGCTCTACGGCATCGATATCGGCCCAACACCTCCCCTGGGCGCTCAATTGGCCGGCAATGTGGTCACGAGTTCGCTAGGAGGAGTCCAGGTCCTGTTCGACGGAATCGCAGCGCCTTTACTCTATGCCGGCCCGACGCAGATCAACGCCATTGTGCCAGCCGAGGTGTTTGGACAGGACACCACCACCATAACAGTCATCACGCCGTCAGGAACCCTCGCCGGACCCACCATGTTGGTCCGTCCCTCGCAGCCTGGTGTGTTCTCCGTAGCTCTCAACCAGGACGGTTCCCTGAACACCGCGGCTAATCCAGCGGCTCCCGGCTCCATTGTCACGGTGTGGGCTACCGGGGGAGGCATCTCAACCTTGCCGCAACCGGATGGAACAATCCTAACCGGCGCCTTGGGTGCACCCCTCCTTCCCGTGTCGATCCTGCAATATGACCTTACAGCGCCTGGAGCAGTCAGCTCGCTGGAAATTCTGTACGCTGGGGACGCGCCGGATATGCTAGCCGGGGTCTCGCAAATCAATTTCCGTTTGCCATCGCAAACGCCCTCCCCGCCCCAGACGAGCTTCGCTCTCCAGATCGGTGCCGCCATCAGCGCATTCAACATCTATGTCGAAGACCCTTAGCTAAACCGACTCCCACCGAGTGCTACGCTCGTCTTTATGACTCCCTCGCCCCAGAAAACCTCCGTCCGTCCCGCGGAGATCGTCAACCGCCGGCCTCGCTTCCGCAGCAATCGGACGCGCAACTTCACCGAATCGGTCATTCGCGAGATGACCCGTCTTGCCTTGGAAGTAAAGGCCGTCAATCTGGCGCAGGGCTTTCCGGATTTCAGCGCTCCCGAGCCCATCAAGCGAGCGGCCCAGGAAGCCATAGCGCAAGATTTCAATCAATACGCCATCACCTGGGGCGCCAAACCGTTTCGTGATGCCATAGCCGCCAAATACCGTAAGTGGTACGGCCTGGATTACGATCCGGAGAGAGAAATTACGGTCTGCTGCGGATCGACCGAAGGCATGATCGCCTCCCTGTTGGCCGTGACCAATCCCGGCGACGAAGTGATCGTCTTCGAGCCTTACTACGAAAATTACGGTCCGGATACAATGCTGTGCGATGCCGAGAGAAAACTTGTTGCCCTGCGGCCGCCGGATTGGACTTTCGACCCCGATGAGCTCCGCGCCGCGTTCTCCGCCCGCACCAAAGCCATCGTACTCAACTCGCCGAACAATCCAACCGGAAAAGTTTTTGCGCGGCAAGAACTCGAATACATCGCCGAGCTATGTCAGGAATTCGATGCGCTTGCAATTACTGATGAAATTTATGAACACATTTTGTACGGACCCGCATCGCACTTCCCGATAGCGACAATTCCGGGAATGCGGGAACGAAGCGTCCTGGTGAACAGCATGAGTAAGACTTACTCAGTAACCGGTTGGCGAGTGGGTTGGGTACTGGCAGCGCCGGATTTGACGGATTCGATCCGTAAAGTCCACGACTTCCTGACCGTGGGCGCGGCGGCGCCGTTGCAGCAAGCTGGCATATGCGCCTTGAACATGCCGGATTCGTACTACACCAAGCTGGCGAGTGACTATCAGCAGCGGCGCGACCTGCTGCTGGGCCGCCTGGAACAGGCCGGATTCCGCTGCTTCCGCCCCGACGGCGCGTATTACATCATGACCGATATTCGCGATTTCGGTTTTCCCGATGATTACACTTTTGTGCGCCACATGATCGAGCACGCCGGCGTAGCGGCGGTGCCTGGTTCGAGTTTTTTTTCAAATTCTAACCAAGGTGCAACATTAATCCGCTTTTGTTTTTGCAAGAAATGTGAGACTCTTGAAGAAGCGGGAAACCGCCTCCTGAAGTTGTAGTCGAGTAAGTGAAGGTTACTCTGTAGGTAGCCTGCCAGGTAGCAAAAACTGAGAAAGTTCCGGCATGTTCCCCGGATTGGAGGACTTATGCTGCCAACTTTACTGTTGCCTGAAAGCGTCGCCCGAGCCGATGGCACTGGACCGGAGTTTGATCTCGGATCCAAACGAGGGAAGTTGCTCGTTCTCACTCTCGGTATCACACGCATTATCGAGCAAGAGAGCCTGGAAGTGTCTATTTGGGGCTCTGGCGATGGTGAGAAATGGGGCTTGCGTCCCCTAGCCACGTTTCCGCCCAAGTTCTATTGCGGAATCTATTCCATGCTGTTGAATCTGTCTTCCAAATCGGACGTCAGATTTGTTCGCGTCACGTGGAGGATGAGCCGCTGGAGCAAGAGCGAGGCAATGCCCATGTTCGGTTTCTATGTCTACGCAGAAGAGTCCGGGTCGCGGATCAGTGCTGCAGTGGCGTAGTGTCAGCAGTGGCTACAAGCGATTGATCAAACTCGCGACATAGCCGGCTCCGAATCCATTATCAATATTTACAACCGCCACGTTGCTGGCGCAGCTGTTTAACATTCCGAGGAGCGCGGCTAAGCCATTGAAGCTGGCGCCGTAACCGACGCTGGTCGGCACGGCGATCACCGGGACGGAAACGATTCCACCCACCACGCTGGGCAGCGCTCCTTCCATTCCCGCCACCACCACCACCACGCGCGCCGACATCAGTTGATCGCTGTGCGCAATGAGCCGATGAATTCCGGCCACGCCCACATCATAGATGGTCTCCACTTGGTTGCCCATGATCTCGGCGGTCACCTGCGTTTCCTCGGCGACGGGGATGTCGCTGGTGCCCGCGCATACCACCGCCAGCTTGCCCTTCCCGTGAATGCTGCGATCGCGCCAGACCCGCACCGCGCCGGACAATGCGAAATATTCGGTTTCCGGAAAATCCTTCCGCAGCCTGCCCGCCACCTCTCGATCGGTGCGTGTGATCAGCAGGTTCCGCGATTGTTCGAGCAGCCGCGCGGCGATTCCTACGACTTGCTCTACTGTCTTGCCTTTGCCCAAAATCACTTCCGTGATGCCGTGGCGCAGGCTGCGGTGGTGATCCAGTTTCGCGTAGCCGAGATCCTCGAAGGGCAGATGACGCATGCGCTCCAGCGCCACGTCGATGTCTAAAGCGCCCGAACGCACGTCATCCAGCAGGCTGCGCAACTGGTCGGAGTCCATCTCAACTTGAGGGTACCAGAGCGCTTCCGGCGCGCCCTCCCTGCGCCTCACCAATCCAGTTGCTGGCCGGTCCGAAGATTGTATTTCTTCGCCATTCCCCCGGCTAACTCCAGAACATAGTGAGCTGGCTTCGGCGAGGCATATTGCGGGCATTGGGCCGGTGCGGTTTTGCAAGGTTGAGCGTCGGGCATGATCAGGACGATCTTGCGATCCGTGTCCAACCAGATGATATCCAGCGGAATCAGCACCTGATACATCCAATAGCGGTAGTAGCCCGCCGTCGAGTGTATGAACAACATCCCATGGTCGGGGGCGAGCGATGTTCGATATTTCATCCCGCGGCCCAAGTCAATGTCGTTAATCATGGTCTCTACTTTGATCACGCGCCCCCCGGGCAGGGTGAGATCCGAGGTGCTGAAATCCTCAGGATTTTGAGGCTTGCTGCAACTGCCCAGCAGGACACAAAGGAACAAGACGGCGTACCGCATGAATTAGAATGGTATCGAAGTTTGGATAAGGAATCCGAATGGGTTTTTGGAAGCGCCTGCGCCTGACACTGGAGATGATCAAGTTCGAGCACTCCGTCTTCGCCCTGCCATTTGCATTGACCGGGGCGCTGCTGGCGATCCGTGAGATTCATCTGACAGGTGGGTCGTTGGCCATCAAGCTAGCCTGGATCGTGGTCGCAATGGTGGCGGCACGCTCGGCCGCTATGGCTTTCAATCGGATTCTGGATCGCGATATCGACTCGCGAAACCCCCGCACCAGCATGCGGCACCTGCCGGCCGGGATCCTTTCGCCGCGTTTTGCCTGGGGCTTCGTGGCCGCTTCCGTCCTGGTGTTCCTGCTGGCCGCCCGCGCTCTCAATTCACTCTGCTTCAAGCTGGCCCCGGTCGCCCTGGCGGTGGTCTTTTTCTATTCCTTCACCAAGCGGTTCACCACGTTTTCGCATTTGGTCCTAGGCTTCTCGCTCGGAATCGCGCCGGCAGCGGCCTGGATCGCTGTCACCGGGTCGCTCGACTTTAGGATCCTCTGGCTCACCGCCGCCGTCACTTTTTGGACCGCCGGTTTCGACGTGATCTATTCTTGCCAGGATTACGAATTCGACGTGAATGCCGGCCTGTTCAGCCTACCCCGCCGTTTCGGCATCGCGGGAGCGCTCTGGATCGCCCGAGTGTTTCACCTGACCATGATTGCCTGCTTGCTGGCCCTGGCCTGGAGTTTCGCGCTCGGCTGGCTCGCTCTGGCCGGAATCGGCGCCATCGTTTTGCTGCTGCTCTACGAGCACAGCCTGGTAAAAGCGGACGACCTGTCGCGGGTCGATGCGGCCTTCTTCACCGTGAATGGCTACGTTAGCGTGCTATTCTTTCTGTTTTGGGCGGCTGACATCTGCTTGCTCCGCCTGAGATCGTGACCTGAATGCAGCCCAGCATTGAAGATCGCCGCTTGCAGCCGATTCTCGAGAAGGCGCAGGCCGGCGTGCGCCTCGACTACGACGACGGCGTGGCTCTATTCCGCACGCCCGACCTGCTGTCGCTCGGCTACCTGGCCAACCTGGTCCGGGAACGAAAGCACGGCAACGTGACCTGGTTCAACGTGAACCGGCACATCAATCCCACCGACGTCTGCGTGGCAAGCTGCAAGCTGTGCGCTTTCGGCAAGCGCGCCAAGGACCCCAAGGCTTACACCTGGTCGCTCGAAGAGGTCTGGCATCGTGCGGGCGAGGGCTGGAGCGAAGCGGTCACCGAGTTCCACATCGTGGGCGGCCTGCATCCCGAGCTGACGCTGGACTGGTACTGCGAAATGCTGCGCGGCTTGAAGCAGCGTTTTCCCGACGTACATCTGAAAGCCTTCACCATGGTGGAGGTTGCTTATCTCGCCCAGCGCAGCAAGCTCGCGATTCGCGAGACGCTCCAACGGCTGATGGACGCCGGTGTGGACTCGCTGCCCGGCGGCGGCGCCGAGATTTTTCACGATCGCGTGCGGCGCATCATTTGCGACCACAAAATCGACGGCAGCCAATGGCTGGAAGTGGCGCGAACCGCCCATCAACTCGGACTGAAATCCAACTGCACCATGCTGTACGGCCACATCGAGACCGAACAGGATCGGGTCGACCACCTGGTAAAGCTCCGCGAGCTACAGGACCAGACCGGCGGCTTCCAGACCTTCATCCCGCTGGCGTTCCATCCGGTGAATACCGCGCTGGAACACGTGGACACCACCACGGGTTTCCTGGATCTGAAGATGATCGCCGTCTCCCGCCTGATGCTGGACAACATCGATCACATTAAGGCCTACTGGATCATGATGACGCCGCGCATCGCCCAAATCGCGCAGCGCTTCGGCGCCGACGACATCGACGGCACGGTGGTCGAAGAGAAGATCTACCACGACGCCGGCGCCACCACCAGCCAAGGATTGCGCCGCAATGAGCTCTTACGCCTGATCCGCGAAGCCGGCCGCGAGCCTTTAGAGCGTGACACGTTGTATCGCCCAGTCACGCGCAGCGAAACCGCCTTCACCGTTTTGGTTTAAACGCCTAGAGCTTTTCTTACAGACACGTATAGATTCGACAGCCGGTCCGCCGATGCGGGATCGCTCCGCGCGAGCAGCGTGATCGTCTCATCTTGTGAGGCGAGCAGCGGCGCCAAAGCATCTCTTTGTTGCTGCGTCAGAGCGGACTGCGCGCGCTCGTCGATCTCAAATCGCGCGGCAGTATAAAACGCACTGGCTTCCTGCCGTGCCGCCTCGTACTCGCCGCGCCGAGCGTCAATGGCGGCCGAGCCCAGATCTTTCTCCAAGTGCATGATCGTCAGCGAGTGCTCGGCCTTCAGCCTGAGAGAAGCCTGATCGCGAGCCCGCATCCACATCGGAACGAATCCCAGCAGAAACACTGCCACCAGCACGATTAGGAAAAGCAGGATGCGCCGCGAACCCCGGCCGGGCGGTGCCAGATCGACGTCAGCCATAGCGTCGCCTTACTTTTTAGCCTCGCGCTCCTGGTCCTCCAGCATGCGCTTCACGCGATCCAATTCGTCGCGCAGGCGCCGTTCCCGCAAGGCGATCCAGATCACATAGATAATCACGATCAGCCAGGCGGCGGTGAAGCCGTAGAACATGTATTCGAAGTTTCTGTCCACGGAGGTCTCCTAAAACGCGTGCGCGTACCGTCTTAGCGACTCGATCTCGCTCTGAATCGATTGCTGCCGCATCCGGACCAGGATCAAGGCCGTCTCGAGCATCAGAAACGCCAGCACGTTCCAGAATAGCGGCGCTTCCATTCCGGGCGCCATGCCCCCGCCGCCGCGAATCTCCAAAACCGGGCCGGGATGCTGTGTCCGGAACCATTCGATCGACTTCCAAACGATCACAATATCCACCGACGCCAGAACCGACAGCACCGCCGACAGCCGCGCCCGCCGGTGCGGCTCATCGATCGCCCGGCGCATCATGAAATATCCGAAGTACATCAGCAGACAAATGAAGTAGGACGTGATGCGCGGGTCCCAGGCCCACCAGATCCCCCAGATAATGCGCCCCCAGATCATGCCGGTGATCAGCGTGATCAGGGCGAACGTAAACGCCACTTCGTTAATCGCCGCAGCCGCGGCATCGTAGCGCAAATTGCGCGTCCGCAGATAGACCAGCCCACTAAACATCGCCACGAAGAAGCAGGAGAACGACGTCACCGCCGCCGGGAAGTGGAAATAGAAAACCCGAAAAACCGCGCCCTGGCTGGCTTCATCGGGAACTTTCAGGAAAATGGTGTGCAGATTCCAGGCCAGCAACCCGCCCGCCAGCACGGAAAGGAGAATAATCAGTTTTGTGCGCATGCTTTACCCCACTAAAACGGTCTCGACAAAAGCCAAAGACAGAAGCGTAAAAATCACGTCGAAAGCCACCAGCAGACGGAACCAGATCTGGTTGTCCGCGCCGAGCGGTTCGCCCGCAACCAAGAGGGCGCTGAGCGTAATAGCTCCCATCAGCGCCGGAATCATCATCGGATACACCAGCATCGGGAGCATCAATTCCCGCAAGCGAAGATTGACCGTCATGGCGCTAAACAGCGTCCCGATCACGGTGAGCCCCCAAGTGCCGAGGAGCATCACACCAACGAATATCCAGATGGTTTGGGCGTCCTTCCAGTGGACATTATAGAAAATACTGAATACCGGCATTGAGAGAGCTTCAACTACCATCAGAATCACGAAATTCGCGATGACTTTTCCTAGATACAGTTGTGCGCCGCTCACCGGCGACGCGAGTAGCGCGTCCAGGCAATCGTTCACCAGCTCGCGCGCGAAGCTGCGGTTCAGGATCAGCGTGCCGGCGAAGGCGAAAACTAGCCACAGCAATCCTCCGGCAATCTCGCGCACCTCATCGGACGTCGGATCAAAGGCCAGGCTAAACAGAAACAAAATCACGAGCGCGAACGCGACCGAGGCGTTGATCGACTCCTTGCTGCGAATCTCCGAGCGCAGATCCTTGGCGGCGATGGCCAACGCCCGACGCAGAAAGCTCATGCCTCTCCGTAATGACGATACAACCAGGTTGGATCTTCCAACATTTCTTGACTGCGTAGGCCGCGGAAAGCCAGCTTGCCGCGGTTGATCAGCGCGACATCGGTGGCCAATTCCAGCGCCTCGCGCAATTGGTGAGTGGACATGATGACCGTCCGCCCGTCCGCCAGAGCGGCACGCAGCAGATCTTGCAGCATCTTGATAGCCCGGTCGTCCAGCGCGGTGAACGGCTCATCCAGTATCAGCAGCGACGGATTGTGCAGAAACGCCCGCGCTACTGCCAGACGCTGCCGCATCCCGCGCGAGAATTCACGAACCAGCCCGTCCCGCACCCGTTCGAGGCCAGTGCGCTCCAGCCACTCGATGGCAATCCGGGACGGATTTTCAAGCCCATACAGCCGTGCGAACAGCCGCAGGTTCTCAAATGCCGAAAGCTCCTCGTAGACGCCGATGCCGTGGCCCAGCACGCTCACGGCCCGGCGGGTAGCCTCGTCGCGCGCGTCTTTTCCCAAAATCGTAATCTCGCCTTTGCTCGAGCGCGATAGCCCGGCCAGAATCCGAAGCAGCGTTGTTTTGCCTGCGCCGTTGCGCCCCAGCAGTGCCAGGCATGACCCTGCTTCGACATCGAAGCTGATGTCCTTCAGCGCCGGATAGTCGCCGAAATATTTCCAAACGCCTTGGATCGCCACCGCGCTCATAGCGGTTCTAAGTTTTGCCCCCGGTCGTCAACCGGATCCCCAGCTCGCGCAACTGGCGCTCCGGAACCGGAGCCGGGGCGTCGCACATCAAATCCGTCCCGCGCGCCGTCTTCGGGAACGGAATCACCTCGCGAATCGACGTCTCGCCGGCTAGAATCATCACCAGCCGATCCAACCCCAGCGCGATGCCCCCATGCGGCGGCGCTCCATATTCCAGGGCTTCCAGCAAGAATCCGAAGCGGCGTTTGGCTTCCTCGTCCGAGAATCCCAGCGCGGCGAAAACTTTGGCCTGCACATCGCGCCGATGAATACGAATCGATCCGGATCCCAGCTCCGTCCCGTTCAACACCACGTCGTACGACTTGGCGCGGCAGCGCGCCGGATCGCTGGTCAGCTTATCGATGTCCTCGTCGTGCACCGAGGTGAACGGATGATGCGCCGCGTTCCAACGTTTTTCTTCCTCATCCCATTCGAACATCGGAAAATCCACCACCCAGAGCAGCTTGAAGGACTGGGGGTCAAGCAGCTTGTGCCGGTCGTTATATTTCTGCCCGGCGAACAGCCGCAGTTGCCCGCAGGCCTGGTAAAACGTCTCTTCAGGGCGAGGACCAGCGGGAGGTCCAGGCCATCCGGCGATCAACAGCAGATCATCCTCTGTAGCGCCCGAGGCCGCGCGAGCCTGCGCCACTAGCGACTCATCCAGCTTCTTCAGGTCGTCATAAACACGCAGCCCGCGCTCCGTGCCGAACGCCTTCAGCTCATCGCGCTCCTTGCGGCTAAGCTGACCTACCTTCGGGATATGGATCGCCACCGGCGGAAACGTCAAGCCAAGCTGCCAGGATTGCCCATCCAGCACATAAAACGGAGGCAGCCGCAGATCCGGCTTGTCGATCCCATAGGACCGCATAGCCTCGGCGTAAGTCAGCCGCGGAAACGGCGTCGAAATATTGAACCCCGCCGCTTCGAACACCCTCGCCAGCATCGGCTCGATCACTTCATAGATCGTCTCCTGCTGCGGGAACGACATCTCCAGATCGATCTGCGTGAACTCCGGCTGCCGGTCAGCGCGTAGATCTTCGTCGCGGAAGCAGCGCACGATCTGAAAATATTTCTCGTACCCGCCCACCATCAGGAGTTGCTTGAAAAGCTGCGGCGATTGCGGCAGCGCGTAGAACGAACCCGGCTGCACGCGGCTCGGCACCAGATAATCGCGCGCGCCCTCCGGCGTCGAGCGCGTCATGAACGGCGTCTCGATCTCCAAAAATCCCTGGCTGTAAAGAAACTCGCGCACCGCGAAGCTCACCTTCGACCGCAGCATGATATTGCGCTGCATGTGCGGCCGGCGCAGGTCGACATAACGATATTTGAGCCGCGCGTCTTCCTTGACGTCCACTTCTTCTTCCATCGGAAAAGGCGGCGTGCGCGATTCGTTCAGCAGCCAGAGCTTCTCGGCCACAACCTCAACTTCGCCCGTCGGAAGATTCGGATTCACCGTGTCGGCCGTGCGCTTGGCCACCGTCCCTTCCACCGCCACTACATACTCGGAGCCCAGCATCTCCGCCTTCTGGTGCACGGCCTCGGTCGCGTCGGCGTGAAAGACTACCTGCGTTACGCCCTCGCGATCCCGCAAATGAATGAAGAAGACGCCGCCCAGGTCCCGCCGCCTGTGGACCCATCCCATCAGCAGCGCGCGCCGGCCGGCGTCGGAAGCGCGCAGCTCACCACAGGTATGAGTGCGGCGAAGGTCGCCTAAGAAATCCAGTTGTGAGGTTTCCATGAATTATTTTATCCGCTCGACCAGCCCGCCGCGCTCCACAGTCTCCTGTTGTCCGCTCTGCATATCCTTCAGCGCATACTTGCCCGCCGCCATTTCGTTGTCGCCTACCATCAAGACGAATCGCGCCCCCATTTTATTCGCCAATTCGAGCGAGCGCTTCAGTTTCCCATCTAAACCCAGCTCCACCGACAGGCCCGCGTCTCTCAACTCGCGCGCCAGCTTCGCGGCATGCTTGGCCGGCGCTTCTCCGATGGGCGCAATATAGACATCCAGCGTGGTGGCGTACGCATCTGGCCGCTCCTGCTCGACGGTCATAACCAGCCGGTCCTCGCCGATCGAGAAACCGATCCCCGGCGAGTGCACCTTGGATCCCAGCGCCTCCGCCAGCCCGTCATATCGTCCGCCGCCTAGCACGGAATTCTGCGCGCCTAACGCGCCGTGGACAAGCTCAAACGTAGTGCGCATGTAGTAGTCCAGCCCGCGCACCATCCGCGGCTTCACCACATACGCGATCCCACGATCGTCCAGATGCGCTCGAACCGCCTCAAAATGAATCCGGCACGCCTCGCACAAATGATCCTGAATGGACGGCAGCGCGTCGATGATCGGCTGGTCTTCGGGCACCTTGCAATCCAGCACACGCAGCGGATTGGTTTCTGAGCGCCTCTGGCAATCTTCGCACAGCCGTTCCTTGACTTCGCGCAGCTTTTCCTTGAGCAGCGCGACATACTGCGGCCGGCAGTTGGCGTCGCCCACTGAATTCAGGTACAGCTGGAATCCGCTGAGCCCGACGCGCTCCAGAATCTCGACCACCATCTCGATGACCTCGGCATCCACGGCCGGCGACTCCGACCCAATCGCTTCCGCCCCGATTTGAAAAAACTGCCTGTATCGTCCCTTCTGCGGCCGTTCGCGCCGGAACATCGGACCGACGTAATAGAGCTTCGTGAGTCCGGGTTTTTGATCCAGCCGATGTTCGATGTAAGCGCGAATCACGGACGCAGTCGCCTCCGGCCGCAGCGTCAACGAGCTTCCATCGCGATCCTCAAACGTGTACATCTCCTTGCTGACGATATCGGTGTCTTCACCCACGCCGCGCGCGAACAAAGCCGTCTCTTCCAGGATAGGCGTGCGAATCTCCTGATAGTTGTAAGTTCGGAACACCTCGCGCGCAATGGCCTCCACCCGGTTCCAGACATTGCTGGCCGGAGGAAGGATGTCGCGTGTGCCTTTGACCGCCTTGATCATTTTTCAGATTTCCTGAGCTCGCCCGGCCGTCTCAAGCCGGTTCATCCCGGTATATCCGGGCGGCTTCGACGTAATGCTGTGCGTTCTCGCGGAAGCGCTCGCGCTCGGCATCCGTGAGCGGCCGCTTCACCTTGGCCGGCACGCCCATCACCATGCTGTGCGGCGGCACTTCCGCGCCTTCCGGCACAACCGCACCGGCCGCGATCACCGAGCCTCTTCCTATCTTCGCCCCATTCAGCACCACCGCGCCAATTCCGATCAGGCAATCGTCTTCGATGGTGCAGCCGTGAATCATCGCCAGATGTCCAACCGTCACCCGGCTGCCAATGTTCAATGGAAACAATCCCGCGTCGCAATGCAGCACCGAATTGTCTTGGATGTTGGTCTCATCGCCGATGCGGATCGAGTTGACGTCGCCGCGAGCGGTGACGTTGGGCCAGATGCTGGAGCGCTCTCCCACCACCACGTCTCCGATCACCTGGGCGCTGGGATCGATGTAAGCGGAAGCGGCAATTTTGGGCACAATGCCGCGATAGACACGAATCATGAGTGCGGTTTAATCTTCAATTCTAACAGGTGTGCACGCAGGATGGCGTGCGGATCGAGGGCTTCAGCCGCGCTCTTCGATATGCTTGAGCCGCGCGTCCAGCACTTCCTCAACGCGATGCAATTCAGCGCGCCAGAGATCGCGCATCTCGTCGAAGCGGCGGTCGACGTCGTTGAAACGCGAATCCATGTGCAGGCGCAGTTCGCTAATGCGGGTATTGGTGTCGTTGAGTCTTGAATTATTGATCAGAATGCCCACCAAAACGGCGAGCATGGTCGGCGCAGCGGCCAGGGCGATTGTCAGAAGCTGCGTATCGCTCATTCCTATTCGATTGTACTTCGCGTTGGGCCTCAGCCGCGCTCTTCGATGTGCTTGAGCCGCGCGTCCAGCACTTCCTCGACGCGATGCAATTCGGCGCGCCAGAGATCGCGCATCTCGTCGAAGCGAGTGTCGACGTGTAGCCTCAAATCCGCGATGCGAGTATTGGTGTCGTTGAGTCTTGAATTATTGATTAGAACGCCCACTAGAACAGCGAGCATGGTCGGCGCAGCGGCCAGGGCGATAGTCAGAAGCTGCGGATCGCTCATCCCTAACCGATTCTATCTCACCGCCTCGCTGCGGCAGCCCGCCCATTCGTGCTACAAGACACTCAGGACCCCCACACATGAAGATTTACCGAGCCCTGCTGCTCCTCTGCGCCGCTCCCCTCGCGTTCGCCGCCCCGGACGGCGCCGACCTATACACCAAGAATTGCGCCGTCTGCCATGAGACCCTCGCCGTCATCCAAAACCACGTCGCGCTGAAAACTATGCCGCCCGAGTACATCGTCCATGTGCTCGACAACGGAGTCATGCGCCTGCAAGCCGCCAGGCTATCTAAGGACGAGCGCGCAGCAATCGCGGAGTATCTGACGGGTAAGTCACTTCCCTCAACCGGCGCAGGCGAAGTTGGAAAATGCTCCGCCCCGGCTCCCAAGAGCTTCAATGGCCCCGCCTGGAACGGTTGGGGTGCGGACCTCGAAAATTCGCGGGCCCAAAGTGCACAAGCGGCCGGCCTCACCGCCGACCAGGTTCCCAAGCTGAAGCTCAAATGGGCCTTCGGATTCCCAGGCGACTATTCTGCTTACTCGCAGCCCGCCATCGTGGGTGGCCGGGTATTCGTGGGCAGCATAGGCGGACAGGTTTATTCACTCGACGCTAAGAGCGGCTGCACCTATTGGTCTTTCGACGCCGGCGCCAGCGTGCGCAGCGCCATCACGATCGGCCCGGGCGATGTGGCCTACTTCGGCGACGTCCACGCCAATGTTTACGCCCTGGACGCCAACACCGGCAAATTGATCTGGAAAACATCGGCCGACGACTACCCCACCGCCCGCATCACGGCCGCTCCGAAACTCTACCAGGGTCGCCTGTACGTCGCAGTCGCCTCGCGCGACGAATGGTTGTCCGCCGATCCCCGTTTTCAATGCTGCAAATTTCGCGGCAGCGTTCTGGCCATGGATGCCAAAACCGGCAAACAACTCTGGAAAACCTATACCATCTCGGAGCCCGCACGTCCCACCTCGAAAAAAGGATCCACCCAACTCTGGGGACCCTCGGGCGTCGGGGTCTGGACTTCGCCCACCATCGATACCAAACGCAAAGTGCTGTACGTCGGCACCGGCGACAGCTATTCCGAACCCCCAACTCCACTGAGCGATTCCATCCTGGCGCTCGATCTCGCCACCGGAAAAATCGCCTGGTCGCGCCAGCTTACCGAAGGCGACGTGTTCAACGGAAACTGCATCCAGCCGAAGCCCACCACCTGCCCGGCCAACGTCGGACCGGACTCGGACTTCGGATCGTCCCCCATCCTGCGCACGCTCTCGGGCGGCCGCAGCGTCCTGATCGCCGGCCAGAAGTCGGGTGTGGTGCACGCTCTCGACCCCGATGACAAAGGCAGGATCCTGTGGCAGACCCGGGTGGGCAAAGGCGGCATGCTAGGGGGCATCCAGTGGGGTCCGGCAGCCGATCGCGACACCGCATTCGTGGCGCTCTCCGACCTCGGCCTGATCCCAGCGCCTGAAGGCGTGATTCCGGATCCTAAAACCGGCGGCGGCCTGTTCGCGATCCAGCTCTCTACTGGCGAGAAACTCTGGAGCGCCTTGCCGCCCGAGGGCGGTTGCCAGACGCCGCACTGCAGTCCGGCGCAATCGGCCGCGGTGACGGTGATTCCGGGTGTGGTCTTTTCCGGATCGCTGGACGGCCACCTGCGCGCCTACGGGGCCAAAGACGGAAAAATCCTCTGGGATTTCGATACCGCCCGCGATTTTGAAACCGTCAACGGCGTCCCTGCCAGGGGTGGCGCCTTGGACGGCCCCGGACCAGCGGTCGCCGGAGGCATCCTGGTGGTGAACTCCGGTTACGGCTTCTTCAATGGCATGCCAGGCAACGTCCTGCTAGCCTTCGGTATTGAATAACGCGCAAAAAAACGCCCGGGCAAACTTGCAGCCCGGGCGCACGACCGGAGAGGAAACTTCTTTTTTACTCAATGAATTGATCTCATAGTAAGCCCGGCTCTCGCGTGAGGGAATGAAGCCAGCGGCCCAGTACGTTCAAGTACACCGGAGCGACAGTAGCGGCTGCCCCGTTCCAGCACTCTCGAGGCGCGTACGTAGCTCAAATTACAGAGGAATTCAGGCTCTATGGACCTCTGTTAGCGCACAACCGCATCGGATCGTGGTATCTCGAAATGTGGCATGATCGTCTTTTCAATAAATCGGTTACCCTATGCGCTTGGGTCAATGAATGGCTAGAAAGAACAGGCAGGCGATGGCAAAGGAGTTCGGGTCTTTCCTGCGCCTGTATGGCCGAAAGGCTCAAAAGGGCTGCGAGCCGAACGACCGGCGCTACGATCCAGAGATTGAGCGAGAATTGCGCCGCATGAAGGCCGAGGAACTCGAGAGGCTCATGAATGGGGACACTGACGAGCGCCTTCCGACGAAAATCTCAAAGTAACCTCCTACCAGTCTTTCTCTCTTCATCCGACTCTGGCAGAATTAGGTCAGACTAAAAACGCATGCTCTCGGAAGGTCGAAAAATCCAACTGCGCATCCTGGCTTTTGTTCTGGCCGGGGGCAAGGGTACCAGGCTGTACCCGCTCACCAAGGAACGCGCCAAGCCGGCGGTGCCTTTTGGCGGCCGCTATCGCATCATCGATTTCGTCCTCAGCAACCTCATCAACTCGGGAATCTATTCCATTTACGTCCTGGTCCAGTTCAAGAGCCAGTCGCTGCTAGAACACATCCGGGAGGGTTGGGAAGCCCACGGCCTGCTGCGCAATCACTTCATCACGCCGGTGCCGGCGCAAATGCGATCGCTCGGCGAAGACTGGTATCGCGGAACCGCCGACGCGATCCATCAGAACATGAACCTGATCGAGCAAGGCGAGCCGCACATGGTGGCCATCTTCGGCGCCGACCACATTTACCGCATGAATATCCGCGAAATGGTGGAGTTTCACGTCGAGCGCGGCGCGCAAGTCACCGTTTCAGCCATCCCAGTGGAAAAGGAGCAGGCCGCCGAATTCGGGGTGATCGAAACCAAGGACGATGGCACCATCATCGGCTTCCACGAGAAAAGGTCCGACGCACCCACCATGCCGGGCGACCCCAATCGGGTCTACGCGTCCATGGGCAACTATCTGTTCTCTACCAAATTGCTGCTGGATGAGCTGCGCGTAGACGGCGAGAATCCTAACAGCTCCCACGACTTCGGCCGCGATATTCTGCCTGGCTTGATCGGCCGCGCCGACATGTACGCCTACGACTTTCAAACCAACCGCGTCCCCGGCGATCCGCCCGGCGCGCCTGTGTATTGGCGCGATGTGGGAACCATCGACGCCTTCTTCGACGCCAACATGGACCTGCGATCGGTTTCGCCCGAGCTGAATCTATACAACCGCCAGTGGCCTCTGCGCACGGCCGGCTATTTTGACGCTCCCGCCAAATTCATCTTCGATGCCGACGGCCGCCGCGGCCAGGCGCTCGACTCCATCGTCTCCGGCGGAACTATTCTCTCCGGCGGCCTGGTGCGAACCTCCGTGATCGGCCGGGGCGTCCGCGTGCACTCCCATGCCTACGTCGAGGATTCCATCATCTTCGACAATTGCGACATTGGACGACGGGCCCGCATCCGCCGCGCCATCCTCGACAAGAACGTCCAAGTCCCGCCCGATGCCACCATCGGCTACGATCTGGAGCGCGACCGCCGCTTGCACCACGTCACCGAAAGCGGCATCGTGGTGGTGGAGGGCCATCGCTCACCGGTCGATATCGCCACCATGAATCTCTGAGGGGCCCCCAGTCTTGAATCTCCTACGGCCCCGGTATTTTTACTAGCCAATTCCGTAGGCTACTCAAATTAAACCGCTAATCGGTCGCGCTACCCGGAACTCGCCTGCCACCACAACCAAGAACAGCGATTTTCATGTAACGGGTTACCTACGCTGGGTGTCGAACTACTGAGATGAATCCAACAGCAGTATCCGCACCTGACGAAGAAACCATCATTCTTAACGGAATTCCGGGGCCGGAGATCCGCTCGCAATTGGAGAGGATCCTCCGCAGCCGCGCCTTCATTCAGTCCCATCGGATTCGCCGCTTTCTGCAATTCATCGTGGAGGAAAGCCTGCTCGGACAGCCGCACCGGCTCAAAGAATATCTGATTGGGCTCGAAGTATTCGACCGCCGTGACGCTTTTGACCCGCGTGTCGACTCCATTGTCCGCGTGGAGGCACGCCGGCTGCGCCACAAACTCGAGGAATATTACCGCGCCGAGGGCCGTGAGGATCTAATCCGAATCACGCTCCGCAAAGGCAGCTATGTGCCGATTTTCGAGCCGCGAGCCAGCGCTCCCAGCCTGGGTGTCCTGGAGCAGCGTCGCGCTATCGCCATCGCGCCGCTCGCCGTCATCAATGCCCAGTCAGATTCCGAATCGCTGGCTGAAGAGATTCGCCGCCGCCTGGCGCATGTTCTAATTCGGGAAGGCTGTTTTCAAGTGACCTCAAAATCTCCCGAGGCCAGTCCCGCCAACGGCGCGGCCAATGGCGGAGGCAACGGGGGAGGCAACGGACATGCCACCGCCGCCAACCGGCCGGATTTCGTCGTGGAAGGCAGCATCGAGTTCCGCCAGAACGATTTTCACCTCATCCTGCAGCTTGCGCGCTACGCCGACCACTCCTATATTTGGTCCGGCGCTGCGGATGCACAGGCCGCGGATCTCGGCCCCGTCGAACAGTTGGCCCGATCCCTGGTATCGGACTTGATGACGCCCTCCAGCGACATCGCCATGCGGCGCCATTCCACGCAAAAAGAAAGTCTCGATTTCTACCTGGAAGGCCGCTATTACTGGAAACTCGCGACTCCCGACAACATCCGCCAAAGCGTCAATTTGTTTTCTAAAGCCGTAGAGTCCGACCAAAACTACGCAGCCGCGTGGGCGGCCTTGGCTGAGGCCCTGCTGGTCAGTTCCATGTTCGGGTTGTTCCCTCCGTCCACCACCGGACCTCGAATGAAGGAGGCCGCTGCCAAGGCCGCGGCGCTCGACCCCTCGCTTCCAGAAGCTCACGTCGCCCTGGGTTCTATTCTGTCCATCGTCGACTGGGATTGGGCCGCCGGAGAACAGGAACTCGAAAAAGCCATTCAATTGGACCACCACGATCCGATCGGCCACATTGCTTACGGCATCCAACTGGCTTGCCGCGGCCAGCTCGACCTGGCTCTTGCGGAAGTGGAGCGGGCCTTGGAACTCGATCCTGCTTCGCTCTTTCCGAACTTCGTTCTAGGCTGGCTGCATGGCGTCTCGCGGCGCTTCGATGAAGCCATCGCTCAACATGGCTTAGTGGCGCGCCTGGCGCCGGACTATGGATTGCCCCAACTGGGCCTCGGTCTGGCGTACGCCGGCAAAGGCCAGTTCACCGACGCCATCGCTCATTTCACAAATGCTTCGCAAATGAAGTGCCGCAGCCTGCTGCACGGCCAGATGGGCTATTGCTACGCCCGCGCTGGACGCACCGATGAGGCCCAGCGTGAATTAGCCAGTCTCGGCATTCGCTCGGAGGATAACTACGTTTCGCCGGTGAGCTTCGCCTCAATTTATGCCGGGCTGAATGATCGCGAGAAAACACTGGAGGCCTTGGAACAGGCCGTCGCTCTCCACGATACCTCGCTGCCCCTGCAACTGCTCGGAAGCGAGTTCGATGCAGTGCGAAGCGATCCCCGATTCCAGGCCTTGCGCCAGAAAATCGGCTTGACCCAGCCGTCAAATTTGTAGCGGCTCCACCAAGTGAGTAGCCGCCTCCTGCCAAAGGAGGATAGACGGCCGCGGAATTTGCCCCCTAGGATGTTTAGACGAAGGTCTTATACATCACTTGCGAGGAATTCACCAAATGACCCTGTCGTCAAAAGTTCTCCTTCAGCTCGCCTTGTCCGGAGTTACTGCTGCTGGTCTCCTGATGGGCTCGAGCGATGGCAATCCTGCCGTCGGCACCTGGAAGCTCAATGTCGCCCAATCGAAATCAAGCACCGGCTCTCTGCCGAAGAGCGCAACCAGGACCGTCGAACCGCAGGGCAATGGCATCAGCATTAGCTACGAATTTGTGGAGCCGGATGGAAGCATCGACAAATACAGTTACGTGGCCAGTTTCGACGATCACGACGCCCCCATATCCGGAACAGGAGCGCCGAGTTGGAGACAAAACCGCATTGATGGCGCTGAGAGCATCGCTGTACGCCGCCAGGGGGGCAATGTCTTTGCAGAGGCGCTAAAGAAATCCGGGGAAGTGGTTATGACCACGAGAACTGTCGTGTCTAAGAAAGGGACCGTAACAATCGTTACAGCGAACGGAGCGGACGCGAAGGGTCAGCCTACAAAAGACGTGCTCGTCTGGGATAAGCAATAAATGCCAGGGTTGGGAAGCCGGCAGTACCCCGCTTCCGCCCGCGCTGACGAAGCCCCGACACGCTTCCAAGACTCAATGAAGAAGGTTCCTAAACCACTCAAGGTGGGCGCGGTGGCGCGGCTTCTCGGTATATCCGCAGCGATGATACGGTCCTGGGAAGCGCTAGGGCTCACCACGCCGGCGCGCAACCAGGCCAGGTACCGGCTTTACACGGAGGCCGATGTGCGAATCCTTCGGCGGGCCACGCACTTGCGCAAGGCGAAAAGATTGAATACTCCCGCCATCCTGATGCAACTAAATCAGGAGGGCATGTTAAATGGTCGAGCCGGGTGTCGGCCGGAAAAAAAGCCGTCACCAGGCCCTATTCTTCGACGGCTGCGATTGCAGCGCGGAATTTCTCTCTATACAGTCGCCCGGACCATCGGCGTCTCCAAGGGGTTTCTTAGCAACCTGGAGCGTTCGCGCTGCCATGCTTCAGTCAAAATCCTGGGCGATTTGGCGCGCTATTATCGCATCGCCGGTTTCAGCTTGGTCGAGCCGTTCCCCTCCAAGGGACCTCTTCTGACAGCGCGCGATCGCAAAACCTTGCGCGGCCTGCCGGGCGTTCGTGTCGAGTTGCTGGCTTTTGGCGCCACTGCGATCGAACCGCACCTGTTTCGCATCGATCCGGGAGCGGGCGTTCGCGAGGCCTACGGACACGACGGCGAGGAGTTTGTCTTTCTGATTCGTGGACGCTTGGAGATCGAAATGGACGGCAGGCAATTACAGCTTCAAACCGGCGACGCGTTCTCCTTCAACTCCAAGACGCCGCACCGCTGGCGAAACCCAGGAAAGATCAAAACACTCGCGCTCTGGATCACCACCCCGGCGGGCTTCTGAATCGAGCCTACCGCGCTCGCGGCAAAAGCCCTAGCTTTTCCGACATTCGGACCAAATCGGCCAGCGATCCGGCCTCCATCTTCTTCATTACGTGCGCGCGGTGCGTTTTTACCGTTAATTCACTCATGCCTAATTCCGCCGCGATCTGTTTGTTGAGGAAGCCGGAGACAACCAGTTCCAGAACCTCTTTCTCCCGCTGCGTCAGCGAGTCGTAGTGCGCACGAAGATCGGTCAGCCGGGCGCGTTCCTGCAATGCCTCGCGATCCTTGGCAATCGCGTCCTGAATTGCGTCCAGTAATTCTTGACCCCGGAACGGTTTGGTCAGGAATTCCACCGCCCCTTCCTTCATCGCGCGAACCGTGACCGGGACGTCGGCGTGGCCGCTGATGAAAATGATCGGGATGTGAACATTGGCATTCGCCAGGGCGCGCTGGAATTCCAGCCCGCTCATATCCGGCAGCCGGAGATCGAGCACTAAGCAGGCCGGCCCCTCGGGGCGCTTGTCGATGAGAAATTCCCGCGCCGACCCGAACGTCTCAACACGCAGACCCACCGAGGTGATTAGCTTTTTGAGAGCCTCTCGGACCGAGGAATCGTCGTCGACTACAAATACGACCGGCGCCGTGTTCATCGTCCAGCGCCGTCACGGTCGATCGGAAGAGTGAATTGAAGTGCA
>DATJWJ010000166.1:0-13988 GCA_035501355.1 Bryobacteraceae bacterium | reverse complement strand
GTCGAACGAACGGAACTTCACTTTGGGGTTGTTCTTCCCCAGCACCTTGGTGATCGCCGCCGTCAGCGTGGTCTTGCCGTGATCGATGTGTCCGATCGTGCCGATGTTTACGTGCGGTTTGCTGCGGTCAAATTTTTCCTTAGCCATCTGAAACGTTCCTTGATTGCGTATTGCTGCCCGGTCGCCTGCGTTCGGCAACCCAAATTCTGGAGCCGTTGACCAGGATTGAACTGGTGACCTCGTCCTTACCAAGGACGCGCTCTACCAACTGAGCTACAACGGCCAAAAACTGTCTGGTGGACAGGGAAGGATTCGAACCTTCGTACCTCGCAAGGAGGGACAGATTTACAGTCTGTTGGCTTTAACCACTCACCCACCTGTCCAAAGCTGCGAATCCCCGCTCCAACCCTTCAACAATCAGCCTTGAAAAGGGGAACAAACTGGGGAGCCCGCGGAGAAGTCCGAGCTTATGAATCCATTGAAGAGTGTAGCACAAACGGAGAGACTTGCCGGTGCATCAGATAGTGTCGATAAGTGTGTCCCGTTTGAGAGAATGAAAGGGAAGAGAAGGACATGGCTAAGGAATACATCGAGCAGCGTGACGGGAACTACTATGTTGCCGGCACGCGTGTTTCACTGGACTCTCTTGTCTATGCATTCCGCCGCGGCGAATCTCCCGAGACGATCTGCCAAAACTTCGAATTGCTCAGTCTCGAAGAAGTGTACGGCGGCATCGCGTACTACTTGGCAAATCAGTGCGAAATCGATGCCTACCTAATTCACCAAGAGGAGAAGTGGGCGGAAGGACGGCGCAACGCTGAACCGCTGCCAGCCGATCTTCGGGCGAGGCTAATGCGCGCTCGGGGCGAGCTGCACATGGCTCGCCCGTCGTGAAGGTCCGGTTTCTGGCGGACGCGGATCTGAACAAAGCCATTGTTAGCGGAGTTGCACGCCGGGAGCCAACCATCGATTTCCTCACAGCCGACGCCGCTGGCCTGCGCCGCAGGAAAGATCTCGAAGTTCTGGCGCTGGCGGCTGAACAACGACGCGTGCTCGTTTCACACGATGTCGGGACGATGCCGGCGCATTTCCGCGCATTCAGGAATGCGGGAAATCATTGCAGCGGCGTGTTCCTGGTGGCGCAGTCTCTCGACATTGGAACCGCGATCGAGGAACTCCTACTCGTCTGGCTCGCATCGGAAGCATCCGAGTGGGAAAACCGGCTCGAATGGCTGCCCTTGTGACGTTCGATACGTGCCTCCCGTCGATAAGAATTTGCTGGCTCCCAGCGACGATCCTGCCGCTTGAGCCTTGGGAGGCGCCAAGGCAGCGGGCGAATCTGGGTCATGCAGATACTTCGATCTGCTCAATATGGCTGGTAGGCTCCGGGATCGCATCCCCGCTCATCCGCGTTCCCTCGATGTGGAACTCTATGGCCTCTTTTATTAGGCGTCGTGTTTCCTCCAACGTGGAGGCTGCAGCAACACACCCGGGAAGATCGGGCACGTAGGCGCTGTAACCGGTCGCAGTAGGCTCAAAAAAAAACAGTGTACTTGCTCACTTTATAACCCTGCCTGTCAGTATAGGATGCGCACTCGTCGGAAAAAAGTCTGCCGAGGGATTCTGCCGCGCGTCGCGTTGACTTCCATCCGTCCGAATCGATCAATAAGTGCGCTTATCGTAGCCTGGCTGCATCTGCGGGGGCAGGTGGAAGCGAACATATTCGACATGCCGGGCCTCGTTTCGACGTGTCATGCGCTCGGCGGCGCGTTCGACTTGTTCTTTTGAAAAAACGAACCCATGGTCGGCGGGCTGCCAGGGAAGACCTTTGTGTTTATAGAGTTCGAGGATGGCGGCGGCGTCCTTGAGCTCGCGGCCCTGGCGCTCGAGGCGGTCGGTTTGAATCTCGCGGAGCTTGTCGAGGGCTTTTTGGAACTGGCGGGAGAGGCGGTGGCCTTGCACGTTGAGGTTTGCGATGAGGCGATGGGCGTCGACGATGTCAAAGTCAATACGCGCTTGCTCATTGGGCGGGTTGGCGGCGCGGGCGAGCAGGTCGGCTTCGAGGTGCGGGATGCGATTGAGGCGCCAGGATGTGTCGATCAATTCCTGGACGAGTTGCGTTTCGGTTGGAGTGGCCGGTTGGTATTCGTCCATGAACTGGCGGCGGTGAGATTCGTAGGAGGCTGAATCTTCAGACGGCAGGACCGGGGAAGCGGCGGTCAAGCCGTGGCGCAGCGCGTTGAGCGACGAGTGCTGTTTACCGGCTTCGGTACGCGGGCCGGTGGAGTGCTGGGCATTCGCGCGATTGATGACCGCGCGATCGATGGTGCGATTCAAAGCGGGGACTGGGAATGCGGACATGTGGTCACCTCAGCTATGGGCTTAACACGGAGGCCGGTTTGAGGAGCGCAGCGGCCGGCGGAAGTGATTGATTAAGAGGCAGACATGAACGGGCGAGGTGAGTTATCGCCGAATCGGGAACAGAGCGCGCCCGAACGGTGTCGAAACGGATGTGGGATGGACTCGAAGCTGGCCGTCGTGTATTTCCATAGCGGCCCTTTTGGCTCCTGCACTGGCTGCTCAAGGCGGGCCGCCGCGGTTCACGCTGCCGCAGCGGTTTCTTCAGCCGGGGCAGTTCTTGGAGATCTATGGGACCGGACTGGCTCCGAGTGCTTTCTGCGCCCAGCCAATTCCTAGCAATGGACCATACCCACTGAAAGCTTGCGACGTCTTTGTAACGGCTGGGGGCCTCGCGGCGGGACTCCTCTACGTCAGTTCCGGCCAGATCAATGTAAAGCTGCCCGAAAATCTGCCGGATGCTCCGGCGCCGGTTCAAATTTGCGCTCGCGGGCTGTGCAGTGAACCGGTGGTCAAGGACTTCAGCAGCCACACCGCGTTCATCCACGTGAAAGAGCCCGCATACGTTGAAATGCCGATTTGGATCGAGGTTGAGCTGCCGTCTCCATACAGAGTCAGCTATCCGTGCCGAACCGATCCATGGGATTTTCGAAGCCCCACCGAGGAGCAGCCGTCAGAACTTATCGACTACAGGCTGGAAGTGCGCCGCGCTGGTGTGCCAATCGCCCATGCTCTGGCGCCGGAACCCAGGATTGAGTGGGGGCCTCAGGGAGCCAGCCCATGCATGATTTGGTTCAATGGCCTCTCGCGGCTGCCGCTGCACTTGACGCACAAGCTTGGCTCGCCCGGCGTCTATTCGATTCGCTTAACAGGATCGCGCGGATCGGAGGTGGTTGTGCAATCGGCCTGGACCGACGTCGATGTAAGGGCGAGCTCGGAAACGGTCCGTCATGAATGGCTCCATTCGATGGCGGAAAAGTCCAAAGCTGCACAGTGGAATGAACTGTTGCGAGATGTCATCCCTTCGCTAATGGCGTGGCCGGATGCAAACGCGCTGCGCGTCCTGCTGCCGCTCTATTTGGAGTGGCTCGGGCCGAGAGGGCTGATGAACACTGACATTTATCTCGCTGCTTTCCTTCGAAATAGTCTCGCGGCATTCGACGATAGCGTACTCCGCAGCGTTGTCCCAGCCGGCAGTCTTACGGTAATTTGTCCACCCCGGGGAAATTGCCGGGACAGCGGGCTACGCTAAGGAACCCGCTCCATCGCAGGCGGTTGTATAAAGTGCCGCCAAAAACTTCGCCGGATTCCGTTATCTGAAGTGAAAGCCATTATGACAACGAAAAGAAACTCGGGAGCGGTGCTGGCGGCGTTCGGCCTAATGCTGGCTGGAGCAAACTTGGTGAGCGCGCAATTTACGCTGGGGGTTATCGACAGCGCGACGGTGGATTACACGGGCAAGACTCTCACGATCGCAGGCACGGGCTTCGGCGCTGGGCCTAAAGTATCGGTTGGGGCCGTGAATCTGACGATCTCATCGTCATCGGCGACGAAAATCGTGGCGCGATTTCCGGCCGCTTCTCCGCCTTCCGGCTTCACGGCAGGCGATTACTTGCTGGAAATCACGTTCAACTCTGGACTCCCGGCAGTGAGCGTGGTCACATTGGGTGCTACAGGACCTGCGGGACCAATAGGACCGGCGGGACCAATCGGACCGACGGGAGCACAAGGACCGGCGGGTGCAACGGGCGCAACGGGTCCAGCCGGCCCACAGGGACCCAGTGGTGCACAGGGCGCAACGGGACCGGCGGGGCCAGCGGGACCGGCCGGCGCCAGCAACGCGTACTCCAATACCGCGGAGCCCGTCATTCTGGGAGTGAACAGCTTCAACACCAACGCAACGCTCCCAGTGGCATCGATTACGGTTCCGACCGGCTCTTACGTACTCTTCATCTCCGTGTACGGACAGGATCTGGCCACTTCGCCCGCCCAATTCTCACAAAACAGTCTGCAATGCAGTTTGTTCCAGGACGGGGTGCAGTCGGACGGCAATATGATCGCCTCCTTCGCGTACATCAATGCGATCCAGATGTTGAACGACACGTCGTGGGCGATCGTTACCGCGCCCAGCAGCACTCTCACGGTGTACTGCGGCACAGCGGGACTGGCGACGGCCGAAGCAGCCGGGCGCATTCAAGCAATCAAGGTTTCGTCGCTCAGCATTCAGTGAGGCTATTGAGCAATGGCGCGGCGCAGCCAGGCGCGCGCCAAGCGGAGGTCGTGGCGGATGGCATGCGCGGAACGGCCCTCCACGGCAGCCACCTCTTCAGCGGTCATGCCGCCGAAATAGTGCATCTCGAGAACCTTCGCCAGCGACGGGTTTTCACTTTCCAGGACCGCGAGGGCTCGATCGAGTTCCAGCATGCGAAGCTGCCGGGGCCCGGTTCCCGGCTCCAGCTCCACCACGGTGTCCCAGTCCACGCGGTCGCGTTCGCCGCCGCGTTTGATGGCCGCGGCCGCCCGGGCGTGATCGATGAGGACCTGGCGCATCACACGCGCCATGACGGCGAGAAAATGCGCGCGATCGACGAACTGCGGCTCGCCGTTATCGAAGAGCTTGAGGTACGCTTCGTTGATCAGCGCGGTGGGCTGGAGACTTTGATCGGGGCGGCGATTTCGGAGAAACGCTTGGGCGATGCGGCGCAGCTCGCTGTACACCAGCGGCATGAGGTCGTTGAGAGCGCCAGCGTCTCCGCCGCGCCAACGCTGAAGGAGCTCGGTTACGTCTGCTGGCATTCCCGGTATTCCCCATTGTCGCGCGAGTGGAGCTTCGCAGGGCCTGGGTTGGGCGTCGCGGCTAACTGGACATACTATTCTGGTTTGTAATGCGTGAGGATGTAATCGCATTGTTCCATGAAGTGGCGGATCTCCCGCCGCGGGCGCGCGCGGATTACTACACCAGCCGACAAGTTCCATCCAGCGTTCGTGACGAAGTGGAATCGCTGCTGGAATTCGATCACCAGACCGAGTCGCTGACCGAGCATATCGCCGAGTCCGCCGAAGAAGTTCTCGAGACTACCGGCAGCGTTCCGGAAGGGACGGTGTGGGGCTCGTATCGGGTGATCCGTCCGCTGGGCCGCGGCGGCATGGGGGCCGTGTATTTGGCCGAGCGGGCGGATGGCGAAGTGGAGCAGCGAGTGGCTATCAAAGTGGTGCTGTCGGGGGCCGATCTGCCGGCGTTCCAGGAGCGCTTCCTGCAAGAGCGGCGCATACTGGCATCGCTGAACCATCCGGGCATCGCGAGGTTGTTGGACGCCGGGCGCACCAGCCAAGGCCAGCCTTACCTGGTGATGGAGTACGTGGAGGGCGTCTCGATCGATCAATATTGCGCGGGCCTGGACCAGCGCGCGATCCTCAACTTATTTCCGCGGGTGTGCGAAGCGGTTTCCTATGCGCATCGGAACCTGGTCATCCATCGGGATCTGAAGCCGTCCAATATCCTGATCGACGGGAGCGGCCAGCCGAAGTTGCTGGACTTCGGGATCGCCAAGATCGTGGACGCGACCGAGAATGCGCGCACCTTGGTCCGCATTCTGACACCGGAGTACGCCAGTCCCGAACAGATGCGAGGCGAGGCGCACAGCACCGCGACGGACATTTATTCACTGAGCTCGGTATTATGCCGGCTGCTGACGGGGGTTCCGAATCCGGCTGAGGGCCATCTCGCCGGGGCGATTCCACGAGATGTCAATTTCATCTTGCGCAAGGGGATGCGAGCGGAACCGGAGGAGCGCTATCCGACGGCGGACGCTTTGGCCGAGGACCTGCGCGCGTTTCTCGAGAATCGCCCGGTTCGCGCCCGTTCCGGCGATGCGTGGTATCGCGCGCGCAAATTTCTGCGACGGTACTGGATCCCAGTGACGGCGGCGGCCGTGGCGCTGGCGGGGCTATCGGCGGGCCTGTATATTGCCAATCGCGAGCGAATGGTGGCTGAAGCGCGCTTTGCGCAAGTGCGCGATTTATCGAATCAAGTCTTCAAGCTGGATGATGCGATTAACGATCTGCCCGGGTCGACTAAGGCGCGGCATACGCTGGTGAGCATATCGCTGAACTATCTGGAGCGGCTGGCGCAACAAGCACGCGGCGACCAGGATCTGGCGATCGAGCTGGGGTCGGCGTATCTGGCGGTCGCGCGCGTTCAAGGCGTTCCCGGCAACAGCAACCTGGGCGAAATCCCGGAGGCGGATGCAACCTTGGGAAAGGCTGACGCGATGATCGGCTCGGTGCTGGCGCGGTCTCCGCGAAACCGGCTGGCATTATTGCGATCGGCCGAGATCGCCCACGACCGCATGATTCTGGCCAATACGGCCCTGCGAAACGATGAGAGCCTGACGTACGCGCGCCAGGCCGCCGGACGCCTGGACACGTTGCTCAGCCTGGGGACTCCGAGCAAGGAAGAGGCGGCTTCGATCAGCCATCTGTATGGAAATATCGCGCTGGCCAATACGAACCTGCACCAATTGGACGATGCCATCCGGTACGCGCGGCGAGGTGTGGAGATCGCGCGCGCGGCTAACGATCCAACGCTCATCGCCGGTAACCTGAGCGTGCTGGCGAACGCACTGCGTCTGCGCGGCGACCTGGAAGAAGCGCTCCAGACGGCACGCGAGGCGAAAACATTCCAGGAAAGCCGGCCGAACGGCTTCGCCCGCGCGAACAATCTCATCGTGGCTCACTGGCGTGAAGGGCGCATCCTGGGCGAGGACGATGAGATTAACTTGAATCGTCCGGCGGACGCTATCGTTGAGTTGCAGCTTGCTTACGATCTGGCGGATCAACTGGTACGGCGGGATTCGGCCGATTACGCGAGCCGCGCGCGGCTGGTGGCGGCGGCGCGGGACCTGGGCGACATCCTTCGACATAGCGAGCCGGCTCACGCACTGGCGGTTTACGATTACGGCTTGCAGCGGTCGGCCGAAATCAAGAATACGGAGTCTCTCCAGGATCGCGCCCGGTTGCTGGCCGACTCATCCTATCCGCTGATCGCTCTGCACCGCAGGGAGGAGGCGAAGCGGAGAATCGACGCCGCCTTCGACCTGCTACGCGATTTGAAACTGTGGCCCGCTCAGATCATACGCCCGGGCGATCAAGCCACGTACGCGCTGCGAGCGCTGGGAGATTACTACGCGGACAAGTCCCAGGTCTCCGACGCAGCCAGAACTTACCGCGAGCTGCTGGATAAGACGATGGCCTCGAAACCGTCCCCGGAGACCGATTTGCGCGACGCTAATAGCATTTCGGTGATCGAGCGGCGGCTGGCGGAGCTGGAGCGCAAGGCCGGACAAAAAGAGGAGGCGGACTCACTCGACCGCAGCCGGCGCGAGCTTTGGCAGCGCTGGGACCGGCAGCGGCCGAACAACAGTTTCGTTCGCCGCCAGTTGACCGCGGTTGGGCTGAAGTAAACGGGCACGACTTTACTGCTAGTACCGGGATACCAGCGGCAGCGCCTCGGCTGGGACTACCTGTATAGTCCTTTAAGCCCGCGAAAATCGGTACGGCTGGACCTTGGGCGAATCCACGCGCGACTGTCACAATCGGGGCGTCAGAGGAGGAAACGGACCATGATGCTGCTGTGGAACTCAATTCTCAATCTCAAAGTATGGAGCGACTCGCGCGGCCAGGATGTGATGGAATATGCGCTGGCGGCTGGTTTCGTTGCCGGTGTGGTGGTGGCGCTCTCGCCTTCTCTCGGTTCTTCGATTGTCAATATTTTCACCAAAGTGGCGCTAGACCTTCAAGCCACGGGCGGTGGAACGGGTTCACCCACCACGTAGGACTCTAGCGCGCGGTCCGCATATTCTGGCGGAGCAGTTGTTCCACTCGCGCGGTGAAGTCCTCTTTGGCCTGCTTATACATCGCTCCGCTGGCCGAACTGGGGAATCCCGCGTGCACGAACTTCACTAAGCCGTCGCGCCCGACGAAGAAAGTGGTAGGCCAGGAATTCCAGTTGACGGCTTGAGTCAGCTTATCCTTGGCTTGGTCAGGCTCGCCGCAGAGCAGCACCGTGTACTCGATCCCATAGCGCTTCACGAACGCGCGCAGGCGTTCCGGGTTCTTGAGTTGATCGCCCTCTTCAAAGGAGAGCGTGACAATCTCCAGCCCTTGGTCGTGAAACTTCTTGTAGAGCTCCACCAGGAATGGCGATTCGTCGTGGCAATTGGGGCACCAGCTGCCGCTGATTTCGACTAAGACTACTTTGCCCTGGAAGCGCGCATCGGTGTTGTTGACCAGGTGGCCATTCAGGTCGGGGAAGCTAAAGGCGAACGGGGCAGAGGCGTCTTTCACGCTGGTGTGTTTCAGAGGGTCCGTGGGCTCGGGAAGACCCTTGGCCTCGGCGACCTGCTCGCGAACCGCGGTCAGTTTCGTCTTGCCGTCTTCGAGAATGTCGAGCGATCCGTCGGCGGCCACGCTTACCTCCAGCAGCAGCGGGCGCACGCCTGAAAAATGGCTCAGAACAAGCTTGCCATTCCTGTAAGTGCCGGTGAGCGCGCCGGTGTCGCCGTCAATGCGCAGAATAGCCGCCGAGACGTCCGCGCCGTTCTGATGGACGATAAAGTGCCAGGCCGATTCACCCTTGGGGCTTTTCGTGGGGATCACCCATTGGCCCCCGATTTTAGGCGCGTTCGCATCTCCAGGCGACGCTACATAGCGACTGGCGTGAAACGGATATTGCACCTGCCCCACGCGCCGGGATTGAATGTAATTCCCATCCAGCGCGCCGTCTTTGTAGGTGGCTTCCAGGCGCGAGGCGTAGTAGTCCCAGCCGAGCGTTAGCGATCCATTCTCCAGGCGGCCGCTGGTGGAATTGAATCGAATATCCCCATTGAAGAAGGTCCCCTTGAGTCCAGCGCCTTCGCCGGCCAGCTCAAAGCGGAAAGGGATGTCCACGCCGTTGACGTTTACGGTTGCGTCCCAGCGTCCTGCGAGGGATTGAGCCATCGCTACGGGAGCCAGCGCGAGAAAGGCAGCCAGGGTGAATTTGCCGTTCATACAGCGAAGCATATCACTTTGCCGATAGCCTGGCGGTCGGAGGTAGTCCGTCAAATGCAAGAAACGCGCAGATTCAGAGGAGTGACATTACCCTGGTAAAGACGTGAGTCTCTTTTTTGGGGCCCGCTCTTCTTGGATTTTGTGCTCCCATATAACCCTATCCAAAACGGCCATCGGGGATGCTTTGGGGAAAAATCTAAGTACCGTGTCAGGAATATACACGCCTAGCAGTTTCATTGATTTACGTGGCTTTCTAGTCTTCGTCATCTCTGCCCCCGGTGTATAGATGCTGTGTATAGGTCCACGGTTGACTCTATAATCTTATCGACGCTGGCGGCGAGCAAATAGTTCAACCGGTAGTACAATTCCCAAACGTTCTGCCACAAAGTACTTGTCAGATCAAATACTTGCACGTTAAGCCCACAGCGCTTAGCTACGTCATGATAGATCGGCCTTCCGTGGACCTTTGTGTAGTGCGGATCTAGGAATGGCTTTATCTTCCGTTTGATCGCCCTTTCGGAAGTGCCATTCATGGCCCCGGTTTTCAAAAAGTTGACCGCTATGCTTTCCGCCAGTTCCTGCGCGGAGATTATCCGCCTTATATCACGAGCATCAAAACGTGCGAGTTGTTGGAGGTACGGTTCGATACGCCCCTGTCCTCGCGTCGCGTTACGAACCAGTTCCTGATAGCTTTCCAATATCTCATGGGCCGCACAATACATAAAAACGCGCCCGTCGTCGTCACGAATCGGAATTTGTGGATCGATCGGACCTAGCTCAGAAGTCGCACTTAGGTAGATTTGGCCTGTTGCGCCAAAGCAGATCATCGTGGATGCGGATTTCGCCATTTTGGGTACGATGACAGAGAATCCTGTTGGACTGTAACTGCGGCAGATCGTAACGATTCGTTCTGCTGCTAAAGCGTCTCCGCCGGGAGAGTTAATCATGAGCACGAGTTGTTTACCGCTCATGTCCATGTTCTGAAGCGCCTCCTCCAGCATGTCCGCGTCCTGATCGTCAATCATGACCGTTGAGTTAAACGCGGTAAAGAACGCGATGAGCCATTTATCTGCGCCTAGTTCTGTTTGAATTGCTTCGTACAGCGGCTTGCGGAGTGAGTGCCCTTGCCCGACTTCATCACTGAGTCGGCTAAAGGTTCGATGGACTTGCGGAAGGGGGCTCCCGGAGGATATGCCCCTGATGCGTTTCATAGAATTAACGGTCAGGAAAAGTAGCATACCACAACGCTGGTACGGACTCCCTCCGGTGCGGCTCGCGAGACACCGAATAGCATCGGCCAACATTTAGCGGACTACCCGGCATTTGGTGGGCTATGGCTGGCCTTTGCTCTTTCCAATGAAGACATGGGTCGCTTTCTCGCCAGCCACGGTTTTCAATGGGGTGTAGCCCAGTCCGGGAAGATTGATCCCTGAGAATAGATGTTCACCTTCACCCAACAGGACCGGCGATATGGCGAGGTGCAACTCATCGATTTGGCCCGCCGTCACGTATTGACGAATCACCGAGACGCCACCGCCGATGCGGACGTCTTTGCCTTGGGCGGCTTCCTGGGCTTGCTTCAAAGCAGTTTGCAGACCCTCGGTCACGAAGTGGAACGTGGTGCCGCCGTGCATCGCGAGTGGAGATCGCCGATGATGCGTGAGCACGAAAACAGGCGTGTGGTATGGCGGATTGTCGCCCCACCACCCCTTCCAGGAATCGTCTTCCCAAGGACCTCGGACGGGGCCAAACATATTGCGTCCAAGAATCCAGGCGCCGACATTTTCAAAAGACTGCGCGGCCAGGTCATTGTCGATGCCCGGACGCCCGCCGGCTTGGCCGTGCATCTGCTTGAACACCTGGGTGTCTTGAAACCACCCGTGCAGCTCCAAACCGCGAATGCCCAAGGGATTGTTCAGATCCTGGCGGGGCCCGGCGCCGAATCCGTCGATTGAAATCGAAAACGCAGCCACTCTGACTTTGCTCATTCCGGCGTTCCTTTTGGCGGGCGGGTAACCGCCCATCAGCCTCCACTTTACCGTGAGCGCAGCGGGTTATCGGCAGTAGAATCGAACCAATGGCTATGCGGCTGAAGATCGTGCAGGTGGGAGAGCCGGTGCTGCGTCAGGCGGCGCGGGCGCTTTCGATGGAGGAAATACGGCACCCCGAAATGGAGCGCCTGATCGATATGATGCGCGACACCATGCGCGATGCGCCGGGCGTTGGCTTGGCCGCGCCGCAGATCGGCCTGCCGATTCAACTCGCGGTGATCGAAGATCGAGCCGAGTATTCTCGTGACGTTGCGGCTGAGCGCCTGGCTGAGCGCGAGCGCCGTCCCATCGATTTCCACGTTCTGATCAATCCGCGCATCGTGGAGCGATCCGGCGAGCAAGCCGAATTCTACGAGGGCTGCCTGAGCGTGGCGGGGTTCAGCGCGTTGGTGAAACGGTCGAGCGCGGTCACGGTGGAGTACCTCGACCAGCACGGTTCAGCATGCCGCGTCGAGGCACGAGGCTGGTACGCGCGCATCCTGCAGCATGAGATCGATCATCTGAACGGGCAGCTCTATATCGACCGCATGGAGCCGCGCTCATTCACTAACATGGAGAACCTGGGCCGGCACTGGCAGAACTTGTCCGTGGAACAGGTTCGCGCGGCGCTGGGGCTGTCTCGCTGATCCGGCTTGGGCTTCGCGGTCCGCTAGTAAAATAGAAATAGGGCTGGTCCCCGCATGCGCACCACGCTCGCCATCTGGATTGCATTCGGGACGGCCGCCTTCGGTCAGTTCTCCGCTACCGTCGCGCTCAGCAACGGCGTACGGCTGGAAATCCAGACGCAACCGCAGCCCGGCGCCGCCAGCGGACTAAAGGTCGAAATTCAACCCGCGTCGGGCAACAGCTTCTATCGCATTTATCGGGATCAGAACAACCTGGCGGTCTTCGCTTACCGGCTGGAGGTAGAGCGCACTTCCGATGGCATGCAGTTTCGTTTGACGGCGGGGCCCAGCGGAGACGAGTTTGCCGCCCGGTTCCCGAACGCCGATTTGGGCAAGCCGACGCCTACGCTTTCAGAGCCGATCGCATCCGCGTTGCTCAACCCGGGCGAGAGCTTCACGATCGACATTCCCACCGATCCTGGATTACAACTGAAGATCGCAGACGTAGTCCAGGTGCAGCTCAATCAGCGCGGTACGCCGGTGGAGACAGGCGCGCAGAATTCCGCGCAACTTCGCTTCGTCGCGCTGCGGGTCCGCGGGGGTGGCAAACTTCTTTCGTCGGGTCCGGGAGGAGCAATTGTCGCGGGACGCTATGTGATGTTCTATGTTCCAGGCCGGGGCGGGTATTTCTTCTCGGCGGAACCCGTAACCACACCGGCCTTTGCTCAGATCGGCGTTGTGGACGGAGGCAAGCTGCACTTCACCTTGGAAAACGCGGAGTACGATTGTGAATCAGAAGCGCCAATCCTCGTGAAATCCGAACGCGGCCAGCTTTGGGTGTATCACGATCCCAACTATAAACCCGCGGGGAACTGGACCAAGAGCAACACCAGTGAATCGCGAGATCAGTTCTTCACCGCAGCGTCAGATTCGCTGAATTGGTGGCTGCCCTAGGCAGTCCATATTTCCGAGATCAAGGGCTCGCGGCAAACCTTAAGAATATCGCTGGCTAGAGCAATCCAACTATCCAGGTCCCCGGGCTTCTCGCAGTACATACGCACCCCCAGAGAGTGGACCTCAGCTTCGTCCCGAGGACTGGCGAAACCAGAAAGCGCGACTACGCGGATATGGCTGAGCGACGGCTCCTTCCTAAGAGCGGTAAGCACCGCCAAGCCGTCGTGTTTCGGCAGGTGCAGGTCCAAAACAATGACGCAGGGTTTGGGCTCCGGGCGGTACTCCCGTTGCGCGGCAATGAAGGCGAGCGCTTCGGCGCCGTCTTTCAGCACCTCCAGTTCGTACGCCTCATCATGCTGATTCAGTGCATGGCGAAGAAGCAGGACATCGGCGGGGCTGTCCTCCACTACCACAATTCTTGCCGGATCGCTTCCAGTTGTTGGCATAATGCTGTTGCTTGAAACTCCGCGGTGCGCGATAGATCGCTTGCTTTAGTGTTGGACGCAGATGTCAGCGTAAAGTTACAGGGCTCAGATGCTCCGGGAGATCGCTACGGTCGACGACCACCTGGTAATAACCCATCAGCATCTCGTCGGTGGTCTGCTCGCCCCAGTGCACTGCCTGGGTGGGATCGGGATTGCGAGGATTGTTGGGCGAGTTGTCGTAGTGAGCGATGACTTGTATTTTCGTGCCTTTGGTCAAATGCATCGGCTGTTGGAGGAAATAGGTGAGCTGCCAGTTAAAGTCGTACTTCGGCACGCTTAGCACTGTTTCCGAGGTGCCGTCGGGCCGGATGACTCGATACTCGAATGATTTGCCGCGCAGATGGGCATGCGGCGTCAAGCTGAACAGATCGCAATCGTAGGGCAAGGTTGAAATTGCCTCCAGCTTGTAGTCGGGATCTCCGGGGGGAATCGAGAAGCGGATCAGGGCCGAAGTGCGCTGAACCAGCCGCGTCTGGGGCGGGCCC
>DATJWJ010000165.1:0-37040 GCA_035501355.1 Bryobacteraceae bacterium | reverse complement strand
GTCGAACGAACGGAACTTCACTTTGGGGTTGTTCTTCCCCAGCACCTTGGTGATCGCCGCCGTCAGCGTGGTCTTGCCGTGATCGATGTGTCCGATCGTGCCGATGTTTACGTGCGGTTTGCTGCGGTCAAATTTTTCCTTGGCCATGGATGTTTCACTCTCCTATAAACTCGCTGTTACCTCGTAACCTTGCCTTGAACTTTCGCCACAATTTCTTCAGATAAGTTTTTTGGAACTTCCTCGTACTGCCCGAAATGCATGGTGAAGCTGCCGCGGCCCTGCGTGCGCGAGCGAAGCTCGGTGGCATAGCCGAACATTTCCGACAGCGGAACCATCGCCTTGATCAACTGCGTGGTGCCGCGGATTTCGGTGCCTTCCAAACGGCCGCGCCGGGAGTTCAGGTCGCCATTCACCGTGCCCATGTACTCTTCCGGCACTACCACTTCGACCCGCATCACCGGCTCCAGCAGCACCGGTTTGGCGCGTTTACAAGCTTCCTTGAAACAGATCGAGCTGCAAATCTTGAACGCCATTTCCGACGAGTCTACTTCGTGATAGGCGCCATCGTATACAGCCGCCTTGACGTCCACCATCGGATAGCCGGCCAGAATTCCGCCTTCCAGCGCCTCGCGAACGCCCTTCTCCACCGCTGCGATGAATTCCCTGGGAATCGCGCCTCCCGTAATCTCGTTTTCGAATTCGAAACCTTTGGCCGGATTGGGCTCGACCCGGATCTTGGTTCGCGCGTATTGGCCGGCGCCGCCGGTTTGCTTCTTATGCGTGTAGTCGTACTCGGCCGTGTTGCGAATGGTCTCGCGATACGCAACCTGCGGCTTGCCGACGTTAGCGCCGACATTAAACTCGCGCTGCATGCGATCGACGATGATTTCCAGATGCAGCTCCCCCATCCCAGCCAGAATGGTCTGCCCGGTGTCGGGATCGGTATTCACGCGCAGCGTGGGATCTTCCTGCACCAGCTTCTGGATCGCCATGCCCAGCTTCTCCTGGTCGGCCTTGGTATTGGGCTCGATGGCAAGCTGAATGACAGGCTCGGGGAAATCAATCGACTCCAAAAGAATCGGGTGTTTCTCGTCGCAGATCGTATCGCCGGTAGAAACGTTCTTCAATACCGCGGCGCAAATGTCGCCGGCCAGAATCTCCTGAATGTCCTCGCGCTTGTTGGCGTGCATCTTGACCAGCCGGCCAATGCGCTCCTTGCGATTCTTGGCGACGTTGAATACCGACTCGCCCGCACCCAGGCGGCCCGAGTACACACGAATGTAGGCCAGTTGCCCGACGAACGGGTCCGTCATGATCTTGAAAACCAGCGCGGAGAAGGGCGCGTCGTCTGTAGCCGGCCGCTCTACGGCGACCTCCGGATTGTCGGGCAGCGTGCCCTGCACCGGCGGAATGTCGATGGGTGACGGCAGATAATCCACCACCGAATCGAGCAGGTTCTGGACGCCTTTATTCTTGAAGGCCGTGCCGCAGATCACCGGAAAAATCTTTTGCGCGATGGTAGCCTTGCGCAGACCTTCCATCAGCTCTTCCTCGGAAATGGGAGAGCCTTCCACGAACTTGGCGAACAGGTGGTCGTCGGATTCGGCCACCGCCTCCACCATCTGCTCTCGAAATGACTTGGCCTTGTCCAGCAGATCCGCCGGAATCTCGATCTCGTCGTACTCGGCGCCCAGCGTTTCATCGTGCCAAACCACGGCCTTCATCTTTACCAGGTCGACGATGCCTTTGAACTGGTCCTCGGCGCCGATCGGAATCTGAATCGCCACCGGCCGGCACTTCAGCCGATCGACAATGGTATCGATGGCGTGATAAAAATCCGCGCCCACGCGGTCCATTTTGTTGATGAAGCAAATGCGCGGGACACCGTACTTGTCGGCCTGCCGCCACACGGTCTCCGACTGCGGCTGCACGCCCGCGACGGCATCGAATACAGCCACCGCGCCATCCAGCACGCGCAGGCTGCGCTCTACCTCGGCCGTAAAGTCGACGTGACCCGGCGTATCGATGATGTTGATGTTGATGTCGCGCCATTGGCAGGTGGTGGCGGCCGAAGTGATGGTGATGCCGCGCTCCTGCTCCTGCTCCATCCAGTCCATGATGGCCGTGCCTTCGTGCACTTCGCCGATCTTGTGCGTACGCCCGGTGTAATACAAGATGCGTTCCGTAGTGGTCGTCTTGCCGGCATCGATGTGGGCCATGATGCCGATATTCCTCATTCTCTCGATTGGTACGGTACGCGCCATAAACTACTGCTTTCTCATTACCACCGGTAATGCGCGAAGGCTCTGTTGGCCTCCGCCATGCGGTGCACATCATCCTTTTTCTTAATTGCTCCGCCGCGCATGTTCGCGGCGTCGGTCAACTCCTGAGCCAATTTCTCGGGCATGCTCTTCTCGGGCCTGGAACGCGCATTCTGCAAAATCCAGCGAATAGCCAGGCTGGTACTGCGGTTCTTCGGGACTTCCACCGGCACCTGATAGTTGGCGCCGCCCACGCGCCGAGTCTTTACTTCGAGCAACGGCTTGGCGTTCTCCACCGCCTTCTTGAACAGCTTCAAAGGATCGTCGGCCGTGCGCTCCTTGATCTTGTCCATAGCCTCATAGAAAATCCGCTGCGAGGTATTCTTCTTGCCGTCCCACATCATCGAATTGATGAACTTCTCGGCCAGCGTCGAGTTGTACACGGGATCCGGAAGGACCTCTCGCGGTTCTGGTCTGCGTCTGCGTGGCATACTTTACTTGGCCGGCCCCTTGGGCCGTTTCGCTCCGTATTTGGATCTTCCCTGTTTCCGGTCCGCTACCCCAGCCGCGTCCAGCGTCCCGCGCACGACGTGATACCGCACGCCGGGCAGATCCTTGACGCGGCCGCCGCGAATGAGCACGATAGAGTGCTCCTGCAAATTGTGCCCGACGCCCGGAATGTAAGTTGTGACCTCGATCCCATTAGTCAGCCGGACGCGCGCCACCTTGCGCAGCGCCGAATTCGGCTTCTTGGGAGTGGTGGTGTACACTCGCGTACACACGCCCCGCTTCTGCGGACAAGCCTGCAACGCCGGACTCGCGGTTTTATAGCGCGGCGGTCTGCGTCCATTTCGGACGAGCTGATTGAACGTGGGCACGAATTTCCTCTTAGACCTTAATTTCTACGTTTGCGCACGACGGCAGGCTCAAAGCCAGCCGCAAAATGATCGAACCTGCAAATCAGCGAGGTACTTGCTGTGGACTAGCCCATATCCAGAACGCTTATTTCCATTCCAGACATCGGGGCCGACCCCCGGACGGACTCCCTAAATAAGGAAGGGGTTTCCGGGAGCAGAAGACACGACTCGCGAAACTATATCAGGATATCGAACAGTCGCGAGTTTGTCAAATCAAGCTAAATCAAGGTAGTGGGTCCGTTTGGACACTGCGCAGTTTTAGTCGTTACGTCACCAGATAAGGCTTACCTGTCGCTCGCCCGAGCAAGTGGACCAGCTGCGCCGCCAGCAGGCTGGATATCAATTCCTCCATAGCGGTTAAGTCCAACTCGCCACGATTCCAAGCCTCATCTGCTTGCCGTAGCGCAGTGTAATGGTGTGCGGTCTTCTCCTATCAACTCGGGTATCGTCTTGTCACTAGCTGGCGGAGCGAAACCGAGCTTTAAGCACAGAATCAGATAGGAAAACGCCCTCGCCGCTCTTCCGTTGCCTCCATAAAAAGGGTGTATCCAATTGACCCTCCACATTGCGTAGGCCGCTAACTGAACGGGTAGATCGCCCCAGTGGTCGTTGATGTGGGCGCACATATCGTCGACGAGCTTTGGTACCTCTGTGCACAGCGGAGGTTCATAACTGGCGCCTTCTAGATAGACCGGGCCATCACGAAAATGTCCAGCACACCGATAGATCTGCGTTATTGCCAGTTCTTGAAGTTTGAGAAGAAGGGCTGGCGTTGGCCTCTCTTCTGGACGCCAGTTCGATGCCGTATAAAAAATGAACTCCGCTTGGATGACACCGTTTCGTGTCTCCGAGCGGAGTTTGTCTTCTTGATCGCGGTAGACAGCTCCCTTAGGAACGAACGGTGTCACGTTCCTTGTGTAGAGTCTCCATCGCTTTGTCGATGTCGTTCTTTGTGATGGCTTCGTTTTCTAGGCGGGTATTCCCGTATGCAAAACTTCGAACCTGACGGTCCTTTTCCTCTGCGGGGAACCCGTTTTCTTGCCGGTACCTGCGGGCTGCTTCGATGAGAAAATCAAGGTGGCTCATTTGGGAATCTCCCAGCTACTCCGTTGGATGATTACTATACCCCGTCCGTTCCACTAAAGCAACAAGGCAATTATGGAACCATAACGGGCGATAATTGTTTTATGTGTTACAGTTGCGGTGGTTAAATGGTGTCTCCAAATGGATTATAGGAACGTTCGTTTGCTTCCACGGCAAAGAGTAGAAAAGCACTTAGGCTGCCGCTCTGTCAGTGTCGGAAGCGGGGAGCCGGATCAGATCCTAGGGCTGAACCTTTTCGTTCTAAGCCCCAGGTTTCCCGTTCCTCTCCCATGCGTTTTTCCCGCTCATCCAACAGTGCCACAACGTCAGACATCTCCCATAGCCGGTCTGTAACGCCAGCGGCCATTGCAGGCGTAACACGAAGCGTCTGGTGAATGCGAACAAAGTTGTAGTACATGAAGTGCAGCGAGACAGCCGCAACGTGGTTTTCCAGCTTCTTTGAGAAGCCATTTGTGAGCCGAGTAAACCGGCGCATGCACATGCGCATGGTGAGATTCTGGCGCTCCACGTAGCTGGTTGAGATGTGTTTCGCATCGGGCTTGCCGGTAATATCGACCGCACGGCAACTGATGAAATCAGCAGGACTGTAGCGAGCTTCGTCTTGGCGATCCGCACCGTAAATTTTCACCAACATTGCGTAGTCGATCTCAGAACCGAATGCTGCTTCCACTGCCTCCACGTAGGCCCGATGGCCGTCGCTAGTGAGCTGGATCCTGCTGCTCAGCCTTGAAGCTAGGTCCTTGATGAACTCCTTGGCCGCTTCGCCATCGCGGTTGCCAACCATCCAGGTACAACAAAGCTTCGAATCGGCATCCAATGCAACCCAAGTCCAAACGCTACCGATACCGAACTCATCGCGCCGATCAGCCGGAACGTTCTTGTCCTTCGCACCGATGTAGGCCCAAATTTCGTCGCACTGGACGCGCTTACATTTAAGGTTTCGGAGGGCTTTGTCCTGGTATTCGGCGCACGCTTCGCCAGCCTCGATCAGCAAACGAGCGACGGTATTCTTTCCGACGTGGAACATCCTCGTTACCGAACGAATGGAGTTTCCCTCACAGATAGCCGAGAGCACTTGGGCGCGCTTAGTGGAATCCATTCGATTCATATGGACTAGTATGCTTGACCGAACAAGAAAAGTCAAGTGCCAATGATAGGCGTTTGCAATATTATCATAGGCGTTCGTAGTCATAGTAGCGGATGATGGTGATAAACTAGCGGATGGTGGAAGCGAATGACTGGCGACGACAAGCTCAGGCTGATAGCTCAGATCCAGGAAGTATTTACGCCGACTGCCCCGATCCGATCGCGTGACCTATTCGCCGGTCGCCGAGTGCAAGTCGATAAGGTAGTACGTACGATTTTGCAGCGCGGTGAGCACGCGATTCTGTACGGAGAACGTGGCGTCGGAAAAACATCGCTAGCGAATACGCTTTTTGATCTGCTCGTGGTGATGGGTAAGTCGAACTACCAGATCGCCCGGGTGCAATGCTCTGACGGCATGGACTTTGAATCTTTGTGGCGAGCTATATTTCGAAAGCTCACCACCACGCTCGATGACGGCGAGGAAATGGAACTGGACCACGCTATGGAAGCGCTTGGGGGATCCATTAACAGCGAAGGAATCCTACACCTGTTCCAACTCATGGACACTCCCAGTGTGGTAATCATCGACGAACTTGACCGGATCAGCGACCGAACCGTTCAGTCCGCTCTTGCGGATACAATCAAGACACTATCCGACAACTCAGCCGACACAACTTTAATCTTGGTGGGCGTCGCCGACTCAGTAGATGAACTGGTTGCCGAGCATCGCTCAATCGTGCGCGCGCTCAAACAAGTTAGAATGCCACGCATGTCAATCGGTGAGCTATTGGAAATTATCGATAAGGGACTTGCGCAGCTTCCTGGTCTATTATGTGACCCAACCGTTCGGGAGCGGATCGTCGAATATTCACAGGGGCTTCCAGAATACACCCATCGGCTGGCGCAAGAAGTAGCAATTCATGTCGTCAATGAGGGCAGAACCTATTTCATCATGCCCGATCTGGAGTATGCGATTAAGGAATCGGTTGACAACCAACTGGAAACCAATTTCGCCGCTTACAAGAAGGCCGTAGAGGCTCCGCGTGGTATCAATTTCAAGCCCGTGCTACTTGCCTGTGCCCTCGCAAGCAAAGATGAGCATGGCTTTTTCTACGCCAAGAATGTGACCCAGCCTCTAAGATCGATCACTGGCAATCCTGACTTTGCTATCCCAGCGTTCGCGCGTCACCTAAAACAATTCAGTGAGCCTACGCGTGGCCCCATATTGGAGCGGCGCGGAAGGCAATATAGATTTATCCGGCCAGAGATGGAACCGTACGTAATCCTTCGCGGCTTATCGGATGGAATTATAACGGAGACGCAACTCAGTCGCCCTTCGAAGAAGACTTCCACCGAGCCTGGGCAGCTTTCTTTGCTATCTTCTTACGCAGGTCCGGGGATAGAGATTTAGCCCTGGCCTTGCCACCCTTAAGTCCACCCAGACGCCCGAGCGTGACCGCTGCCGGGTTCTTATTTGGATCTGGGGTTTCTTCCTTCGGCATCTGGCCAGTGGCCTTCTGAACCACCTCAAATGCGATCTGATTGAAGTCCTTCGGGCCTTGGCCGCGCTTGCTTGACCGATTTGGCATTCTACTTCAGCATGACCGATACGCGGCGGAAGTCAAGAGGGGCAAATTTCAAATGGACCCACTACCTAAATCAAGGTAGTGGGTCCGTTTGAATCAAGGTAGATGCTTCGGCTACGAGCGCTCTACCAGACGAAACGAACACTCACCTGCATACGGCGCGCCTCGGTACCATCCGGCGACGCGGAGTCGCCCAGCCCGACATTGTATGCGCCGGGACTCAAAGTGAGGACCCCCTTGGACTCCACGTATTCCTGCGTCGACATGGAAGTGGGGGACCAACTGTTCGTAATGTTGAACGCTTCGAAATTGAGATAGAGCTTGTAGCGCTCGCCCTCGCCAAAGGGCAGGATTTTGCTCAGGCGCGCGTCGGTTCTATACATTGCCGGCTGGTAAACATTGTCGACTGGCAGGAACGGAACGCGGCTGCCCAGCCCCGAGCCGTTGATGCTGAAGTTGCTGAACATATTTGGTACCGGCGTGTCGCGCAAGCTGATGGTCGGGCTGGCATAGGGCCGGGAACTGTTGATCGTCGTGAGCGACGAAAGCTGCCAGTTATTCACGAGGTACTTATAAAAATTGCCTGAACGATGCGTAAACGTAGGCGCCCAGATCCAGGCGACCGCGAGGCGGTGGCGCTGGTCTTCCAGGCCGTTGCCTCGGTCCAGCCGATAGTTTCCGTTGTATAGCCAAGCGAACGCGTTGCTCAGGAAAATGTTCTGAGTCGCCTGGCCATAGCCCTGACCGTCGTCGATCTCGTGCGACCAGGTGTAGGACAAGCTCGCCTGGAATCCATGCGAGAAGCGCTTGTCGGCCTGGACCGCCAACCCGTTGTAGAAACTGGTAACCCCATTTTCATCCTGAACAACGGCCCCGTAGCGTGGGTCCGGCCGCCCGTTGACAGTGGGCAGTCTCAAGTAAACGGCGGTATTGTAGGCGCTCACTGGATTCCCGTTCTGATCGTCGATGGCGTAGGTAAAAGTTTGTGAACTCAGCGGAGGCAGGTTCAGGTCACGCTCGCTATAGAGTTGGATGCCGCGGCTCCAGATGTAGGACGCGGTGAGCGCGATGTCGTGTGTCAACTGGCGCTCCACGGCAAACGTTCCCTGCTCGGAGTAGGGCACTTTCCAATTCGGTGCGGCAAATTGGATGCTCGCCGCGCCGAGTGTATAGCCGGCCGGTACAGAAGACAGGTTGTTGGGGAAAACCGGCCCGGCGGCGAGTTGCGCCGGCTGTGTACTGGACAGCGAGACCGCTTGCTGGGTCACGCCGTTTCCCAGCCAGATGTCCATGAGCGTGGCGCCGGGAACCGAAGAGTAGAACAGCCCGTAGCCGGCGCGCAGCACGGTCTTGTTATTCAGGCGATAGGCCAAGCCGATGCGCGGCATCAGGTTAGTGTCCTGCGTGTGGATGTGGCAGGTGTCCGGATAATCGGGATTACACACCGGAGGTTGCGGCATGGGCTGCAACTCATAACGCAAGCCTGCGGTGACGGTCAATCTGGGAGTAACCCGCCATTGGTCCTGCAGATACAACCCGTACTCGTTCATCCGCATCTGCGTAGTGCCGGTGCCCAAGGTTTGAGAGAACGACTGCCAGTTTTTGGCGCCAGTGGTGTTCCCGCTGTAATCCAGCGCAAACTGGTTCACCGTCTGATAGGTGTAGCTGCCGTGAGCGTTCTGGAGAAAGAGCGCGTAATCGAAGTTGCTGGTAATGTCGAAACCAAACTTGATCATGTGCTTTTCCTTGCTCCAGGAAAGGTTGTCGGCAACCTCCTGGCGGCTTTCGCGGGGTTCCACACGAGGCAGATAATTGATCGGCCCTAGCTGCACGCCGATTACCGACACATCCAGCAGGCCGAGACCGGTGCCGATCAGCGCGGGGTTGACATCGTCACCCTCCAAGTCAGTGGCCCAGCCATAACGCAGTTCGTTCACCAGCCTCGAGCTCGGGACCGAGGTCCAACCGAGCTTCAAATTGCGAACTCGCCCATAATCGTTGCCATTGGCGTTGATCGCGGCGCCGCTGGTGGAAGAGAGGTTGGTCTGCTGCAAGCCGTTGAAGGAAGTGAACTGCATGTAATTGAATTCAGCCGTGAAGGTGTTGCGGTCCGAGAGGTGATAATCCAGGCGGCCGAAACCTAGCGGCTGATCGAAATGCCGCGGCGTTGAACCGAAGAACCGCGGCAACAGCCCGTTGATGGCCGAGCATTGCGCGGGAGTCGCGGCCGGAATTTTCCCCGACGCCACGCCGCAATTCATCCAAACCTGATTGACGGAATCAACCACACCCGACTTGACCAGGCTGTCTGCGAACGGAAAATCGCGATGCGCAAATTCGCCGTTAAAGAAATAAAACAACTTGTCCTTGATAATCGCGCCTCCCAAGCTAAGACCGCCCTGATAGCGCGTGTCGGGAAGACTGATGCCGGCAAAGGGATCTTGCGCGTTGAAGTTTTCATTGCGATAGAACCAGTAGCCCGTGCCGTGAAAGTCGTTGCTGCCGCTGCGAGTGATCGTGTTGACCACGCCACCGTCGGCGCGGCCGTACTCGGCTGAGTAGTCCGCCGAAACAACCTGAAACTCCTGCACGGCGTCCTGCGAGATCTGCGAAATGATGCGAGTGCGGCCATTGTTTTCCATGTAGAACTTTTCGGTGGAGTCGTTGCCGTCCAGCAGGAACGAGTTCCCGTTCGCTATGCCGCGGAAGGTCAGCAGGCCGAAGGTACCGTCGTTGGTGACGCCCGGCGTCAACAGCACGAAATTGTCCACCCGACGGCCGTTGATCGGAAGCTCTTGGATCTGCCGTGTGTCCACCACCTGAGATACGTCGCTCTTGGTGTCGTTGAGCAGCTCGGCCGCGCCGGTAACGTCTACTTGGACCACACTGGTTCCCACCGCCAGAGGGATGTCCAGGCTCAGATTCTGGCCAACCTGCAGGCTGAACGGCCCGGCCGAGTACTCAGCAAAGCCGGGAGCCGCTACACTGACCTTATAGTCCGGGCCGGGCGTCAGTGCAGGTGCCGCGAAGACGCCTTCGGAGTTCGTCTCCAAAGTGCGGAGCGTACCTTGACTCTCGCGCGATATGACAACTTTAGCGTTGGGTATCGACGCGCCGGATGGATCTTTGACGACGCCGGAGATTCCGGCCACGCCGGCCGCCGCTTGGCCAAATGCCGGCGCGGCCAGCAACAGCAGTCCGGAGAAAAACAACAGGAGCGGTGCTAAAATTCTTGATCTCATGGTGACCCTCAGTTGCCTTAACTATAAGGAACTTCTGTTGCGATTTCATGACGCGCGCCACGCCTGGGTTCCGGCGTCACATAACCGAAATAACAAGTAGCAGGAACAATCATATTCGACCCCTCACCCAACTAAAAAGTTTCTTATAATTTCCGATTCATACTACTTTCTTAGCCTTGCTTGTAACCGGATTTTCATGCCGATTCCGATGCGGCAGGCCGCTGCAAGCGCGCGGATGCATAAGCGCCTCATTTCTGATACTGTCGCAGGATGGCCTTGGAACATTTCGATTGGGAAGTCGAGGGTGTATTGGTCCTAAACCTCCAGGGTTCCATCACGCTGGGGGAGGATACCCGGAGATTACGCCAGCTTGTCCACGACACCCTGGATGCGGGGAAGACCAAGGTCGTGCTCAATATGGCCGAGGTTCATTATCTCGATAGCAGCGGACTCGGTGAGTTGATCGCTGCCTATACCACCGTACGGCATCGCGGTGGCCAGTTAAAGCTGATGAAGCTCACACCGCGCGTTCGAGACCTGGTCCAGCTCACCAAAGTCCATAGCATCTTCGAGGTTTTTCCCGACGAGGAATCGGCTGTCCGAAGTTTTGGGAGCCCGCCGAGTTAGAATGGGAGACTGCGCTTCCTTAAGAGCGCCTTCCCATGACCGTCTCCGCTACTCCACTTCAAAAGACCGCGCTCAATTCCTGCCATCGCAAATGCGGCGCCAGGATGGTCGACTTCGGTGGTTGGGACATGCCCGTCCAGTATTCCGGAGTTCTCGAAGAGCACCACGCCGTCCGGCGCGCCGTCGGTTTGTTCGACGTGAGCCACATGGGCGAGATCGAAGTTTACGGCCGGGATGCGTTCGCGCTAACCGATTCGGTCACTACCAATGCCGTGGCGAAGCTCAAAATCGGGCAAGCGCAATACTCCGGCTTGCTTTACGAGCACGGCGGTTTCGTGGATGACATCCTGGTTCACAAGGTGGCGGACGACCATTATTTCCTCTGCGTGAATGCCTCCAATCAGGAGAAAGATTTTGAATACATAGCCGGGCTGAATCGCACCGGGGCCAAAGTCGAATTCGCCAGCCCCCGCTACGCGCAACTGGCGATTCAGGGCCCCCAAGCTCTTCCTACGCTGCAGAAACTTACCGCTACGGACCTGGCGCCGATCGCTTACTACCATTTCGCCGACGGCCAGGTTTCGGGCACGCCCGCCCGCATCGCGCGCACTGGCTACACCGGCGAGGACGGCTTTGAAATCTACATCGCCCCCGAGCAAGCCGAGCGCATCTGGAACGAGATCCTGGACGCGGGCCAAGAGTTCGGCATCAAGCCCTGCGGATTGGGCGCTCGAAACACGCTGCGCCTGGAAGCGAAAATGGCGCTTTACGGCCACGAGATTCACGCTTCCATCACGCCCTATGAAGCCGACCTGGCCTGGATCGTGAAAATGGACAAGGGCGATTTCACCGGCCGCGCCGCTTTGGCCAAGCAGAAAGCCGAGGGCCTGAAGCGCAAGCTGGTGGGTTTTGAAATGACCGGCCGCGGTATCGGCCGCGACGGCTACGAAGTTTTTCAGGACGGCGCGCCGGCCGGATGGGTGACCAGCGGTGGCCCCGCCCCGACGCTGAATAAGAACATCGGGCTGTGCTATCTTCCAGTCGATCGAGCTAAGCCCGGAGAGCGCATCCAAATCATGATTCGCAACCAGGCGGTGGACGCCATCACGGTTCCCACGCCATTCTACAAGCGAGCTAAATAAACGAATGTATCCAGAAAATTTTCGCTATACCAAGGAACACGAATGGGTGCGCGTCGAAGGCGACACCGGAGTGGTCGGAATCACGGATCACGCGCAGGAACAACTGGGAGACATCGTCTACGTGGATCTTCCCAAGCCTGGCACGCGCGTCGATCAGGGCAAGACGCTCGGCTCGGTGGAGTCCGTTAAGGCCGTGTCGGATATCTACGCCCCCGTCTCGGGCGAGGTGCTCGAAGTGAACGATGCGCTGGCCACCTCGCCTGAAAAACTGAACGCCGACCCGCACGGAGAGGCTTGGCTTGTTAAGATCAAGTTGTCGGCCCCTGGCGAAATCCAGCAACTACTCTCCGCCGGCGACTATCAGAACTACGTAGGAGCTGAGGGATCGGCTCACTGAGCCGCATCCTCAATGTAACCGCGATTGCGCTATTTACCGAAGTCTGACATCGAGCGCCACGAGATGCTGTCCTCGATTGGCGCCAATTCTCTGGAAGATCTCTTTTCGCATTTGCCCGCTGAAGTGCGGCTGAAGCGGCCGCTGGACATTGCGCCGGGTAAGTCGGAATACGACATCGTGGATTATTTCCGCGCCCGCGGAGCCGAGAATGCCAACGGCTACGCATCGTTTCTGGGCGCCGGCGTCTATCATCACTACCGGCCGGTACTGGTGGACACCGTGGTTTCGCGCGGCGAATTCCTGACGTCCTACACGCCCTATCAAGCCGAGATGGCGCAAGGCACGCTGACCACGATCTTCGAATTCCAGACCATGATCTGCCAGTTGACCGGTATGGAAGTGGCCAACGCATCCATGTACGACGGGTCGACCGCGGTGCCCGAAGCGGCCATGATGGCGATGCGTTTAACGGGCCGCGACCGGATCGCAGTGGCGCGGACGGTGCACCCGGAATATCGCGAAGTGCTCCAGACCTACGCGCAGCATCAGGGCATGCCGTTGGCGGAGTTTAGCTACCACGGACATTCGGGCGGCATCGATCTGGCGGACCTCGAGAAGACGGTGGACCAGGAGACGGCGGCCGTCATCATTCAATCGCCGAATTTCTTCGGTGTCGTGGAAGACGTGAAGCACGCCGCCGAGATCGCGCATAAGAATGGCGCGCTGCTGATTTTCGTGTTCGCCGAGGCGGTGTCGCTCGGGTTGCTGGAGCCGCCTCGAGACGCCGACATCGTCGCCGGCGAGCTGCAATCGTTTGCCATTTCTCCAAGCTATGGCGGCCCGTTCGCCGGGATCATCGCGACCAAAGAGAAATTCATGCGGCAGATCCCTGGCCGGCTGGTTGGCGAAACCAAGGACTCGCGCGGGAATCGGGCGTTTTGCCTGACGCTGGCTACGCGTGAGCAGCATATCCGGCGCGAGAAAGCTACGTCGAACATCTGCACTAACCAGGCGTTGATCGCCCTGATGGCCACGGTGTTCATGACGGTTTACGGCAAAGAGGGGCTGCGCGAGCTGGCGGAGCAGAATCTGGCGAAGGCGCACTACCTCGCCGGGAAGCTCAAGCTGCGATTTTCGGGGCCGTTCTTTAACGAGTTCGTGGTGTCGACGAATGGCCGCACGCCGGATCAGCTGAACGAAGCGCTGCTGAAGAAGAAGATCATCGGCGGGTTGCCATTGGAGCGGTTTTATCCGGAGATGGGGAACACGATGCTCCTCTGCGCCACCGAGATGAACCGGCGCGAGAGCCTGGACGCGGTAGCGGAGGCATTCGCCCGATGATTCGAAAAGTCCGCCAGCACATCAATCAGAACGAGCCGCTGCTGTTCGAGCGTAGTTCCCCTGGAAAGCGCGGTTATCAATTGCCGGAGCTGGATGTTCCGGCGGTGGACCCGGTGAAGGCGCTGGGGGCGGCCCATACGCGCGCCGAAATCGAAGGTTTTCCCGAAGTCAGCGAAGTGGAAGCCATCCGCCATTTCACGCGCCTGTCCACCCACAACTACGCTATCGATCTCGGCCTGTACCCGCTGGGCTCCTGCACCATGAAATACAATCCTCGCGTCAACGAGTTGGTCTCGCGCATCGACGGCTTGGCGTGGGCGCATCCTTATCAACCGGTTGAGCTCTCGCAGGGAATTCTGGAAGTGATGGGAACGCTCGAAAGGATCCTGGCCGAGATTACCGGAATGGACGCCGTGACGCTGCAGCCGGCCGCGGGCGCGCACGGCGAATTCACCGGCATCCTGTTGATACGGGCGCTGCTTGAATCGCGCGGCAATCCGCGCAAGAAGCTGCTGATTCCGGACTCGGCGCACGGGACCAATCCGGCCACTGCGATCACGGCCGGATACGCGGTGGAGAATATCAAGTCCAATGACCGTGGCATGGTGGACGTGGAGGCGCTGGCGCGTTCGGTGACCGACGAGGTCGCCGCGCTGATGATCACCAACCCCAACACCCTGGGCGTGTTCGAAGAAAACATCACGCGCATCGCCGAAATTCTGCACTCCAAGGGCGCCATGCTTTACATGGACGGCGCCAACATGAACGCGCTGGTGGGCATCGCGCGGCCGGGCGATTTCGGCGTGGACGTGATGCACCTGAACCTGCACAAAACGTTTTCTACCCCGCACGGCGGAGGCGGGCCGGGTTCCGGACCTGTCGCGGTTAAGAAGCATCTGGAGCCGTTCCTCCCGACACCTCGCTTAGAGCGAGCCGGTGATCGCTGGCGCTGGAATTACAACCGGCCACACTCGATCGGACGCGTGAAAGCGTTCTACGGCAACATCGGCATGCATATTCGCGCGCTGGCCTACATCATGGCGCACGGCGGCAACGGGTTGCGCAACGCCACCATGGACGCGGTGCTCAACGCCAACTACATCCGCAAGTTGATCGAGCCCTATTACGATCTGCCGCTGGACGCGCCCAGCATGCACGAGTGCGTCTTCAGCGACGAGCGCCAGTCCAAGCGCGGCGTGCGCACCGGCGACATCGCCAAACGGCTGATCGATTATGGATTCCACCCCTACACGGTCAGCTTCCCGCTCATCGTGCACGGCGCCATGATGATCGAACCCACCGAGACCGAAAGCAAAGACGAGCTGGACCTGTTTGTCGACGCGCTGATCTCCATCGCCAAGGAAGTGGAGGAGAGTCCGGAGCTGGTGCTCAAAGCCCCGCACCACACGCGCACCAGCCGCGTGGACGAGGTAACCGCCGCCCGAAAACCGATCGTGCGCTGGAAGCCGAAAGCCACGTCAAGCAAAGCGGCGGATTAATCCTGCTATGTTGTTCTCTTGCGCCGTGAACTAATCATCGTCGCGTTGTTCGTTCTGGCTCTGCGGCTGCCGTTTTTGAATCAAGCCGTCCAAGGCGACGACGTCTACTATCTGGCCGAAGCCGAACACGCGCAGATCGAGCCGCTGCATCCGGATCACACGCTCGCTCCGTTCCTGGGCCGCATGGTGGATATGCGCGGCCAACCGCATCCGCCGCTGGATGCCTGGTGCCTGGGCTTGCTGCTGGCCATTTTCAAGGGTGTTCGCGAAATTCCGTTTCACGCGGCGTATATTCTCTTTTCGCTGATCGCCGCGTTCAGCGCCTGGTCGCTCGCACGCCGGTTCAGCCCCCAGCCGCTGCTTGCGACGCTGCTGTTCCTGGTGACCCCGGCGTTCGTGGTGAACGGCAACTCCTTCGAGTCCGATATCCCGTTCCTGGCGTTCTGGTTGCTTGCGACCGCACTGTACGTGGCCGCAGTGGACCGGCGATCGCGATCGTTGCTCGCCGCATCCTGCGTCGCGATGGGATTAGCCGCGCTGGGCGCAGCTCAGTCGATTTTCCTGGTACCGATTCTGTTTCTCTACGGCCGCAAGTGGCGAGCCGCCGCGATTGCCACGCTCACGGCGCCGGCGATTCTGCTCGCCTGGCAACTCTTCGAGCGGCTGACCACCGGAGCGTTGCCGGCCACCGTACTGGCAGGATATCTTCAGTCCTACGGCTTCGAAGCGCTAATCCAGAAAGTGAAAAGTGCTGCCGCGCTCACCGCCCATCTGGCCTGGCTTGTATTTCCCGGCTTGTGGCTCCCGCCCTTGATCGCATTGCCGGCCGCAATCGGCGCGGCGCTCTACGATCTGAACCCGCTGTTCTGGGGATCCATCGCCGTGGGCATCGGCATCTTGATCTGGTGCGCCCGGAATTGGCGCGATTTCCTGGCGCAGTGGGTACTCATCTTCTTCGCTGGCGCGCTGGCGATTTTTTTCGCCGGATCAGCGCGCTATCTGCTCCCCATCGCGCTGCCGGTCGCGATCCTTGCCACCCGCCGAGCCGGTCCCCGAATGCTGACCATCGGCGTCGCTTGCGGCCTAACGCTGAGCGTCCTGCTCGCCGAAGTGAATTATCAACATTGGAGCGGCTATCGCAAGTTCGCCCGCTCGCTCCAACCACAGGCCGAAACCAAGCGCCTGTGGATCGACGGCGAATGGGGATTGCAATACTATCTCGAATCCGAAGGCGGCCTTCCACTACTCGTAGGCCAACCGGTGCATCCGGACGAAGTGGTTGTTACCAGCAGCCTCGGTTACCCAGTCCAAGTCACGCATCCCGATGCGTTCCCTGTCTCGATCGCAACTCGCACAATAACCTCGGCGATCCCCTTTCGCCTTATCGCCCTAAACGGCCGTTCCGGCTATTCCACCACCACCTGGGGACTGCGCCCGTTCGACATCTCGCTCCGCCCCATCGATGAAGTTCGCGCCGAAATCCTGGTGGAACGCAAACCGGTTCTGTCCGTTCTTCCCATGAACGCGCCCGAAGCCGAGCAGCAGATCGTCAGCGGAATCTACGCGCTCGAAAACTCGAAATTCCGCTGGACTAGCAAAACTGCCATCCTTCTATTGAAACCTCCGGCCGAGGCTTTGCCGCTGGTTGTCCGCTTTTACATCCCCGACCAAGCCCCCGTTCGGCAGGTTACCCTTCAATTGAATAACCAGGTAGTCGCGACCCAAACTTATACGCGACCGGGAAGTTACACCCTGGTAGCCGAGCCGCAGAAACCGGAGGGAGACAGCGCGCAGGTGACCATTTCGGTCGATAAGTCGTTTTCTCCACAAGCAGATAAGCGAGAACTTGGGTTCGTTTTAATCAGCGCCGGATTCGAACACCCTTGACGACGTTTGGTTCATACGTATAATTGAAACATACGTATGAGCACTAAGGACCGTATCCTGGATGCCGCTGAGCGTCTTTTCGCCAGAGACGGCATTGAAGCCACCTCGCTCCGCGCCATGACTGCTGAAGCCGGTGTAAATCTGGCAGCGGTGAACTATCACTTTCAATCCAAAGACGCCCTGGTTCGTGCCGTGGTCGCGCGCCGGGTCGTGCCGGTGAACCAGCGCCGGCTGGAACTGCTCGAGGCGTGCGAGAGAGCGGCGGGCGACGGCCCGCTTCCGCTCGAAGAGGTGCTGGACGCATTCGTACGGCCGGTGGTCGAGATTTATGGGAGTCACGCGCGGGAGTTCACGCCATTGATGGGACGCATCTACACGGAGCCCGCGGAATTCGTGGAGCAGATGTATAAGGATCATCTGGAGCCCGTCGCGAAACGATTCATTCGAGCTTGTGAGCGAGCGTTACCCGATTTGCCACACGTGGAATTGCTATGGAGGCTGCATTTCTCCATCGGCGCATTGGGCCACACCATGGCCGCGGGTCACATTCTGCGGCTATTTTCGGAGGGCCAATGCGATCCGTCCGACGTCGAGGAGACAATCAGGCGGCTGAAGGGTTTCATGCTAGCCGGACTCAAGGCACCGGTAGCGGAGGTGGAACATGCCATGCACTAGACTGCTTGCGTTCGCGCTGCTCGGCGCGCCGCTGTTCGGACAATTGCAAAACCGGCCTCAGGTGCTAGAGCTCAGTTTGAAACAGGCGGTCGATCTGGCGCTGGCGCCGGAGGGGAACACGCGCGTGCAGTTGGCTCAGGAGGACGTAAAGCAGGCCGAGTCTCGCGCCAATGAAGCGCGCGCGGCGCTGCTCCCGGACCTGGAAAGCTACGTTCAGTATCAGAACGAGACCAACAATATAAAAGCGTTCGGATTCAACTTTTCCAGCTTCCTTCCGCCGGGCTTCAACATCAGTCTCCCCAGTCTGCTGGGTCCGTTTGACCTCCTGGACGTGCGCGCGACTGTGCAACAGAGCATCTTCGATTTCAGCTCACTGCGCCGCTTTCAAGCCTCCAAGGTCGCCATCGAAGCGGTGAAGGCCGATAACGCAGGTACGCGCGACCAGGTGACCGATCAAGTGGCGCGTGCGTATCTGGCGGCTTTACGTGCGCAGGCATCGCTTGACACCGCGCGGGCCAACGTCGAGTTGTCGGAGGCTCTGCTGCGTCTGGCACAATCGCAAAAGAACGCCGGCACCGGTACCGGGATTGAGATTACGCGGGCGCAAGTGCAGCTCGCCAATGACCGCCAGCTTGCATTGGTGGCCGAGAACGAGGTGGACACTTCGCATTTGCAGTTGTTGAAGGTGATCGGGCTGCGGCTGGACAACCCGGTGGAGCTGACCGGCAAGCTGGAATACATTGCGACCGAGCCAATGGATGCGGCCCAAGCACTCGTCACAGCTCACGATCATCGCGCGGAATTGAAAGCCCAGCAGAAGCGCGAGGACAACGCTCGCCTCAGCTACAGCGCTACCAAAATGGAACGCGTGCCTTCCGTCAGCGCCTTCGCTAACTACGGCGATCTGGGCACCGGCTTCACCAACGCTCTTCCCACCCGATCCGTCGGTGTTTCGCTGAAAGTTCCGCTATTTGATGGCGGACGGCGCGATGCCCGCCGGGCGGAGAGCGCATCGCAATATCGCGAAGAAAAGATCCGCATGACCGATCTGCGCGATCAGGTGGAACTGGAAGTGCGAACCGCGCTGGATGGCCTGCACTCCGCCGACGCGCAGGTGAAGACCGCCGAAGAGGGCTTGCAGCTTTCTGAAAACGAGCTGGCCCAGGCCGAGCGCCGCTACCGGGCGGGCGTCACCAACAGCATCGAAGTGACCGACGCGCAGACGCGGCTGGCACGCGCCCGCGACAATCGCATTAGCGCACTTTACAACTACAACCTCGCTCGCATCGATCTGGGCACCGCGACGGGGACCATCCAAAACATGATCCAGTGAGGACCACATGAAAAAAATAATTTTCCGGATTCTTCTACTCGCTATCCTGGCGGCCGCAGGTTTCTATCTGTGGTCGGCGCGGTTCTCACACAAGAACGAAAACCAACTGCCGGTTTCCGGCAACATCGAACTCACGCAGGTGGACATATCTTTTAAAGTTCCCGGAAGATTGGTGGAACTGGACGTAGACGAAGGCACGTTCGTCAAAAAAGGCATGGTGATCGCGCGCATCGACCGCGAGCAGGTGGAGCAGCAACGCAGCCGCGACGAAGCGAGCGTCGCCGCTTCCTCGTCGCAATATCAACAGATGGAGACTTCCGTGCGCTGGCAGCGCGAGACCCTGGAAAGCGACATCGCACTGCGGAAGGCGGAATTGCGAGCGGCGCAGGCGCGCCTGGATCTGCTGTTGGCTGGATCGCGTCCGCAAGAGATCCAACAAGCTGAAGCAGCCGTGGCCGACGCTACCGCACAGCGCGATCAGGCCAAGGCCGACTGGGATCGCTCGCAGGAGCTATTCAAGAACGACGACATCTCCAAGGCGCAGTACGATCAGTACCGCATGCGGCTCGACAGCACGAACGCCGTTCTCAGACAGGCCCAGGAGAAGCTGGCGCTGGTGAAGGAAGGCCCTCGCAAGGAGGATATAGAAGCGGCTCGGGCGGAGGTGGAGCGCGCTAAAGCGGCGCAGCAGGCCAGCGAGGCTAATCGGCTGGAACTCCAGCGCCGCGAGGAGGACGTCAAGGCGCACCTGGCCGAGGTCAACCGCGCCAAGGCGCAGGTGGCCATGACCCAAACGCAGATCAACGATACAGTGGTTACTTCGCCCATCGACGGCGTGGTGCTGGTGAAGTCGGCCGAGGTCGGCGAGGTGCTGGCGGCCGGGACCACCGTGGTCACTATCGGCGACATCGATCATCCCTGGTTGCGCGCTTACATCAACGAGACCGATTTGGGACGCGTGAAGCTGGGCCAGCCGGTCCAGCTCACCAATGATTCGTTCCCGGGCAAAACCTATCCCGGCCACATTTCGTTCATTTCTTCGGAAGCCGAATTCACACCCAAGCAGATCCAGACCCGCGAGGAGCGGGTGAAGCTGGTATATCGCATCAAGATTGACGTGGACAATTCGCGGCATGAGCTGAAATCCAACATGCCCGTGGATGGGGAGATTCAACTAAATGGCGGCGGAACTACATAACAACGCGATCATCCGCGCCGTCAACTTGACGCGCCGTTTCGACACGCTGACGGCCGTGGATCACCTGAATCTGGAGGTGTCGCGCGGGGAGATTTTCGGCATCGTCGGCCCGGATGGCGCCGGAAAGACCACCGCGCTGCGGCTTTTGTGCGGCCTGATGGATCCCACCGAAGGCGAAGCCTGGGTCACCGGGCGCAACGTGGCGCTGGAACTGGACGCCGTCAAGGACCAAATCGGCTACATGGCGCAGCGCTTCGGCCTGTACGGCGATCTGACGGTCGACGAGAACATGAGTTTCTACGCCGACCTCTTCGGCATCTCCAAGCAGGAGCGCGCCACGCTGATGCCGCAGTTGCTCCGCATGACGCGCATGGAGCCGTTCGGCAAACGCCTGGCGACCAATCTTTCGGGCGGCATGAAGCAGAAGCTGGCGCTCATGTGCACCCTGCTGCATCATCCCCAGGTTCTGTTTCTGGATGAGCCGACCAACGGCGTCGATCCGGTTTCGCGCCGCGATTTTTGGGCCATTCTCTACCGGTTGGTGCGTGATGGCCTGACCGTATTGGTCACCACCGCGTATCTGGACGAAGCCGAGCGCTGCAATCGCGTCGGCTTGATGAACAAGGGCCGCATGATTCGCTGCGAATCGCCGCAGGCCTTGAAATTCACGCTGGAGGAAATCTGCTACGAAGTGGAAACCGCGAACCAGCGCGCGGCGCGCGAATTCCTGCAATCGCAGCCCGGCGTACTGAGTGTAGAACCTGCGGGAGCGAAACTGCATTTGTTTATGAACCCGGCCACAGCTTCGGCCGATGCTTTCGAGCAAGCGCTGCGAGACCGCTATCCCGGGCCGGTTGAGTTCCGCCGCATCGTTCCTTCGCTCGAAGATGTGTTCATCGGTCTGATCCGCAAGGAGGAAGCAGCGCATGCCGGATAATGCCGTCGAGATTCGCGACCTGGTGAAGCGCTTCGGCGATTTCGTCGCCGTGGATCACATCAGCATGGAAGTCCGGCGCGGCGAGATCTTCGGATTCCTGGGACCAAATGGCGCCGGCAAATCCACAACCATTCGCGTGCTCTGCGGGTTGCTGGCGCCCACCTCAGGCAGCGCGACCGTGGGCGGCTTGGACGTCGGCACGCAGTCCGAGCTGATCAAACAGCGCATCGGATATATGTCGCAGAGATTTTCTCTCTATGACGACCTGACGGTGGAAGAGAACATCGATTTTTTCAGCGGCATCTACGGAGTCCCGCGCAGCCGGCGCAATGAACGCAAGGACTACGTTCTCAAAATGGCGGGCATCGAGGAGCGGCGCTCCAGTCTGACGCATCTGCTATCCGGCGGCTGGAAGCAGCGGCTGGCGCTGGGATGCGCGATCCTGCACGAGCCGCCCATTTTGTTCCTGGACGAACCCACTTCCGGCGTCGACCCCATCGCCCGACGCACCTTCTGGGACTTAATTTACGAACTTTCTCGCGCCGGCCACACCATCTTTGTCAGCACGCACTACATGGATGAAGCCGAATATTGTCACCGGCTGGCGCTCATGTATCGCGGCAAAGTCACGGCGCTGGGCACGCCGGCCGAATTGAAGCAGTCGCTGGGATCGCATCATCTGCTGTTGTTGCAGGTTTCCGACATCGTCTCCAGCATGAAGCTGTTGGAGAGTGTGCCGGGCGCCACCGATGTCGCAGTTTTCGGCGGCGGACTGCACGTCACGGTGGAAAACGATGCGAGCGCGATTCCGCAGATCCGGCAGGTGCTGGAGAGCGCCGGCATTCAGGTGCCCATTCTGGAGCCGATTGAGCCGTCGCTTGAAGACGTGTTCGTCGCCATGATCGAGCGTGAAGAAAGGAAGGCCGCATGAGCTTTCGCAGATTGAAGGCCGTCACCAAGAAAGAACTGCTGCACATCGTGCGCGACGTCCGCAGCCTGTACCTGGCGCTGGCGCTTCCGCTGGTGATGCTGCTGTTGTTCGGATTCGCACTCACGCTGGATGTGGACCGCATCCTAACCTACGTCTATGATCAGGATCGGACGCCCCAGAGCCGCGAACTGATCGACCAGTTCCGCTCCTCGCGCTACTTCGAAATTTCGCGCGACGTGCACGACTACAAGACCATCGAGCACGCCATAGATCAGAACACCATCCTGCTCAGCATCGTCGTACCGAAGGACTACGCCAAGCATTTGCTAGCCGGCCAGGAGGCCGATGTGCAGATGTTGATTGACGGCAGCGATTCCAATACCGCGGGCATCGCGCAGGGATACGCGGCGGCCATCGTGCAAACCTATGCCGCACGCCTGCGGTCCGGTGGGCAGTCGCAGCGCGGAGGACAGGATGCCGGCCTGCCCGTGGATCCGCGCATTCGCGTCTGGTACAACAGCGACCTCAAGTCCAAGAACTTCATCGTGCCGGGATTGATTGCCGTCACCATGATGATCATTTCGGCCATGCTGAGTTCGCTCACCATCGCGCGCGAGTGGGAAAACGGAACGATGGAGCAGTTGTTGTCCACTCCGGTGCGCCCGCGCGAGCTGGTGCTGGGCAAGCTGATGGCATATTTCCTGCTCGGGCTCACGGACATTTTCATCTGCCTGATCGTAGGTGTGTTCATTTTCCAGGTACCCTTCCGCGGGAGCGTGTTGTTTCTGTTCGTCAGTTGCTGCCTGTTTCTGATCGGCGCGCTCTCCTGGGGAATCTTCATTTCGGCCGGCGCCCGCACGCAGCTGCAGGCCTATCAGATGGGCATGCTCAGCTCCTTCCTGCCAGGCTACATTCTTTCGGGTTTCGTGTACTCCATCCGCGAGATGCCGAAGATAATTCAATTCATCAGCTACGTCGTGCCGGCGCGCTATTTCGTCACCATCCTCACGGGCGTGTTTCTCAAAGGGGTGGGCTGGCAGGTGTTGTGGCTGGAAGTCAGCATGCTGGCCGGCTATGCCGCGATAGTTTTCGTGCTGGCGACTCGAAAAATGCGATTGAAGGTGGCATAAAAATGCGCGAACGGCTGTTTGAAATTATTCGCAAGGAATACCGGCAGGCATTTCGCGAGCCGCGCATGCGGTTCATGCTGTTTCTGCCGCCGGTGATTCAGCTATTGATCTTCGGCTTCGCTGTGAACCTGGACGTAGATCACGGACAAATCGCCTGGCAGGACGGCGACCATAGTTACGAGAGCCGCGAGCTGCTGTCGGCTTTTCAAGCCTCCGGACGCTTGGAGGTGACAGCGGTTCCATCCAGCGATCGCGAATCCCAAGCACTGCTCGATTCGAGCAAAGTGGACCTGGTGGTGCACGTTCTGCCCGGCTTCGCGCGCGACATCCACCGCGGGCGAACCGCATCCGTCCAGCTTCTGGTGAACGGCTCGAATTCGAACATCGCCAACATTGTCGCCGGTTACGCGAATTCCATCGTCGGACGTTTCGCCTCGGATGTAGCGGAGGAACAGACCCGGGAACGCCTGGCTCACAGCATGGCGCCGGCGGCCTTGCATATCGCCGCCCCGCAAGTGAATTTGGAGAGCCGCGTGTGGTTCAATCCTGAGCTGAAGAGCCGGAATTATTTTGTGCCGGGCATTGTGGTCAACATTCTGATGCAAGTGACGCTAATGCTCACCGCTATGGCGATCGTGCGGGAAAAGGAAATCGGCACCATGGAGCAGCTGATGGTGACGCCCATCCGGCCGATCGAGTTGATGCTGGGCAAGACACTGCCTTTTGCGATGGTGGGCCTGGTTAACATGGCGACCGCGGCCGGAGCGGCGATCCTGCTTTTCCGCATTCCGTACCGCGGCAGCGTCTTATTGCTGTTCGCCTGCTCGCTGCTGTTTCTGATGACGTCGCTGGGCGCGGGGTTGTTTGTCTCCACGATTTCGCGTACGCAGCAGCAGGCCATGATGACCACTTTCCTGATTTTCCAGCCGTTTTTCCTGCTAAGCGGCTTCACGTTCCCGCTGCGCAACATGCCGATCTCCATTCAGTACCTGTCGTTGTTGAATCCGGTGCGTTATTTCATCGACATCGTGCGCGGCCTGTTCCTCAAGGGCAGCGGCGTGGACGTGTTGTGGCCGCAAATGCTGGCGCTGGCGATTTTCGGCGTAACGATCCTCACGCTGAGCGCGATGCGGTTCCGTAAGCGGCTGGATTAAAAATGAAGCCGAAAACCATCAGGACACGCGTCGATCTGCCAGCCGATCTGCATCGCCGGCTCTGTGAGGCGGCGGCTCGACAACACCGCACCGTTCAGCAGTTCATTGCGGCGGCCATCGAACACACGATTTCTGCTCCTCAAGGGCCTAAAAGTCGGCTAGTGCTCGACCGCCCGCTGCTGGCTGGCAAACGTAAGCCGATCGCGATCACGAACGAAGAAATCTATAAGCGTGGCTTTCCCTGATTAGCTGCGCGCGGAGACCATCTTCTTCAGCAGCGTAATTTGACCGGCATGGTATAAGTGGTGCTGGATCACGCCCTCCAGCATGAAACGGACCGAATAGTTCGCTCCCGGGACGCCCTTTCGCAAAGATTCTTCCGGCAATTTCGAGATCTTCTCTTGTAGCTTCTTGGTTTCCTCATCGAGCGCAGCCAGCGTGTTTTGCCAGGCCGCCTCGCTCGCGTCTGCCGGAGCGGGCCAGTCTTCCGCCGCGGGGAGTTCCACAGACTCACCATCCAGTCTTCGGCCCACCACGGGGACCCAGGCGCCGACGTGCCGGACCAGCTCCCAGATGGTATGCGCCTGCGGAACCGGCCTGGCGCTGGCCATTTCGGAGTCGACGCCAGCCAGGGTTTCGCGCAGCGACGGGCCATGCCAGGCTTCGCCCTGATGGGCGCGCCGCAATTGATCCGCAAGAAATTCGACGGTGTTCATCGTTTATCATCCCGTAACTGTCTAAATACCACTTGCAGGTTACACTAGCAAGACGAACAGTAACCTGTCAATGTGCTATAGCTGGTTACAAACATGCCGACGCCCATGAAGTTCATCGGTGCGCATCCCGCGCTCGACTTCGTTAACACCGTCGGCGGCTGGCCAGCGGGGACGGCCGTCGAAGACAAACTCGAAAACCTTGAGGATTTGATCCGTTGGGGTAAATTGGCGAAGCTCGTCGAGCCGGCCGATGTAACCAGTTCGATTCGGCTGGCCCGCCGTCAGCCGCGGCCAGCCGCGCATGTGTTGGCGCGGGCCCGTTCTTTGCGAGGCGTCCTGTATCGCCTATTCAACTGCTATCTTGAAAACCGAAATCCAGCGCCGGCGGATCTGAAGGCTTTCCAGGACCAACTTCGTATCGCGCGCCGGCACCAGATGTTGACCGGTACCTGGCGCGGTTTCCTCTGGACCTGGGACCAGCGTCCCGCACTGGACTCCGTTCTATGGCGCGTCAGCCAATCGGCCGCCGATCTGCTGGTCTCGCCGGATCTCGCTCGAGTGCGGCGCTGCGCCGGCGAAAATTGCGGTTGGATGTTCCTCGACACCACGCGGAATCACAGCCGCCAGTGGTGCGACATGCGGGACTGCGGCAATCTGGCTAAGGTGAGGAGATTCCGGAAGCGGCAGGCAGGAGTACATGGGCAACGGGTCAGTTAGAATGGCAAACGGGGGGAATCATGGCGCGCATCCGCGGACTGGAAGCCGGCGAAACGAATCCGCTCACGCGGTTTCTGTATTGGATGACCAAGCGCAAGCTCGGCCGCGTGATCGAGGCGGTCAAGATCACCGCGCACCAGCCCAGGCTCGTCCTCGCCTCCGGCCAAATGGAGATGGGCCAGCAGGCCGTCCACAGCGTCGAGCCCAAGTTGAAAGCGCTGGCTGAAATCAAAGCTGCGCTGATGATCGGTTGCCCGTTTTGAATCGATATCGGGTCTGCCGTCGGCAGACGAGCCGGAGTCAGCGAAGGTCAATTGATGGCGTTGCCCGAGTTTGAAAATGCCTGCCAATTTTCCAAAACCGAAAAGCTGGTCCTCCGCTATGCCGTCGCCATGACTCAAACGCCCGTCGATGTGCCCGACGAATTGTTCGCGGCGCTGCGCGAGATCTTCAGTGATCAGCAATTAGTGGAGCTGACCTCGGGGATTGCCTGGGAGAACTACCGCGCCCGCTTCAATCATGCTTTGGGAGTGGAGTCGGAAGGTTTTTACCGAGGTCAACTGTGCTTGTTGCCTCACGCGACGGCCGTTCCGAGGCCTTAGTTTCCCCGAATCGGCTACGGGCCGCAAGCGGTTCTAATTGAGCCACATACACTGCGAATCTGAGCGTTTCCTCCCAGCAGCTTAGAAGAATAGCCTTAGCGACTATAAGGTTTTAGTACCCCGCCGACGATAGACCAGTCACAGGTCAAATAAATGCGGCTGTTTCGGTCCAGTTCTATCGAATCGCAAGCAAGCCAAATCGAAGACCCGATTATGCGGCTCCGGTTTTTGCGGATGTGCGCCCAGGCAAAACAGGATGCGGTCCCAGCCTGGCCTTGGACGCGTATCGAAAGCATTCCTGCCATCTGTTTTGTATTGCTGCTGGCCGGATTGCTCGCCCCCGGTTATCAAGCCTCGAACCGCGAGAACGGCGTCGCAGCGCTGGCGCCGCATTTTCGTTCCGCCTCCGCCGATACGTTCTCCAAGGTCTGGCTGGTGGATAAGACCAAGGATTTCGAGACCTACAGCAACGGGCTGCGGATTGACGATCGCTACGCGGTGTCCAATGACAGCCGGCTGTTCTATCCGGTGTACCGGCCGGGCGCGATTGATCCCGATCAGCCGGAATGGCGCTCGGAGCCGGCCGGGATCGTGTATCACACCACGGAAAGCGACCAGGCCGACTTTGAACCGGGCCAGAATCGGAGGCTCAAGCGGATTGGCCAAGAGGTTCTGAATTTCGTGCGCGAGAAGCGCTGTTATCACTATGTGATCGACCGGTTCGGCCAGGTGCATCGCGTAGTCCAGGAATCGGACGTGGCCTTTCATGCCGGCGGTTCGGTGTGGGCCGACGACGAAGCGATCTACGTAAACCTGAACAGCAGCTTCCTGGGAATCGCCTTTGAAACACAGACGCAGCGCGAGGACGAGCTGCCCAGCGCTAATGCGGCGCAGATCCATGCCGCCACCGTGCTCACCGAGATGCTGCGCAGCAAGTATCACATCGCAGCTCGAAACTGTGTCACGCATGCGCAAGTTTCGGTGAATCCCGGCAACATGCTGATCGGCTATCACACCGATTGGGCCGGCAATTTTCCATTCCTCGCGCTGGGGCTGAAAGATAACTACAGCATTCCGCCTCCGAGCATTTATGCCTTCGGTTTCGATTACGACCCGGTGTTCGTGCACGCCACCGGAGTACGTCTTTGGGAGGGATTGGCGCTGGCCGACGACCAAGTGCGCAGCCAGGCCATGGCCGCTGGACTAACTGTCGCGCGCTATCGCTCCCTTCTTCGGCACAAATACAAACAGATCATCGCTACGCTCAGCGCCGCGACTACCGCTAAGGAGACCACTCATGCCACATAACGACAAACGCTTCGCGCTCGGATTGGATATCGGCACCAGCCGTGTGTGCCTGGCGCGCAGGATGGGCGAAGAATTTCAGTTCGACACGCAACTGAACGCCTTCGTAACCATTCCTTACTCCAAGATCACTGAGAACATCCTCCACAAGGAGAACGTGCCTCACACCGTCAACGGCCCGGAAATCGTAGTGCACGGCAATGAGTCCGATCGTTTCGCCGACCTGTTGAACGTCGACACGCGGCGCACCATGAGCAAGGGGCTGCTGAATCCTACCGAACCGGCCAGCCTGGACATGCTGCGGAAGATCGTGGAATCTCTGCTCGCGGGCTCCAAGGAGCGGGGCAAGCTGTGTTTCACCGTACCGGCCGCACCCTTGGGAGCCGAAGAGAACTTGACCTATCACGAGGCCACGCTTCGCCAAGTGCTCGGCAACCTCGGTTTTGACGTGATGAGCATCAACGAAGGGTTGGCGGTAGTCTACTCGGAGCTGGAAAGCTCCAACTACACCGGCATCGGCATCAGTTGCGGCGGCGGCCTGTGCAACGTGTGCGTGACGTACCTTTCCGTACCGGTAGTGAGTTTCTCGATTCCGCGCGCGGGCGACTACATCGACTCCTCCGTCGCATCCATCACCGGCGAGCGCGCCAATCGCGTGCGGATCGCCAAAGAAGACTCGTTTCACTTCAACGGCTTCTTTGCCGACAAGCTGCAGCAAGCCTTGAGCGTCTACTATGACGAGATGATTCAGTCGCTGGTGCAGGCCATGAAACAAGCCTTCGCCAGTTCGCGTAATCTGCCCAAGCAGAACCGGCCGCTGCCCATCGTTTTGAGCGGCGGAACCGCTTTGCCGGCTGGCTTCCTGGATCGCTTTGAGAAGATCCTCAAGGAAGCGGACCTTCCCATTCCGCCCGGAGAAATCCGGCTGGCGAACGATCCGCTGCACACCTCAGCCAGGGGTGCGCTGGTAGCGGCGCTGGCCGACGCCTAAGCTTACACGCTCCACGCCCGGTTACTCATGCGGCACACGTTGGGGTGGCCTGTCCATTACGGACGCTACGCCACCTGGCATGCTATCATAATATTTCGTCGGGCGAATATTTTATCGAACAAAGCGTTCGACTCCCACGTCTAATCCCGGTGAGAGGAACTGTCCCCCGTGAAGCCTAAATGGAAGATCCTGCTTGCCTTCGGCCTGATCGCGCTGGTCAGCGGCGGAGTCTTCGCCAGCATCAAACTCAACGAACGAGGCATCGTAACGGTGCAAAGTGGAACGGCCGTGCGGCAGGACGTCACCGCCATCGTCACCGCCTCTGGCGAGATTAAACCCAAGAACTACATCACGTTGGGCGCTAATACCGCAGGCGCCGCGCCCATTACCCAAATCCTGGTGAAGGAAGGCGATCACGTGAGGAAGGGCCAGGTGGTGGCCGAACTTCAGTCCGTCCAGGCTGACGCGGATGTGGTGGCGCAGAAAGCCGCTATCGCAACTTCGCTGGCCGATTCGGCCGCGGCGGAAGCCAACATCGTTGCCATGGAAGATGGCGTCCGGACCAATCAGGCGACGCTCGAGAAAAACAAGACCGAACTCCAGCGCACCAAGCTGAACATGGACCGCGCAACCGAGTTATACAACGCCAAGCTGATCGCCAAGCAGGATTTCGATCAGAAAAAAGCGGAATACGACACTGCCGTGGCCGCCGTGGGGGAGGCGGAGGCGCGGCTGGAGCAGGCCAAGGCGCAGGTGAGTCAAGCCCGGCAGCAAACGGCCTCTGCTCAAAAACGCATCGCGCAAATGCAGGCGCAGTTGGATCGCTACAACGATGTGCTCGCAAAATATTATGTGCGCGCGCCGCTGGATGGTATCGTGACGGACCTGCCCGTGCGCGTGGGAGAAACGGTGGTACCGGGCGTACAGAATTCGGCCGCCAGCACCATCATGACGGTCGCCGACATGTCGCTCATCACCGCTGAAATCAAGGTGGACGAGACCGACATCGTCAACGTGAAAGTGGATCAGCCGGCCGACGTCACCATTGATGCGATGCCGAACCAGACGTTTAAGGGGCGTGTGGTCGAGATCGGCAACACCGCGATCCTGCGCTCCACGGGTCTGGCTGCATCCACCAGCACGACGGCCAATCAGGAAGCCAAGGACTTCAAGGTTGTGATCGCGATTGATAACCCGCCCGATGATATCCGTCCGGGACTTTCTTGTACGGGGAAGATCGTGACGGCCACCAAGCTGCACGCGCTGACCATTCCTATCCAGGCGCTTACGGTGCGGCAGCGCGGCGATCTGGAGCCGCAGGACAAGAACAAAGGAGTGGAGGCTGCCGCTAAAATCGATCCGGCGGCGGAAAAAGCAAAAAAAGAGGAGTTGCAGGGCGTGTTTGTGATTCGCAATGGGCGCGCGCAATTCGTCCAAGTAGCTACTGGCATTACCGGCACCACCGACATCGAAGTTCTCAACGGGCTCAACGACGGGGACCGCATCGTTACCGGCCCCTACAAAGTGATCCGCACCTTGCGCAACGACGTCAAGATCAAGGTGGATAACAAGCTGCCGGTCGTAGGCGTGGGAACCTAACTCGAGAAATGGCCACGACAGCGACACCGGAACTCGTCGAGCGCGGCGAGACTCTGAAGCGAGAAGGCATCGTTATCCGCACCTACGATTTGTGGAAAACGTATGTCATGGGCGATCAGGAAATCCATGCCGTCTCCGGCGTGGACATCGAAATCCGGCGCGGCGAATACGTCGCCATCATGGGGCCGTCCGGGTCCGGAAAATCGACGCTCATGAATCTGATCGGCTGCCTGGATACGCCTTCCAAAGGCCTGTACTATCTGAATGGCACGCTGGTAAGCGACATGCAGGACGACGAACTGGCGCACATCCGGAACAAAGAGATTGGGTTCGTTTTCCAGACTTTCAATTTGTTGGCGCGCGCGTCGGCGCTGCATAATGTCGAGCTGCCTCTGATCTATGCGGGTATTCCGGCCGCGGCGCGTATTGAGAGAGCCAAGGCCGCGATGCGCGCGGTGGATCTGGAAGCGCGCATGTTTCACAAGCCCAATGAGCTTTCCGGAGGCCAGCGGCAGCGCGTCGCGGTGGCGCGGGCGCTGGTCAACAATCCCTCCATTCTGCTGGCCGACGAACCTACCGGCGCGCTCGACAGCGTCACCGGCAACGAAATTATGGGTCTGTTCGAACGTTTGTACCACCAGGGAAATACCATCGTCGTGGTGACCCACGAAGCCGACATCGCCATGCGCGCGCACCGCGTGATCCACATCCGCGACGGCAAAGTGGAAAAAGACGAGCGAATCCGCTAGCCCGCTAGTGCGCGAGCGAACTGGTTGAGCCGCGCCCGGCCCGCGTTTTCTTCATCAGAAACATCAGCGGAATTAGCAGCAGGAATCCGAGCGCCAGCAGACGGAAGTCCTCAAGAAACGCTAGCACGGAGGCCTGACGCTGCACCGTGGCGTAGACGAATTGCTGGGCCTGCTGGGCCGCGTGCGCCGCGTCGGCGCCTTTGGCCAGGAACATCTGCTTGGCGGCTTCGAGCGCAGATTGATAGGAAGCGTCGAGCGGCGACAGATGCTCGATCAGCCGTTGTTGATGGAATTGCTCGCGCCGGGCGATGAGCGTGGTGGAAAGCGCGATGCCGCTGCTTCCTCCGATGTTGCGCGCTAGATTGATCAGGCCCGTTGCGTAGCTGGTGTTCTGCTTGGCGATGAAGTAGAACGCCGTGGTGTTGATCGGCACAAACAGGAACGCCAGGCCCAGGCTCTGGACGATTCGCGCCATCACGGCATGGTGGAAATCGACATCCAGATCGAAGCGCGACATCTGATACAGGCCCAGTGACGAAACCAGCAGGCCAAACATGACCAGCCAGCGCGCCTCGAAGCGGGAAAGCAGGAAGCCCACTATCGGCATCATCACCATAATCGCCAGACCCCCGGGCGAAAGCGCCATGCCGCTCTGTGTGGCGGTATAACCCAGCAGCGTCTGGAGAAACAGCGGGAGCGCCATGGTGCTGCCGTAGAGCACGAAGCCCAGAACGAACATCGCGAACGTGGAGATGGCGAAATTCCGCTCCTTCAAAAGATGCAGATCCACTACCGGATCCTTCTGCCTCAGTTCCCAGAACACTACCGACACCAGCGCGACCGCGGCGATCAGCGCGGCGGCGACGATCGCGGGCGAAGAGAACCAGTCGTTGCGCTGTCCTTCGTCCAGCATGATTTCGAGGGCACCGAGTCCTGTGCCGAGCAGCCCGAGGCCGATGTAATCGATGCGCAATCCAGCCAGACTCTTGCGCACCAGGTAGGGCGGGTCGAAGATCAACAGCGAAGTGAACAACAAAGAACAAATCCCGACCGGGATGTTGATCAGGAAAATCCAGCGCCAGGTAAAGTTGTCCGTGATCCAACCGCCCAAGGTCGGCCCGACCACCGGCGCGAACACCACGCCCATTCCATACATGGCCATGGCCATGCCTTGTTTTTCGCGTGGAAAGGTCTCGCGCAGGATGGCTTGCGAAACCGGCTGCAGCGCGCCGCCGCCCAGTCCCTGCAGTACCCGGAAAACGATCAGCGTGGTCAAGCTCGGCGCCAGCCCGCACATCGCGGAACTGAGCGTGAATACCGCCACGCAAGTCATGTAGAACCGTTTTCGGCCGAACAGCGATGAGAACCAGCCGCTCAGCGGCAGCACGATCGCGTTCGCGACGAGATACGCGGTTAACACCCACGTAGATTCGTCCACGCTGGATGAAAGGCTGCCGGCGATGTGCGGAAGCGCGACGTTGGCGACGCTGGTATCCAACACTTCCATGAACGTTGCCAGCATGACCGTGCCGGCGATCACCCAGGGATTGATATCCGAGCGGTCGCGTGCTCCGAGCGTTAAGACTTGCGACGCCATGCGTGTTCCAGCGGCTTACTTGGTGTAGATAGTCGCGTCGACGTTCATGCCGGGGCGCAAGGTTTTGTTGCCGCCGGGAATAGGATCGAGCACGATCTTGACGGGGATGCGCTGCACTACTTTCACGTAGTTCCCGGTGGCGTTCTCGGGAGGCAGCAAGCTCATGCGCGTACCGGTGGCGCCGGCGATGGAGTCCACGTGGCCGGAGAATTTGTCATCGCCTAAATCGGCTTTCACCTCAGCGCGCTGGCCGGCATGCACATCGGCCAGTTGCGTCTCTTTGAAGTTGGCAGTGACCCAGACATTTTGCAGCGGAATGATCATCATGAGACCCTGCCCGGGCTGGATGATCTGGCCCACTTCAGCGATCTTCTTGGTAACGACGCCGTCCATGGGAGCCGTGAGAGTGGTGTAGCTCAAATTCAACTCGGCAGTTTCGAGGTTGGCGCGCGCTTGGGCGATGTTGGCTTGAGCGGACGCCACGTCGGCTGTGCGTACATTCACTTGCTGCTGGTTGGCCTTGGCTTCGGTGACTGCCGCGCGCGCCTGTTCGATACGAGCCTGAGCGGTGAGCAGTGCGGCCTTCTTCGTCTCGGCGTCCTGCATCGCGCCATTCAGCTTATCCTTGGCGGCTTGCAATTCGCTTTCGGCTACGCGGGCGGCTGCGACGTAGGAATCGTATTGAATGCGGGAAATCTCGGTCTTCTCGACCAGAGGCTTCATGCGGGCCAGGTCGGCCTCAGCGCGATCATAGTTAGCTTGCGCCGTGTTCACGTTGGAGCGAGCCCAGGCGATATCGGTAGTCGAGGCGCGCTCGTAATCTAACTTGGCCTGCTGATATTGTGCATCGGCACCGGTCAATTGGGCCTCTGCGCCGGAGGTGCCGCTGAGGGTGGTTTCGCGCGTGAGCGGCACGTTCACGGTGGCGCCTTTGGCCTGGCTCTCGGCGAAGGCCAAGGCCGCGCGGGCCTGATCCACTTTAGCCTGATAATCGCGCGGATCGATGCGCACCAGCACCTCGCCCTGCTTCACTTGCTGGTTATCATTGACCAACACCTCGGCGATGTTGCCGGAGATTTTGGCCGAAATGGGAATGATGTGTCCGTCCACCTGAGCGTCGTCGGTGGAGACGTGGCCAAGCGAGCGCAACCACAGCACTGCGCCACCGGCTGCCAGGGCTAGTATGACGCCGAGGATCAGCAATCGGCGAGGCCACGGGCTCGCCTTTCTCCGGCGCGTCGACTCGGCGGTCAATCTTTCTCGGGAAGCAGTCTGAACTTCCGTATCCATCGGGCGATCTAACGTCTCCCGTTCTATTGTGGCTTGCTTCTCATTTGGCATACAAAGTCTCCATCTGGCCGGTAGCGTGCGCGAGGTCGGCGCGAGCCTGTCCGTAGCGGTACAACGCCGCAATCTGGTTATCGTTGGCGCGGGCCAGCTCGTCCTGGGCGGTTATCACTTCGATATTGTTGGCGACGCCGGCCTGAAAGCGGTCGCGCGCTTGCGTTACTTCCTGCTGGGCTAGATCGACGCCCTGATTGGCGACATCCACTTCGCTGCGGGCGGCTTCCAATTGCGCGCCGGCGGTTTTCACTTCCAGCGCGATCCGATCCCGCAAGTCCGCCTGCTGTTGCGCGAGCTTCTTCAACTCAATGTCAGCCTCGGCGATCTGCCCTTTGATTCGACCGCCGGTAAAAAGAGGAACCTGAAGATTCGCTTCGTAATCGTAAGTGGGAATCATGCTGGTGGGCGTCAGACCCTGCAGCGCCCAAGAGCCGGTGAGGCTCACTTTCGGCAATCTCTGATCGCCCGCTTCCTGCTTCTGCAATGTGGCGGAACGCATCTGGGAGGCCAAGGCCTTCATCTCGGGACGCTCGGCGAGAGCTCGTTCCACGCTTTGATCGGCGTTAAATTCCTGCGTGCGGAAGAACTGGGATTCGTCGGCCAATTCGACGGATTGATGTGGATCGAGATTCAGCAGGCGTGCCAGTCCATAGAGGGACGTCTTCTGCTCGGTGGCCGCGTCGATCAGGCGCTGCCTCTCGTTCTGATATTGCACGTTGGCGCGTAGCGTGTCGATGCCGGTTCCCACACCATTTCTCTGCATGTCGCTGGCCTGGTCGAGCAGCGCCTTGGCAAGGTCGACGCGCGACTGGGCCGCTTTCACGTCCGCGGCGGCGCGCAGACAACCGAGATATTGAGACACCACCAGTTGCACGTTCTGTTCGCGCACGGTCAGGTTTTGCGCTCGAGATTCAGTCACGTTTTCCTTAGATGCTTGCCAACGCCGCCAGGCTGTTAAATCGAAAATCGGCGCCGATCCGGACGGTCCGGCTTGCGTCACCCAGAACGGCCCGATGTGTCCCGGGAAGCCTGGAACGGCGGAGCCGAAGAGCGCCTGCAAGTTTGCCCGGCGCACAACTTGGGATGCGTCCAGATTCAGTTGCGGCAACAAGCCGGATTTAGCGACATTCTGATTTTCCAGAGTTTCGGCTATATTTAGATTCGCGATCTGTACCTGGGGATTCTGCTTTAAAGCCATCTCGACGGCATCGTGCAGGGTCAGCTTCAGTGGCTCCGGGTCGGCGGCTTTGGCAACCCAGCCCGCCGCCAGCAGCAGCAATATGGATTGAACCAGAACACCGCGCCAGGGGCGCTGTCGCTTGCCGGTGATCTCCCCCACGATGGAACAAGTAAGCGGCCCGGCCGTCCGGAAGAATGCACCTTCGCGAAACAACTTAGTAAGTACGCGCTTTCCTTCCTCGTCGATAAATAACGTCCCGGTTAAGTCGACTATGCGAGCCTTCGGTTCGGCCGGACAAGCATTCCAGGCCTGCTCCAGCTCTTTGGCCCACGCCGCGACCAGCTTGCCTTCAACCTGGAACGTGACAGCGGCCGGACTGTCGTGGGTAGTGATTTTCAGCATCGCCGAGGTCTCCGCTGCAGTAGAGGGCAAGCGACAGGCCGATACGTACCCAAATTGTTTCAAATAGTTGCGGAGCTGCCCGCCGGAGCGCTGTGACGAAATATCGGCGCACGCCGAGCCCTCGGCAGGGCGGGAACATTTGGCAAACCATGGTGTCTATTTAGACGTGTTTGAACAATCGGTACTCACCAGCGAAAGAAACACCCGGCCATTGAGCTTTCTGGCATCCATAAGTGCGGAGCTGATCATAGTAAGTTCGTTGATAATTATTCCGCTGACTTACAATGAGCACTTACCTGCTTTTCATTGGAAGAGTATCGGTGTAGGAACACCGCTGAAGCCAGTACCGCCCAAACCCGTTCCAGAGCATGTGCTGCAGCGTGCTTCGAACGGCCTGTATCATCCTCGCCTAATTCTCGAATCGTCGCTGTTACGCCCTCCGGGCAAGCCGGCGGTAGTTTTCGCTCCGGAATACTGGGACGCGCCTGGGATCGACGTTAGTCCCAATGCAACGGGTCCGGGATCGAGATCTGTGATCGACGTCTCCGCGCACATCTCTGCCGTGCTGCCGCCGCCTCCGATACACGAACCGCAGTCACAGGCGCAGCCTCAGGCGCCGCTGCGTGTTAGCGCGGGTGTGCAAATGGCGAAGCTGGTAAGGAAAGTGATTCCAGGGTACCCGCCACTGGCCAAGTCCGCACGAATTTCCGGTGTTGTCCACCTGATCGGTGTGATTGCCCGCGATGGAACCATACGGAATCTGCAGCTGGTCAGCGGTCATCCTCTACTGGCGCGGGCGGCGCTCGAAGCGGTCCAGCAGTGGGTGTACCAGCCGACCTTGCTCAACGGGGAGCCGGTAGAAGTGATTGCGCCCATCGATGTCTATTTCACGTTAGGTCAGTGAACAAATGCCGCTTGTGCCGGTGCAGAAGACGGGTTGCCAGGTATAGCGCCGCAAAGAGCAGGACCGCAAACGCTCCAAATTGCCAGGCGTGATGCTCCAGGTAAGGGATGGTATTTTTTCCGAGCCGTGTCCCGAGCCAGGCCAAAAAAAAATACCGCGGGAGGCGCGCAATCAAAAGAACCATGGAAAAGCGAATTGGCTTTACGCCCAAGGCGCCCGCGGAAAGGACAAAAACTTTAAGGGGCAGCGGGACGATTACGAGCCCGGGAACCAAAATCGTTAGCAGCCCGTACTCGAGGAACCAAGCGCGCAAACGCCGGCCGCGCGCGTGAATGGTATGCCGTTCGAGATAGGCCTCGCCGCCCTTTCGCCCGAGGTAAAAAAGCAGCAGATTGCCGGCGAACGATCCCGCCGTGGCCATAGCCGCCGCGAAATAGGCCTGGGAAGGATGCACGGCAGAAATCAGAACCACCATCGCGTCTACGCC
>DATJWJ010000164.1:0-12301 GCA_035501355.1 Bryobacteraceae bacterium | reverse complement strand
GCCGAAGGCCAGCGCCGCGAGAATCGCGAGCTTGGAACGAGCGTCGTAGCCGTCCACGTCCGCGCTGGGATCAGCTTCCGCATAGCCCAGCCGTTGCGCTTCCTCCAGCACCTCGCCGAATGACGCGCCGCGTTTTTCAATTTCGGTCAGGATGTAATTGCTGGTCCCGTTGAGAATGCCGTACAGTGTAATGACGCGGTCTCCCGAAATTCCCTCGCGCAAGACGCTATGGATCGGGATGCCGCCCGCTACGCTCGCCTCCATTGCCAGGTTGATTCCCGCGGCGATGGCTCGATCCCAGATTTCAGCGCCGCACAGCGCCATCAATTCCTTGTTGGCCGTGACCACGGATTTCTTATGCGCGATCGCGGCGTCGATGATCTCGCGCGCCACGTGCGTGCCGCCCACCAGCTCGGCGACGATATCCACGTCCGGATGCTCCACAACCTCGCGCCAATTGGCGGTCTGAAAGACGCCCTCGACAGACGCCGGCAGAGTCTTGGCGGCGATGGACCGGCTGCACAACGCCTTCACTCGCAGCGGAAAACCCAGTTTGAGCGCGATCTGATCGGCATTCTCGGTCAGAATCGTGAGCGTTCCCGTTCCCACGTTGCCCAGTCCGATGATGCCGACATTGACCTCCTGCATATGTGGCTATTATCGGAGATCGAGGGTTGCTTTGTCTTTTACGCGCGCGCAGACTTGAAGATCGCAAAGACCGCGCCCTGCGGATCGGCCAGCACTGCCATGCGCCCGGCGCCTTCGATCGTCATGGGAGGCGCATAGATCCTGGCTCCCAACTCCTGCGCCTTTTTCGCGCTCGCATCCACGTCCGAGACCTGAATGTATATCAGCCAATGCGGCGGAGTCTTCGGATCGCGATGCTGCGCAGGCGGGATGCCGCCGATGAACCGGTCGGCGCTCTTGATATGCAGATAGCCGGATGAATCCTGGTCGCCGGTCACCACTTGCCAGCCGAACAAACCGGAGTAAAATTGTTTGGCGCGCTCGGCGTCGGGCGTGCTGAGATCGGCCCAGCAGAACGCGCCAGGTTCACCGATGATTCCCAACCCCTTTTGCCGCCTGGCCTGAAAGATCGAGAAAAACGCGCCGCTGGGATCTCGGATCACAGCCGCTCTACCCGCATCGAACACGTCAAATGGCGCCTCGACCACCGTCCCACCCAGATCAGCGGCTTTGGCTGCGGCAGCATCCGCGCTGTCGACCGCAATATAGGGTTGCCAATGCGTCGGGATGCCTCGCTCGCGCTCCTCGGCGCGCAGCGTGAACGCTGCGGCTACGTTACGGCCGTCTATCCGAAAAATCGTGTAGAAATCGTTCGGACCCGTGGGAGTATCGTTGGCGTCCCATCCGAACAAGGCGCCGTAGAAATTCTTCGCGGCGTTCTGATCGCTAGTTGCAAGCTCGAGCCAGCAGAAATCTCCGGGTGGATGTTTGTCGACATTCGGCATGAATGAATTATAGGCGAGGCCGCATCGCCCGAGGCGGTATTATGATGACGAAGGCACAACCATGCGGCTCCGAATCACTTTTGCTTTGGCCTGCGCGCTCGTCTTGCCCGCGCAGATCCCGCCCGCTTCTGAACCTCCTCGTCCGAGCGAAGTCGAGCCTCCGCCGGACGACATCCGCCTGCCTAACGGCAAGCTGCAGCGCGACGAAATCCTGAAAGCCGAATACCAGAAGTCGCTCGACGACGCGCGGGAATTGTCCCGGCTCGCCGATGACCTGAAACTTCAACTCGAAAAGAACGATCGCTACGTCCTGTCGCTGGCGACGCTGAAGAAGACCGAGGAAATCGAGAAGCTCGCCAAACGAATTCACGACCGGCTGAAGCATTGATGTGCTACGCTGGAGCGTTTAGCTAATGGTCCCCACACGCGAAAAATCCCAGCTGATGAGCGCTTCTGAGATCGACCGCACGCTGGTGCGGCTGGCTCACGAGATCCTGGAAAAAACCGAAGATCTGCATCGGCTGGCGTTCATTGGAATCCGCCGGCGTGGCGTTCCGATGGCCCTGCGCCTGGCGGAAAAAATCAAGAACCTGGAAAACCTGGCCATACCGGTGGGTTTCCTGGACATCAATTTATACCGCGACGATCTCTCCACGGTCTCCGAGAAGCCCGTGCACAGCGCCACTGAAATCAGTTTTCCGGTTACCGGCAAGGACATCATCCTGATGGACGACGTGCTGTATACCGGGCGCACCATTCGCGCGGCTCTGGACGCTCTGTTCGACAAAGGCCGCCCCTCGCGCGTGCAACTTCTGGTGCTCATCGATCGCGGCTGGCGCGAGCTTCCCATCGAAGCCCGCTATGTCGGCCGCATGGTCCAGACCAGCGCCAACGAAATTGTCGAAGTGAAATTCCGGGAAGTGGATCTGGCGGAAAAGGTGCTGCTGGTGGAAAAGATTTAGGCCGCGGAAATGCCGGGTGGATTGTTGGGGATTGAGCCGCTCGATCGCGTCGAAATGGAAGCCATTCTCGACCGGGCGAAGCATTTCCAGCGCCAGCAGATGGAAGGCCGCAAATCCGACCAATTGCGCGGCCGCCTGATGGTGAATCTGTTCTTTGAAGCTTCCACCCGCACCCGCACCAGCTTCGAAATAGCAGCCAAGCGCCTGGGCGCGGACACAATTTCGATCACGGCTTCCGGATCCAGCGTCGACAAAGGCGAATCGCTGGTGGATACCTTGAACACGCTCGCGGCCATGCGTCCCGACCTGATCGTGATGCGACATTCGGCTTCCGGCGCTCCGCACTTCCTGGCGCGTTATTTGCCGACGCCTATCGTCAACGCGGGCGATGGCACGCACGAACATCCCACCCAGGCCCTGCTGGATGCACGCACTATTCTGGATCGTCGCGCGACGCTGGAAGGGCTGCGCGTCGCCATCATCGGCGACATCGCTCACAGCCGCGTGGCGCGCTCCAACATGTACTTGTTGTCCAAGTTCGGCGCGCAGATCGTGTTGTGTGGACCGGCCTCGCTGTTGCCGGTCGAGCTGGGCCAAATCACACCCGGTGTGACGCTGACGCACGATATTCGCGAGGCCATCCGCGATGCCGACGTCATTATGATGCTGCGCGTCCAATTGGAGCGCCTGCACGAACCGGCCATCGCCGCTAGCGAGTATTTCCAGTTCTACGGGCTGCGTCTGGAGCACTTGGACAAGGCCAAGCCGGAAGTGATGGTGATGCACCCCGGCCCGATCAATCGCGGCCGCGAGATTTCGTCGGAGGTGGCCGATTCGCAGCGCTCCGTGATCCTGAACCAGGTGGAGAACGGAATCGCGGTGCGCATGGCGGTCCTGGAACGAATCCTGAGCAATTAATCCATGCGAAAGCTGATTATTCGAAACGGCCGCGTGATCGATCCCGCCAGCAAGCTGGACGCGGTTGCGGACGTGCTGATCGAAGGCGACAAGATCGCTGCGGTCGGCGAGAAATTGCAAGTCAGCGGGGCGGAACGATTCGACGCGGCAGGGTTGATCGTCGCGCCCGGCTTTATCGACATGCACGTGCACCTGCGCGAGCCGGGATTCGAATATGCCGAGACCATCGAGTCCGGTTCGCATGCCGCCGCCGCGGGCGGGTTCACCAGCATCTGCTGCATGCCAAATACGTCGCCAATCAACGACAACGCCACCGTTACCAGCTACATCATCGAGCGAGCGGCGCGGCACGCCATCGTCAATGTCTTTCCCATTGGCGCCATTACGAAAGACAGCGCCGGCGAGGAGTTGTCCGCCATCGGCTCCATGAAGCAGGCCGGCATCGTCGCCATTTCAGACGACGGACGTCCGGTGATGAATGCGCGCCTGATGCGCCGCGCCATGGAGACCGCGCGTTCGTTCGGAATCCCCGTCATCGACCACTGCGAGGATCTGCATCTGAGCGCGGGCGGCGACATGCATGAAGGAATTGAAAGCGTGCGCCTGGGCCTGCGCGGTATCCCCGCCGCATCCGAAGATGTCATGGTGGCGCGCGACATTTTGCTCGCGCAGCTCACTGGAGCGCGCTTCCACGTCGCGCATATCTCCTCGCGATATTCGGTGGACATGGTGGCGTTTGCTAAAGCCCGGGGCATCGCGGTTACCTGCGAAGCGACCCCGCATCATTTCACTCTGATCGATGCGGACATGCCGCCCTACGACAGCAATTACAAAATGAAACCGCCGCTGCGCTCGGCCTGCGACACCGGCGCGGTCACGCAGGGAATTATCTCTGGGACTGTGGACGCCATCGCAACCGATCATGCGCCGCACGCCGGCAGCGAGAAGATGCGGGAGTTCGAAAAGTGCCCCTTCGGCATCATCGGTCTTGAAACCGCGATCGGCCTCGCGCTGGAACGGCTGGTACACACCGGCAAGATCCAGCTTGCCCGCATGGTGGAACTTTTCACTTCAGGTCCGGCGCGCGTGTTAGGCCTGAATCGCGGACGGCTGGCCGTCGGCGCCCCAGCCGACGTTACTATTCTGAACCTGGAACGCAACTGGACCTTCGACGTAAACAAATCCGCTTCCAAAAGTCGCAATTCTCCTTTTAATGGCCGGGAATTCCGCGGCGGCCCGGTGGCCACCATTGTTAGTGGCCGCGTCGTCTGGAAAGCGTAGAATGAAGATCAGCGGCTACTAAGCGGCTACTAAGTGGACCCTTCCTTTCGACATCGTCAGATTGAAGGCCCCGCCCGGCGCGGCGGTTGCCTGTGGATGGTCATCGCCGCCATCGTCCTCTTTGTCGCGGCGCGCCTGACCTCGTCCTGGACTATCGACTATCAGTGGTGGCGCGAGATGGGCCAGCTGCGCACCTGGGTCAGCATGCTGGCTTATAGCATTGTGCCCACCGCCGGGGCCACCATCATCGCGTTCCTGGTTTTCTGGATCGCGCATGCCCGCGCGTTGAAGCACGCCCGCACCAGTTTGGGCGAGCATCCGCTCTACGCCAAGCTCTCTACGCTCGCGGTCTTTCTGATCGCGCTGGTGTTGTCGATGGGAACTTTGGACACCTGGACCGTGGTCCGCTATTTCGGCGGCAAAGGCCTGGGTGGCGCCGCGGCCGCCTGGCATGATCCCGCATTCGGCAATCCGCTTTCGTTCTATCTATTCGAAATCCCGTTTTACTCCGACTTACTCGGATTGGTGCTCGGCATCATTGTCATCGCCGGCTTGATTTACTGGCTCACGGCGCGCGGCTGGCAGATTCGTTCCACGGTGGGCGACTGGAGCCGCATCCAGGAAATCAATCTGAGCGAACTGCGTTTGGCTGGAGCGTTCGAATCCAAATTCCTGCGCGCCATGGGCGCCGTGTTCCTGCTGGCTCTGGCGGTGCGCTTCTTCCTGGGCCGCTACGGCCTGTTGCTCGATCAGCACGGCAGCTTCATGGTGGGCATCGACTATACCGACCAGAACGTCACGCTGCCGCTACAGTGGGTGCTGATCGCAAGCTGCGTAATCTCGGCCGCCGCGCTATTGTTCGGCAAGTGGAGAATCGCGCTGATCGTTGTGGCTGCTTTCCTGGTGCGCAGCATCGTCCCGTCCATCGTTACGGCCACCTACGTCCGTCCCAACGAGATCTCCATCGAGCGGCCTTTCATCGAGCGCCATATCGCGGCCACACGCTCGGCCTTCGGTATCGACCAACGCACACGCGAAATTGAATTCGCCGCCCAGCCGGAGGAACAGATCGATTTCGCCAAGCACAAGCCTCTGCTCGATAACGTGCGGCTGTGGGACTGGCACGCCTTTCACGATGCCATCACACAGCTTCAGCCCTACCGTCCCTACGTATATTCCGATACCGACGTCGACCGCTACACCATCGAGAACGAGCTGCGCCAGGTCATGATCTCTCCGCGCGAGCTCGATCTGACGCAGCTCGGCGATGCGCGCTCCACCTGGATCAATCCGCATTTCATTTACACCCATGGCTACGGGGTCGTCATGGCGGAGGCTAATCAGGTTTCGCCCAACGGCCTGCCCGAGCTGATCATCAAGGACGCGCCTCCGGAAATCACTGTTCCTGGATTGAAACTCACGCGGCCGCAGTTGTACTACGGCGAGGTGGTGCAGGATCCGGTGTTCGTGCGCACGGCGCAGCCCGAGTTCGACTACCCGGCCGGCGAGCATAACGTCGAGACCCGTTACGACGGCAAGGGCGGCTTTCCGATTTCCTCGCTGCTGTTGCGCACCGCGGCCGCCGTCTCGGAGAGCGACTGGAACATCCTGCTCACCGGCTACCTCACGCCCGAGAGCCGCATGATGATCCACCGTAATGTGATCGAGCGCGTCAGCACGCTCGCCAATTTCTTGGCCTGGGACTCGGACCCGTATATCGTTCTTACCGACGACGGCCACCTGACTTGGATCATCGATGGCTACATGACGTCGCGCGTACACCCGTACTCAGAAAGCGTGGATCTGGGAAATATCGGGATGGTCAACTATATTCGCAACTCCGTTAAGGCCACCATCGACGCTTACGACGGCACGGTCCACTTCTACGTTTTCGATCCCGAGGACCCGCTGCTACAGGCCTATCGGAATCTCTTCCCCGCACTTTTTGAGCCGGCTTCTTCAATGCCCGCCGACCTGCGCCGGCACGTCCGGTATCCTGAGACGATTTTCGCGGCACAGGCCGATATTTACAGGCTGTTTCACATGCGGGATCCGCTGACGTTTTACAACAAGTCGGATGCCTGGGACGTGGCGAAATTCACCAACCAGCAGGGCGGACAGCCCGGTCCGTTGGCGCCAACTTATGTGGTTGCAACTCTGCCTGGCGAGAACCAGCCGGAGTTTCTGCTGATGTTGCCCTTTACGCCGCGCAATCGCGACAACCTCATCGGGCTGATGATGGCGCGCTGCGATGGCGAGCATCTGGGCGAGAAAGTGGTGCTGCTCCTATCCAAGCAGGAGATCATTCTGGGACCGATGCAGATTGAGGCGCGCATCAATCAGGATCAGAATATTTCGAAAGATCTGACGCTGTGGAACCAGCAGGGATCGCAGGTACTGCGCGGCCAGATGCTGGTGTTGCCGATCGGGCACACGTTTTTGTACGTAGAACCGATTTACATTCAGGCTTCACAGGCCAAGATGCCGCAATTGAAGAAGGTCGCGCTGGCGATGGGGAACAATCTGGTTTACTCCGACACTTACCAGCAGGCGCTGGCGCAACTGGCCGGCGTCAATTTGGCGCCGCCGGCGCAGGAAAACCAGCCCGCGACATCCACAGCGCCGAGTGCGACGACGGCTCCCTCCGCGACGCCCGATACACGCATCGCCGAGGTCCGCCGTCATTTGGATCGCTACCGCGAGTTGGTCTCGCAAGGAAAATTAGCCGAGGCGGGCAAGGAATTGGAAGCCATCCAGGCGCTGGTTGCGCATTAATGGCCTCCATCTCGCACTGGCGACATTTTTTAGGCGCACGGTACACAGCAACTCGTCTGTGCCCACGCTACACAGCCGGGTCCGCATACCGTGCGCCTGCCGCCAACTGAGTCCAGCTTATAGGTCAATATTCGGCTGCTCAGCACACGTTCTCGTAAGTCGTTCTCAGCAAAAGAAAAGAAACCACGCAACTCACGTGACTGCCCCGCGTCAAACAAAGGGGACCCTATGCGCACATGGGGAACGTTGGCAGTAACGGTGCTGGCCGCCTGCACCCTGGCATGCAGCCAGTCCGAGCAGGACAGAGCGCGCGTTCAAGCGCAGCAGGCACGAGAGCAGGCGCGTAAGGACTTGCACCAGGCAGCGCACGACGCGCACCAGGGATTCAACAAAGCCGACCGGGTCGTGACCCAGGCCTTAGACGAAGCCCGTCAAAAGACCAAAGACGCCATCCACGAAGTCAACCAAAACCCCCACGGCAAGAGCACGGATCGCGATCAGCGGGAATCCGGCGCATCCAGGCAGCGCTAGACACTTCGCAGACTCTCAAAACTGCTGGACAATTTTTTCTTGACGCGCCCGCGCACTGGTGCTAATATTTTGGCATGATGCTAAAGAGTAAGCATGAGGCGGGCCGGAGCACGCTGGCCTCTCTCAGCCGGCGCGAGCGGCAGATCCTGGAGATTCTCATCGAACGCGGCAAGGCTTCGGCCTCCGAGGTTCGCGCAGCCATGGTCGACGCCCCCAGTTATTCCGCGGTTCGCACCCTGTTGCACGTGCTGGAAGAGAAGGGGCACGTCCGTCACCGAGCCGAGGGACTGCGCTACGTCTATCTGCCCACCATCACGCGCGAGAAGGCCAAGCGCAGCGCCGTCCAGCACCTGCTCAAGACTTACTTCAACGGTTCGCCCGAGCAAATCGTCGCGGCGCTCCTGGATGTCTCCTCGACAAAGCTTACGCCCGAGGAGCTGGACCGTATGGCGGAAATGATCGAAAAGGCCAAGCGGGAGGGCAAATGAACGAAGCAATGTGGTTTGGATTTCTGACCGGTGTGGCGCTCAAGAGCACGGCAGTGCTGGGCGTTGCATGGCTGGGGTCACTGTTCCTGCGCGGCCGATCTGCCGCGTCGCGTCATCTGGTATGGACCGCCGCGGCCGTGGCTGTGCTGGCGCTGCCATTGTTCTCAGTCTCCGTGCCGGCGCTGCGAGTCCCGTCTTTTGCGAGGCTCGCCCCCGGTATTGCAGTGTTCTTCGAAACCACCGCCAAGGTGGAGACCCAAGCGACATCGAGTGCATCCGCTGGCTTCGCTGCCACCCTGCCGGCCCACTCTGAGTCCGGGCTTAGGGATTGGCGTCTCGCGCTAATGCTGGCTTGGGGCATCGGAGCCGCGGCCATCCTTGCTCAAATGCTGCTAGCCTACGTGCTGCTATTCCGCTTACGCCGCCGATCCCAACCGTCGCCCGATGACGGACTGGCCGCACCGCTAGTCCGGCAACTCGGTATCTCGCGGCACGTGGCCATTCTCGAGACCGAAGAGAACAGCATGCCCATGGCCTGCGGCTTGCTGCAGCCGGCTATCTTGATGCCCGCCGGCGCGCGCAACTGGACCGCTGAGCGCCGCCGCATGGTGTTACTCCACGAACTAGCGCATGTGAAGCGCGGCGACGTGGCGACGCATCTACTCGCACGGCTGTCCATGATGCTGAACTGGTGGAATCCGCTGGCCTGGGTGGCCTGGCGCGAATCTCTGAAGGAATGTGAACGTGCTGCTGACGACCTGGTGCTCGGCTCCGGTGCACGCGCGTCCGATTACGCCGCGCATTTGCTCGGGGTCGCACGCAGCATGCAGACCTCGCCGGTGCTGGCATCGGCCGCCGTTGCGATGGCGCGCCGCTCGCAGCTCGAAGGCAGGTTAGTGGCGATTCTAGACTCACGCGTTCGTCGCGGTGGAGCGGGACGTATCTCGGCCCTGGCGGTAATCCTGGCCGCCATCGCGCTAACCGCTCCCTTGGCCGCTCTGCGCGCCCAATCCAGAAGCGATTCGACGCCGGCGTTGAGAGCGCCCGCCGTTCCAGCCGACATCGACGCCACTATCCGCGCTGCGACGGCTCAGCGGAACTACGAAATGCTCGATGAACCGGCCGCGACTTTCGAAGCGCTGCGGCAATTCGACAATGCGAAGAAGTTGCTCGACGCCGCCCTCGCCATCCGCGAACAAGTCTCTGGCGGCCAGAGTGTTGCTTACGGAGTCGGCCTGATGAAGCTGGGCGACCTGGAGAAAAAGCGCAACCAGCCCTCGCAAGCCGTGGCGTTCTACTCCCAAGCCGCGCAAGTGCTGGGAGACCACCCGGAAGCCGCCCTCGCCTGGATGTATCTCGGCCAGTACGCGCTTGGCAACAAGGACTACCAACCGGCGATCGACGATTTCCATAAAGCGCAGAGTCTCGATACAACCCAAGCCGGGCCCGCACAAATGTGGATGGCCGTGGTTTGCGAGCGCGAGCAGAAGCCTGCCGAGGCAGACACCTTGTATCAATCGGCTCTATCGTGGGAGGACCAGAAGTCGGCCGAAGCCGCAACTACGCTGGAACTCTATGCCCGCTTCCTCCAGGACCAGGGGCGCCAGGACGATGCCAAGCTCATCTCCGACCGCGCGTCTGCGGTTCGGCGCACTTTGGGAGCACAGTCAGGCCAAGCCAAATCCCAGGCGTTCCACATTGGAAACGGTGTCAACCCGCCGAAGCTCCTCTACAAAGTGGAACCGGATTACACCGCCGAAGCACGCATCGCGAAATATCAAGGTACCGTGCAGCTCTCCGTCGAGATCGGTATGGATGGCGTCGCGCGCAACTTCCAAGTGGTGAAAGGCCTCGGCCTGGGACTCGACCAGAACGCCGTAACCGCGGTGCGGCAGTGGCAGTTCCAACCGGGGACCAAAGACGGCGCTGCGGTGCCGGTCTTGGCCACGATCGAAGTGAATTTCCGCTTGAACTGACCCGGTGCGGAGCTACTCGGCCCGCAGCGCCTCCACTGGGTCCACTTTGGTGGCGCGCAAGGCCGGCAGATAGCTCGCGAGCAGCGCCGCCGCGATCAGGCTTGCCGACACCGCGGCGTACGTGATCGGATCCACGGGATTCACTTCGAACAGCAGCGATGCCATCAAGCGCGTCAACACGACCGCCGCGGCCAGCCCGCAAACGATACCAATCGCAGCCAGCATCAGCCCGTGACCGATGAACATCTTCGCAAGCTTGCTCTGCTCGGCTCCGAGCGCCATGCGTATCCCAATCTCCCGCGTGCGCTGCGTCACCGAATAGGAAATGACGCCATAAATCCCCACCAGCCCGATCAGCATCGCCATCGCCCCCGCGATCGCGAGCAGCACCAGCGTGAACGAAGTTCGCGCCAGCGATTTTTCGTAGATCGCGCGCAGCGTCGTCACGTCGGCGAGCGGCAGATTCGCGTTCACCGACCAGACCGCCTCCTGCACCGCTTTCAACAAACCTTGCGAACCTGCCCTTGGACTGCGAATCACGTAGTTGAGGCCGCGCCGCACCGAGACCGTGTCGTCCTCAAAATCGTTCATGATAATCGGCCAGTAGGCCATCGCGGGAGCCGGACGATTGACTCCGTCTTCGCGCTCGTCGCTGACCACGCCTACCACCTGACGCCACAGCCCACTCGGTTTTTCGCGGATTCGTTTGCCAATCGCCGAAGCTGGATCGTGCCACATTTCCCGCGCCAGGTTCTCTGAAACCATGGCCACCGGACGCCGTTCATACAGATCGGTCCAGGTGAAATCCCGCCCCGCAACCAGCTTGTTTCCCATCGTCCCGAGCAGCCCAGGCGAGACAAATTTGAATCGCCGCAGCGGTGGCATGGACTGAGAGTACGCTTTATCCTCGGCATAAACCGGATCGTGCCATCCTCCGCCATCATCCATCGGCACCCCTGAGCTGACCGCTGCGGATGAAACGCCGGGAATAGCCGCAATCTTATCCAGGATCGCCTGCTCCATTCGCACCACCGATGTCCCGTCGCGGACTTGCGCTTCCGGAATCCCGATCTGCAACGTCTGCAACTGTTCGGGATGAGTAAATCCAGGATCCACGCGACGAAGCGCCTGGAAAGTCCGGATCATCAGGCCGGAGGCGATGAGCAGCATCATTGCCAGTGCAACCTGCACCACTACCAGTGCGCTTCGCATGCGATGCCGCTCTTTGCTGTCGCTCAAGCTGCGCCCACCCGCGCGCAACGCACCCGCCAACGCCCGTCTCGGCCCCACGTACTTGATCACCGGAACCAGGCCGAACACCAGTCCGGCGACCAGCGAGACGGCCAGCGTGAACAACACCACGAACGGATCGATGGAGATATCATTCAGCCGAGGAAGATTGGCCGGAGCAATCGCCAGCAGCAATCGTACTGCTCCGTAAGCCAACGCCAGCCCCACCGCGCCACCCAGAAGACCAATGGCCACGCTCTCAGCTAATAACTCGCGCGATATCCTTCCCCATCCGGCTCCCAGCGCCGCGCGAATTGCCAGTTCCTGCTGTCGTCCGTCCGCCCGCACCAGCATCAGATTAGCCACATTAGCGCACGCGATCAGCAGCACCGTCCCGATCATCCCCATTAGAATCCAAAGCGTCTTGCCGATGTCCCCCACCACGTCGTCTTTCAGAAGAGTAAGCCGCGGACCAAGCCGCGCGTCGTCGAACATCTTTATGCTGTAGCCAGGAACCGGCGGAAAACTTCGCATCGCGATCGGAATCATCCGGGCCACGTCCGCGCTCGCTTCCGCCAGTGTCACGCCCGGCTTCAACCGTGCGATGCCCTGATAACTGAAATTTCCGACAAAGGTCTTGTTGCGGTCCAGTTGCAGCGGCAGCAGCA
>DATJWJ010000163.1:0-2835 GCA_035501355.1 Bryobacteraceae bacterium | reverse complement strand
CTCGCCGCTGGCGCCGCTTGCCTCTTACGGCGCGCCGCAGATTGGCAGTTGGAACATCCCGAGTTGGACGATGGTTCTGGGCGCCATGTTCATCGCCGCGTGGTCGACCTACGGGTTCGAGACGGCCGTGTGCTACACCTCGGAATTCCGCAATCCGGGCACTGATACGTTCAAGGCCATCTTCTATTCCGGCTTGCTGTGCCTGGCGCTGTTCATCCTTGTGCCCTTCACCTTCCAGGGCGCATTGGGCCTGGCTGGCATGCTGGATCCGAAGATCGCCGATGGCTCCGGCGTTGCCGCGGCTATGGCGAACATGGTCGGCGGCGGGCCGATCATCCATTCGATCATGGTCATGCTGATGATCCTGGCGCTGATCCTATCGATCATGACGGCGATGGCTGGTTCCTCGCGCACGCTGTACCAGGGCTCCGTCGATGGCTGGCTGCCGCGCTATCTGAGCTTCGTGAACGATCACGGCGCGCCGACCCGCGCAATGTGGACCGACCTCGTCGCCAACCTGCTGGTGCTGGCCGTTGCCGCTACCGATGCCACGAGTTTCTTCTTCGTGCTCGCGGTTTCGAATTGCGGTTACATCATCTTCAATTTCCTCAACCTCAACGCCGGCTGGATCCACCGCATCGACTCGGGTGCCACCAAGCGCCCTTATCGCGCGCCCATCTGGCTGCTTGGGTTGGGCGCGGTGTTCGCCTTCGTCAACGCCATGTTCCTGGGGGCTGGCGCTAAGACCTGGAATCCGGAAGCGCTCTGGGCTGGCGCCATCTTCGCGGCGCTGATCATTCCCGTGTTCTGCTTCCGTCACTTTATCCAGGATAAGGGCAAATTCCCCGAGCAAATGCTGGAAGATCTGCACGTGGGCGGCTCCGGCGACGTGACAACAAAGCGGGCGGGTGTCCTCCCTTACCTGACATTGGTTGCCGGTGTTGCCGTGGTTCTTGCCTCCAACTACTTCTTTCATCTGTAATATTCGCGAACAAATTCATTAAGCGAAGCCGGAGCCAACGCTCCGGCTTTTTTCTTGTGATTTTGCGCGTCTTTTTCCGGAACGTGGTTTGACAAGCTGAATATTCTTAGTCATAACTATTAGTAACTGCCAAGAAATCTTTGCGAAGTCTGGTGATGCAAACACTCATGGGCAATCCTTCTCTTTCAAGTCCGTCTGGCTACCTCGAAACGCTGTATGTTCGGGGTGGAGCTGCGGTCTCTTTTGGCCTCCGTAAAGGAGAGTCGATCGAGGTTCTGGACGAGCAGGGCGCACAGCCTTGTGAAGTTAGCGTCGCTGGAAAAGCGGCACGGCAGGTGCTGGACGAGACCTCTCTCCCTGGGGCGAAATTCGGATTTACCGCTGAAGACGATTGCGAGATTTCGATTGCAGCGCCTGGCGCTCCGATGCTGCCGCATGAGCAGTCGGCACCGACAGACCTGCGCGTGACAATCGCGCGCAAGGAAAAGGCCTACCCGGCCCCGCTGGGGAAAGTGAAAGCGGAGATCCTAATCAAGGCGGCGACGGCGTGTTCCTACAAGGTCGAGGACGGTGATTATATCCAGATCATCGATGTGGACGGCCAGCAATGCTCCGATTTCCTGGCGTTCGATGTCGGGGCGCTCGAACACGGGCTGGATCCCACGACCACGCGCACGCTTGGCGGGCGGATTTATCCAGGCCCTGGCCTGTACGCGAAGTTTTTCGACGACCGGATGCTGCCGCTGGTCGAGGTGATCCGCGACACCTGCGGACGGCACGATACATTCGCCTTGGCCTGCACCGCGAAATCCTACGCCGATGCGGGTTATCCGGGGCATGCCAATTGCTCGGACAATTTCAACGCTGCGCTGGCTGAATATGGTATCGCTCCGCGCCTTGGCTGGCCGGCGATCAACTTTTTCTTCAACACGCAGGTCGCTGCTGATGGGGCAATCGTCGCGGACGAAGCCTGGTCGCGGCCCGGCGATTACGTGTTGATGCGCGCCATGCGGGATCTGCTCTGCGCCAACTCGTCCTGCGCAGATGATGTGTTCACGACGAACGGTTACAACCCGACGGATATTCTCGTCAGGATCTACGATAAATCAGAGGATTTCTCAAAAGGGATTGCGCATCGTATGACACCGAATGCCGAGCCGAGGCTGACCCGGGAAAGCGGTTTCCATCCGGCGACGTCTGCCTTGACGCGAAACTTCATCGATAGCAACGGGTTCTGGCTGCCGGAGTGTTTCACCGCGAGCGGCCCGGTGGCGGAATATGTCGCTTGCCGCGAGAATGTCGTGGTGACGGACCTCTCGACGCTGCGCAAGTTTGAGATCACCGGCCCAGATGCGGAAAATCTCCTGGCACTGGCGCTGACCCGCAATGTCCGTAAGTTGAGCGTAGGGCAGGTGGTCTACACGGCGATGTGCTACGAGCATGGCGGCATGATCGACGATGGCACGGTCATGCGCCTGGGGCCGAATAATTTACGCTTTATCTGCGGGTCTGATTATTCCGGTGTGTGGCTACGGGAGCTGGCGCACAAACACGGGCTCCGGGCGTTTGTCCGCAGCTCCACAGACCAGCTGCATAACCTTTCTCTGCAAGGGCCGCGTTCGCGTGAGCTGCTGGCGCCGCTGATCTTCACGCCGTCGACGCAACCCTCCATCAATGAGCTGAAATGGTTCCGCTTCACCATCGGGCGTCTTGGCGGGCCGCAGGGAATTCCGCTGGTGATTTCCCGCACGGGCTATACCGGCGAGCTGGGATATGAGATCTGGGTGCATCCGAGCAACGCGATTGAACTCTGGAACGCCCTAGCGGATGCCGGTGCCCAGCCCATGGGTTTC
>DATJWJ010000162.1:0-19954 GCA_035501355.1 Bryobacteraceae bacterium | reverse complement strand
GCGCGGCAACGTGGTTCCCGTCGTGGATCTGCGGCTGTGCTTCGAGATGTCCAAAACCGAAAAGACCGTCAACACCTGCATCGTGGTGGTGGAAGTGATTCTGGAGGGTGAATCCACCATCATCGGCGCACTGGCCGATTCAGTGGAAGAAGTAATCGATCTGGAGCCGAATCAAATCGAACCGGCGCCCAAGATCGGCGTCCAGATTCGAACCGATTTCATCCAGGGCATGGGAAAGCGCGACGCGCAATTCATCATGATCCTGGACATCGACCGCGTGTTTTCGGCCGAGGAACTAGCCTTGGTACGAAACGCGGAAACAGCCAAGCCTGTAGAAGTTCACGCCTGACCTCGGAGCGGAGCTACTCACCCTGGCTCCGCTTCACAATTTTTGATCAGTATGCACAACGAATGCCTCAGCAACGCGGACTTCAACCGGATTCGCGATCTGGTCTATGACGAATCCGGCATCAATTTGAATGCCGAAAAAAAGACCATGGTGGAGATCCGGATCCGCCGCCGCTTGCGCGATCTGGAAATCTCCTCCTTTGCCGACTACTGCAGCTACGTGTTTGGGGCCGACGGCCACCAGACCGAGCTGGTGCATCTGATCGACGCCGTTACCACCAACAAGACCGACTTCTTCCGCGAGGCCGGCCATTTCGACTTCCTCACCTCGAAAGCGCTTCCCGAGCTGGCGGCGCGCTACGGGATCAGCCGCAGATCGCTGGTCTGGAGCGCGGGCTGCTCGTCGGGCGAGGAACCTTACACGCTGGCGATGGTTCTGAACGAGTACGCGCAAACGCATCCAGGTTTTCAATTCAACGTTCTGGCCACCGACATATGCACCGCGGTCCTGGAGAAGGCCCGCCTGGGCATCTTCAAGTCCGAGGTGGCGGCGCCGGTCTCCGCGGACCTGCGGCGCAAGTATTTCATGCGCTCGCGCGATCCAGGTTCCCAGCTGCTGCGCGTCGTTCCGGAGCTGCGCGCCCGAGTGGAGTTCCGGCGCGTCAACTTCATGGACTCAGACTACGGTGTCAGCGAACCGCCCGAAATTATTTTCTGCCGGAACGTCATCATCTATTTCGACCGGCCGACACAAATCCGCATTCTTCAGAAGTTGACCCGGCATCTGGTTCCGGGCGGCTACTTTTTTTCCGGACATTCCGAATCCTTGCAAGGGATGGATCTGCCGTTGATTGCGGCGGGGCCTTCCGTGTACAGGCAGGGGAGCTGATGGAGCTAATAGTAGATCTGCCGGAACTGAATCTGCAACCAGGCCGGCTCCACCTGGCTCGCCGGCCGATGGTCATTCATACCATCCTGGGCTCGTGCGTGGGAGTTACTTTCTGGAACCCGCAAGTCGGGGCGGGCGCCTTGTGCCACGGAGTCCTGCCCCGTTGCCCGCGCCGCTGGTCCGCATCCGCCAGCATTATGGACGGCCATCGCTATGTCGACTTCAGCATTCGCTACCTGGCGCAAAAATTCGACGCGCTGGGCGCGAATCGAAAAGAGGTGCAGGTGAAACTCTTCGGGGGCGCCGACGTGCTTCCCACTTCGGATGCACGAAAAGGCAAGGCCACGGTCGGCGCCCAGAACTGCGAAGCCGCCCTGGAGGTTCTGGAGGAGGAAGGATTCGTGGTCCTGGCCTACGATCTGGGCGGAACGCAGGGGCGCAAGATTCATTTCCATACGGGCACCGGTGAAGTGCGAGTGTACAAGCTGGGTCCGGGGAGCGGCGCATGAAGCAGGAACGGATTGGCGTGCTGATCGTGGACGACTCCGCGGTGGTCCGGCAGACGCTGAGCGATATCCTGTCTTCAGACCCGGACATCGAGGTTGTCGGCACTGCTTCCGATCCTTTCGTGGCCGCCGAAAGAATGCGCGTCCGAACGCCGGATGTAATCACCTTGGATATCGAGATGCCCCGTATGGATGGGCTCACCTTCCTGCAAAAGATCATGAGCCAGCATCCCATCCCGGTGATCATTTGTTCCAGCCTGGCCGAGGAAGGCGCGCAGACGACGCTGAAGGCGCTCGAATATGGGGCCGTGGATATCATTACCAAGCCTCGCCTCGGCAGCAAGCAATTCCTGGAAGAATCGCGCCTGATGCTGTGCCAGGCGGTAAAGGCCGCGGCCGCCGCCCGATTGCGCCCGGTTTCCCCCGCGCGCCGCGTGGAACCTAAGCTCACCGCCGACGCCATTCTTTCGCGATCCACGGGCGCGATGATCCAAACCACCGAGAAAGTGGTAGTGGTGGGCGCCTCCACCGGCGGCACGGAGGCGCTGCGTTCGCTGCTGGAGGTGCTGCCTCCGGACGCGCCCGGGATCGTCATCGTGCAGCACATGCCGGAAGTGTTCACTCGCGCCTTCGCCAACCGCTTGGACAGCCTGTGCCAGATCTCGGTGAAGGAAGCCGAGACCAACGATACCGTACTGCGCGGGCGCGCCCTGATCGCGCCGGGAAATCATCACCTGCTGCTGAAGCGCAGCGGCGCGCGCTACTACGTCGAGGTGAAGGACGGCCCGCTGGTCTCGCGTCATCGCCCCTCCGTGGACGTGCTGTTTCGATCCGCCGCGCGTTACGCGGGCGCGAACGCAGTCGCGGTGATCATGACCGGAATGGGTGACGACGGCGCCCGGGGGATGCTCGAAATGAAGGAGGCCGGGGCCTTCACCATCGCGCAGGATGAAGCCACTTCGGTGGTCTTCGGAATGCCGAACGAGGCCATCAAGCGCGGCGCCGTGGACGACATTCTAGCGCTGGATGCAATCCCCCGGTCCGTGCTTGCGCATACGCGCTAGACAAAGCGGGATGGGCATTCAGCGAAGAAACTCGATACCACGCACTAGCCCGTCCGCCGGGCCATTCTTAGAAGCTGCGTACTGGACCTTGACCAGCACTTTCTCTTGCGGACCGCAGACGAACTCCTCCGGCGCATTGCGCATTTGGACGCGCGACGGATCGGGAATGGCGAGCGTCAGCAGGGCGCCTCCAGAGTCCACGCGAATCTCGGTTACGACGTCGCAATCGACCTCGCGCAAAATTCCCCGGACGGTTCGGACATCGTCACCTACTTCGACGAACGGATTCCAGTCCTCGGCTGAGTGATGGGGGACGCGCGCGGTTACCATTTGAGTTTGCCCGTTTTCACCGGGTGCGATCTGGACGGTTACGTCTGTTTGCGCGAAGTAAGCCAGCTGAGCAGCCCGCGCCTTTTCAAGCTGGGTGCTCGCATGCTGGGCAGCTTTTCGCGCGGCGGTGGCGGATTCATCGCGCCGGCCCAGTTCGTTGAGCGCGTCCGCCATGGCGATCCAGTAACTGAAGGCGCGGGCCGCGGGCACGGTGCGCATGGCGCGTAGCTGGGCGAGAGCGGCGTCGTAGTGGCCAGCGTTCTTTTCAAGCAGTGCAAGCCGGTAGCGCGCATCGTCGAAGTCCGGCCGCAGCGCCACGGCACGTTCCAAGGCAGAGCGGATTTCGACGGCGGGGAGCTGGGCCTGGTCAGCCAACAGCGCGAAGCGATAGAAAACGTCTGCATCGGTTACGCCTTGATTCATGGCCCGTTTCCACTCGCGCCGCGCTCCGTCCTGGTCGCCTTTTCGCAAGGCAATACTGCCCAGCGCCACGGAGATCTCGGCCGTATCGGGCGCTTCGAGCGCGAGATTGCGCAAAAGCTCCTCCGCGCGATCCAGTTCGCCAGCGGCTGCCAGCATATCGGCCAGAACCGATCGTGCTGTGAAATCCGGGACAGGCGAAGCGTCAGGCCGGAGAACAGGCGCGGATTCGCCGGCCAGCAGCAACGACTTGTCGGAGTAGCTGCCTATCCAGGCATGCAAATCGGTCTCGACGTCAGTGATTGACTTGTCGAAAGTATTCTTGAATGCCTTTGGCGCAGGCGACCCAGTGCGGATGGCGGCCCACAGAGCCTGAAAACGCGGGGCGTATTCGCGCGAAAACACGAGCATATCGGCGAGCGCCCAGCTTTCGGTGTAAAAGAGACTGGCACTCGAGAGATCGTCCCAAATGGGGTCATTGCGCTCAACCGATAGAACGCGCGACAACGGAATCCATGGGTGCTGTCTGAGCGTCGCAAGCTGTTCGAGTGGCGCCGCGCCGAGCTCCGCGACCTTGGCATTGATGTGAATCGTGGAAAAGAGCTCGGCCAATCCCTCCCCGAGCCAGGAAGGGAGCTTGGCCCCGCTTGCATCGAAAACCAGGTGCGCGAATTCGTGCGCCGCGACACGACGCTGGCCGGTACCCGCAACCATGGCGATATAGCGACGCCCTTCGGAGGCGGCGTAGTAACCATCGGACAAAGTGCGGACGCGGTACGGCTCATATTCCTTGGGCGAAGCGAACACGATAAGACGGACTGAGGGCAGGCCGTCCAATGGAATGATGGTTTGGTTCAGTAAGCAGGCGCGCAGTTGTTCAAACCACTCGAGCAGAGCCACGGTGCGCTCTGGCGAGGCTTGCGAATACACTTCGAAGTGGTCGGCGGTCGTGAGCTTCCAGGCAGACGCCGCGTTCGCCGAGAAGCACGCGACAACCGCCAGTGGGAGCGTCCAGATTCTACCGAACATAGGTTGCTGTTGCGCAAGATACGGATTGTGATGGCTGGTCGGGCCGCCGGGATTTGAACCCGGGACCTCTTGCACCCCAAGCAAGCGCGCTAGCCAGGCTGCGCCACGGCCCGATTGCTTTATTCTAGCGCACTGGTGTTCTGCTTCTCTTTGCCGAGATCGCAGTTGAGGTGACCATCAGCTCTCTGTACCACCCACGTCGGTCTGCCAGACTGCGCAGTGCGCTAATGCTTGCTCTAACGCCGCCCGGCTGACGGGTTTGGAAACATAGTCGTCCATGCCGGCTTCCAAACACCGATCGCGGTCGCCGATCATGGCATGCGCGGTCATCGCGATAATTGGCACGTGCCCCCCGCCGGCGCGCTCGGCCAGCCGGATGCGCCGTGTCGCATCCAATCCGTCCATGGCCGGCATCTGCACATCCATAAGGATCAAGTCCACATGGCCCTCGTTCCACTTGACGATGGCCTCCGCGCCATCCGCGGCCACCACGGCGCGGTGCCCCATCCTGTGCAGCATGGCCACAGTAACTTTCTGGTTCACCGGATTGTCCTCCGCCACCAGGACTGACAGCGGGCGCGCCGGCGCCGCGCCGGCAACGGGCGAAATGCGGAGAGGCGGTTTAGGCTTCCAATCGCCGACGGCTCTCCGGATCATCTCCAGAAGTTCGGCCGACTTCACGGGTTTGACCAAGTAAGTATCTACGCCCAGCTGGCGGCAGCGCGCCGCACTCGAGCTCTGGTCTGAAGAACTGAGCATCAAGACGGTAGCGCCGGACAAAACCTGATGCTTGCGAATGCGCTCGATCACTTCCAGGCCGCCCATGCCGGGCATCTGCTCGTCGAGCAGAATCAAGCCATAAGCGCAACCCGAGCGGGCCGCGGTCTCGAGCTTCTGCAACCCTAAAGCTCCACTGTCGGCTTCATCCGGCCGCATTCCCCACTGCTTGGCCGTCTCAAATAGAATGCGCCGGTTGGTAGCATTGTCGTCGATGATTAACACTGGCAAGCCCTGGAGATCCGGCTGAGCGGGTTGGCTGCGCGGTCCCGGCACAACGCCAATTCGCACCGTGAAGTAGAAGGTGGACCCTGACCCAGGCGCGCTTTCCACCCAGATGGCGCCGCCCATGAGCTGCACGATGCGCTTGGAAATCGCCAAGCCCAGGCCGGTGCCGCCGTAGTGGCGCGTGGTGGACGAATCGGCTTGCTCGAACGGCTCGAAAAGCCTGGCCTGCGTCTCGGGTGCGATGCCGATGCCAGTATCGCGAACGGAGAAGACCAGAATGGCCTGCTCCGGTTGCAGGTCTTGCGCCTTGATTTGCAGCACGATTTCGCCAGAATGGGAGAACTTGATGGAATTCCCAACCAGGTTCAGCAGCACCTGGCGCAAGCGTACCGCGTCCCCCAGCACATCCTGCGGCACGTCCGCTCCGATGTCGACCGCAAGCTCCAGACCCTTCCTGTGAGCCGTCACGGCCATGCTCTTCATGGCGTCGCACACCACTTCAGACAGATTGAACCGGACCGGATCGAGAACCATCTTGTCCGCCTCGATCTTGGAGTAATCCAGAATGTCGTTCAGGATCACCAGCAACGCCTCCGCGGAAGACTTGACCAGACCGAGAAACTCACTCTGTTCCGGCGTCAATTCGGTGGCTAGCGCCAGTTCGGTCATGCCCAGAATTCCATTCATAGGCGTGCGAATTTCGTGGCTCATGTTGGCCAAAAATGCGCTCTTGGCCTTGTTGGCGGCTTCGGCGGCTTGCTTAGCTTCGGCCAGCTCGCGCTCGTGCAGTTTGCGCTGCGTGCAATCGCGGATGCTGCTTGCAAAACCGATGGGCTCACCCTTCTGGTCCCGCTTGAGCCAGATGGAAAGTTCGTTGAAACGTCCGGGTTGGGCCTCGTGTTCGAAACCCTGGATGGGCTTGCCGGTTCTGTAGACCTGCTGGTAGGCATCCCGCAACGCCACGCTGCGGTCGCGATCGAAGAAGTCCTTGTAACTATGCCCCGCTACTTGTTCGCGGGTTCGGTTGAACAGGCGGCAATATGCGTCGTTCACGAAAACGTAGTTGCCCTGAAGATCCACCTCGCTGTAGGCGTCCTCCAGGTGATCCAGAATTTCGAGGTTGCGCGCTTCGCTCTGCCGGAGATCCTCGACCACTTGTTTGCGCCTGGTGATATCCCGAACAAAGCCAATGAAACGGTGGCTGTCGCCCCAGGGGACCGCGGAAGCAATCAGTTCCACCGGGAATTCGTGCCCGTCGCGGTGCAGCGCCCTGGTTTCGATCCGCTGGTTCAGCATCAAGCTGCTGCCGGAGTCCAGGAACTCCTGAATGACCTGCTTATGAGCCGCGCGGAAACGCTGCGGGACCAGCATGTAAACAGATTGCTGCGCCACTTCGGAATAAGCCCAGCCGAAGATTCGCTCGGCCCGCGAATTCCACCCGATGATCCGACCCTCGGAATCGGCTTCGACAAAGGCGTCAAAACACGATTCCAGGATGGCTTCTACGCGCGCCTCGGCGTCCCGCGGCGGTGGCACGCCGACACTATGGGCCAGCTTCTCCATGGACACTTCCAACTTGCCGTCGACGGCCATTTTCTTTTTTCCGACGCGTTCGGCTCTCGCGCAACTGGCGGAAGTAACTGACTAAGTCTGGTCCCTATCCCCAACCATCGGCAGCTTCCCGAAATACTGTAATCAGTGGGTTGCAGCCTCCCCGCCGCGCCTGGCTTGCTTGAAACCTGAAACGCCCGGCCGCCGTCAGTGTGCCAGACAAGGAACGCCATCCACCGTTTGGGGCGCAGGGGACGAAGATGGCGACGGAGGTTAGTCATGCAGGTTCAGCGGGGAATTTGTGTGTCTCTTTTTCTGCTGCCGGTGTGCCTGTTCGCGCAGGAACGCCCGCGGCCAACGCGACCGGGAGCAGCCGCTCCCCAAAGCCCGGAAGTCGCCGATACACTTCCAGTCAAGCGCGTGGTTCTGTACAAAAGCGGGGTAGGCTATTTTGAACACTTGGGAAGCGTTCGCGACAACCAAGACGTCACGATCCCATTCACATCCGGACAGCTCAACGATGTCTTGAAGTCGCTGACGGTACTCGATCTCGATGGCGGACGCATCACGGGCGTGGAATACGGTTCCACGGCGCCGCCCAACCGGCAACTGGGAGACCTGCGTCTGCCGGTGGGCGAAAAATCATCTCTTACCGAATTTCTTTCGGCCCTGCGCGGAGCTCGCCTGGAGGTGCGCAGCGGGACGGCCGTGATCAGCGGACGTCTGCTTAGCGTCGAGCGCAAGACCAGGATAGCGGGAGGCACGACACTCGAGGTCGACTATCTGGCTCTGCTGGCCGACAACGGCGAGCTTAAAACCACCGAGCTATCGCCGGCTTTCTCTGTCCGTCTGCTTGAGCCGGGGCTGGCGGGTAAAATGGAGCGCTTTCTCGATGTGGTCTCCGCCGGACGCGAGGCGGATGTGCGGCCGATGGTGATTTCCACCACCGGTTCCGGCCAGCGCTCGCTGTTTGTGAGTTACTTGAGCGAGGTCCCGGTCTGGAAAACGACTTATCGCGTCGTGCTCAGCTCCAAGGCCAAACCCTTGCTGCAAGGTTGGGCGATCGTGGACAACACGGTGGGCGAGGACTGGGAGCAAGTCCAGTTGTCGCTGGTGGCCGGAGCGCCGCACTCGTTCATTCAGAATCTCTCGCAACCTTACTATGCGCGCCGACCCGTGGTGCCGCTTCCGGAAGCTGCCGAGATTGCGCCGCAGACTTACGAAGCGACGCTCGTGCCGGGCGCCGCGCAGCTGTTTGGAATTGTTCGCGATCAGAGGGGTGCGGCGATCGCCAATGCCAGCGTCAAGGCCTATGATCCGAGCGGCCGCCTAATCGGGACGGCGACTGCGAACGCGGCTGGCCGTTATGAATTTGATTCGCTCCCCGAGGGATCGATTCGGCTGGACGTGGAGGCCGCAGGCTTTCGGCGAACTGCGATTTCCGGGCTGATGGCTACCGCCGGACAAACCGTGCAACAGGATGCACTGCTCCAAATCGGGTCCACGGCCGAGAGTGTTAACGTGTCAGCTTCGGCATCGACCATCCAAACGGAAACTGCCGCCATGGGGCGTGTTGCAGGAATGGGCCGCTCGCTCGGCAGCGGGGCAGGTCTCGGAGGCACCAACCGAAGCCAGCAATTTACCCGCACGAGTCCCGCCGGAGTGGGCCAGGGTTCTGGCGGGGGAACCTCTGCCGTCGAATCTGCCCGCGCCGCCGCCGAATCGGCCGCCAGTGCGCAGGAACTAGGCGATCTGTTCGAATACAAGCTCAAGGAGCCGATCACGATCCGCAAAAACCGGTCGGCCCTGGTTCCCATCGTCCAAGCTTCCATCAGCGCTGAAAAGGTCTCGGTCTGGAACGAACGGGCCGGATTGCCGCGGCCGCTCCGCGCGCTCTGGCTCACTAATTCCAGCGGCCTGACTCTGGACGGCGGCAGTTTCAACGTGATCGAGGACGAGACTTTCGCCGGAGAAGGCATATTCGAGCCAATCCGTCCTGGCGAAAAGCGATTAATCTCTTTCGCTACCGATCTGGCATTGAACGTTAGCTCGCATAATGCAACCGAACGCCAGCGCGTGTCGCGAGCCGTAGTCGCCAAAGGCATGATGACGTTTCACGAGGAGATCCGGGAGAAGAAGACCTACACATTCCGCAACGAAGACACGGTCCCCAGGACGGTCATCGTGGAGCATCCGGTGCGCAATGGCTACGAACTGCGCGGCGATGTCCAGCCGGTCGAAACCACGGCCGCATGGAAACGGTTCCAGCTGCCGGTGGGCGCAAAGCAGACGGCCAAGCTGGTGGTGGATGAGGCGCGGCTGGAGCAGACGGCATACCAGGTGTCCAACCTCACCGACGAGCAACTGGCGCTGTTTGTTCGCGAAAAATCGATCGACCCCAGCATCGAGGCGGCGTTTCGTCGCGTTCTGACGCAAAAGGACGTCATCGCGAATCTCGACAGCCAAAAGGATGCACGCCAGAGCGAGATGAACGAGATCTTCGACGATCAGCAGCGGCTGCGCGAAAACATGAAGGCTTTGCGTGGAAGCGCCGAGGAGAAAGCATTGCTCGAACGCTACACCCAACAGCTCAACGAACAGGAGAATCGCCTGGCCGCGCTGCGCAAAGAAAGCGAGCAACTGGAGGCTCGGCAAACAAGCGCTCAGGCGGACCTGGACCGGATGATCGAGGAACTCGCTTTCGACGTCAAGATGTAGGCGCGCCGGCCATCCGTTCGCTGAGAATATCTCCGTTATTCCGACACGTATAGGACGTGCAGATATTTGGATTAACTGGCTGGCGCAGGCTGCTGGGCTGCGCGCTCGCTTTCGCGGTCTCGTCGAACGCCTCGGTCATCATTCAGCTCACAGTGGTCGAAGGGGAAGGCATGGTCTACCGGACCGGGGCGCGCGCAGCACGCGGGCTGACCGTGCTGGTGACCGATGAAGCCGGCAAGCCGGTTCCGAATGCGTCGGTGAGCTTCCGGCTGCCCGAATCAGGGCCGAGCGGCCTGTTCACCAGCGGCCTGCGCACAGAGATCGTGACCACCGGCGCCGACGGGCGCGCGTCCGTCGGGGGCATGCTGTGGAACAAAACTGCCGGACCGGTAGAGATCCACATCACCGCAGTCAAGGATCAGGCACGGGCCGGAATCATCAGTACGCAATATCTGAACGAGACCGCCGCGCCCCAAGCTGCGCTGAAGCCCGCGTCCCAAGCCGCGCTGAAGCCCGCGTCGAAGCCCGCGCCGAAAGCTGCCCTGAAAGCCGCGCCGAAACCGGCGTTGCAAGCCACGCCACAAGCCGTGACACAACCCGCGACACAAACGGCGTTGCAACCCGCGACACAAACCGCGTTGCAAGCCGCGACGCAAACCGCGTTGCAAGGCGAGCCGAAAGCCGCGCCGCAAGCCGGGAGCGAAGGCGTGTTTAAAGCCTCCCACAAAAGCAAGACCAAATGGCTGGTGATCGGCGCGCTGGTGGGCGGCGCCGCGGCGGCGGGAATGGTATTCGGTCAATCGCACGGTGCGGCTCCGGCGGCGGCGTCGCCTCCCGGCCTTTCCATCGGTACTCCAAGCATCATTGTGGGGCATCCGTAATGAAACCCGTTGTCATGATCTTTATGCTGGCCGCGGCTGTCTGCGCGCAGCCGGCGCTCGCGCCTCCCCAGGTCGGTTTCCTTCGGGACGGCGCCAATTCGTTCCGCCCGGTCTTTGGCATCGCGGGCAATTTTGTGTTGGGTGGCGCGGCTTTTAGTGGCGTCGCCAGCGCAGCCTATTCGGGATCGTTCGGATTGGTCAAAACCGACACGTCCGTGATCGCGGTTGACAGCCTGGGCAAAGTGCTGGCGAGTATGGATGCCCCCACCGGGCCCGCGGCCTTTGCGTTTTTCAGCGACGGCTCGCCCGCCTTCGTATATTTGTCCAGCGCCAATTTGCTTTTCGAGTGGTACGGCACGGGATTTCAGATGGTCCCTTTCGACTGCCAGCTTTTTCCACCCAGTGCGGTCCTAGGGATTTCGGCGCCCGACCGGGCACACGTCGCTTTTCTGATTGAACGCAATGGCGGACTGCGGGAGTTTCGCCTCCTCGTTGAGAGCGGCCAGCCTGATTCCCAGATCTTTCTCGGCCGCGTGAACACCCCCGCGCTGAGGCTTGCCTCCGGCGAACTGGTTTACACGGACTCGAATGGCGTCGTTATTCGAAAAGCCGACGCAACGGAGATTCATCTCAACGCTCAGTTGCCCGCCAGGTTTTCCCTCGCACAGATGGGCGCGGGCTGGGTGGCACTCAGCGATCTAGGAAGCAGCGTTCGCTTTGCGATACGCGTCACGCCCGGCCGTGAAAGCCTCTATTTCCTGCCGGAGGTGAGCCAATGAAAACCTGGCTGCGGTTAGCTGTCGCTCTTCTGCCGATACCGGCAATGGCGCAAATCCAGGTTTTCACGTTCAACGGAACAACTGAAACGGCGGTCGGATCCATTGTCAACATCGGTTCCGCCACTCCGGGCGACACGTTAGAGACGCGCTTCCGCGTGCGCAACCAGGGCGCCGGTCCCGCCACTTTTCAGACGCTCTCATTAGCAGGCGAAGGATTTCAACTGGTGTCAGCCTCGGTGCCTTCGCTCCCCTACATCATCGCGCCGGGCAGCTTCGCCGAGTTTCGAGTCGATTTCGCACCCACATCGGTTGCCACGTACTCGGCGTTCATGGCGGTGAACACCACCAACATTACAGTACAAGGCAGCGGTGTGGCGGGAGCTTCAGTCACCCCGACCGGCTCGCAGGGGCCGCTGGCTGGAAGCACCGCAATCGATTTCGGCACGGTGGCAGTCGGTAGCAGCAAGGTTCAAAGCTTCACGCTGTCCAATCCGGGTGCCGCAAATCTGACGGTCCAAGCCATCGCCGTGAGCGGCGCGGGTTTTTCTGGTCCTATCGGTGTCACAACGCCATTGCCAATCGCACCCGGCCAAACCGTTTCCTTTCAGGTAAAATTCCAACCAGTAACCGCTCAACCAGCACAGGGAACACTCGTAGTGGACGGGCGCTCGTTTAACCTGACGGGGCTGGGTATCAGTCCGCCGTTGGAGGCGGTATTGCCTTCGCTCGCGATTCATCTCGCATCTACGGCCGGCGCAAGCGCTCAGCAGAACAGTTTGTCGATTGCGCTCGGGTCGGCCTCTCCGGTTGGCGGATCGGGGACGTTGGCTATGCAGTTCACGCCCAGCGTGCCTGGAGTCACTGACGATCCCTCGGTCCAGTTCCTGTCCGGCAAAGCTCGACTTGCCACGGTCAATTTCAACCAGGGCAGCGCCGCTGGAACGTTCAACGGGCAGCCCAGCATCGCCTTCTCGACCGGCGCAACAGCGGGAACCATATCGTTCGCCCTAACACTGGAGGACGGAACTCCGGCGGGGCAGACCACCCTTACCATCCCACCCGCGGCCGTGACGCTCGATACCGCGGCCGGTCTCCGAAAAGCCGGCGAACTGGATGTGAGCTTGACCGGCCTCGACAATACTTATTCTGCGTCCGAGCTCTCATTCACGTTCTACGACACTGCCGGCGCGACTGTGCAGCCGGGCGCGATTCCAGTCAACGTCGGTTCCATTTTTCAGCAGTACTTTGCCTCCACTCAAGTTAGCGGTATGTTCGCGCTGCTGGCAAAGTTCCCGGTGACCGGCGACACAACGCAAATCGCAAGCGTCACCGTTCAGATCACCAACTCGGCCGGTACCATCACGGCGCAGCAGGTTCCGATTGCCGGGTCCACTCCGCCGCAGGTGGTTCCCACTTCGTACTAACCGCGCCGGCTCGGCTATTCTCGGTACATGCTGTTGGCCGAGGTGGTGGAGACTTCGCGGCGCGTGGCCGAGACCCCCAAACGTTTAGAAAAAGTCGAAGCGCTGGCGCAATTGCTCGGCCGGCTGCACGGCGGCGAGATCGAGATTGCAGCTTCGTTTCTCTCCGGACAGATTCGTCAGGGCAGGATCGGCGCCGGTTACGCGGCGGTGCGCGAGGCGGTTGGCTCTCCGGCGGCGACTCCGAGCCTGGACCTCATCGACGTCGACCAGATCTTTGAGCACATCTCCACCACTTCCGGCAGCGGATCGCAGCGCCGGCGTTTCGAGTTGCTCCAGGGCCTGTTCGCGCGCGCCACCGAAGCCGAGCAGCGATTTCTTATTGCGCTTTTGGCGGGTGAACTGCGTCAAGGCGCCCTCGAAGCCGTTATGGTGGATGCGATTGCCAAGACTTCTGGAATCGCGGGTGAACATGTCCGGCGCGCGGTGATGCTGGCGGGTAGTGTCGCGGTGGTGGCGCCGGCGGCTTTGGAGCAAGGCGAGGCCGGGCTCAAACAATACGATATCCAACTGTTTCGACCCATCCAGCCCATGCTGGCGCAATCGGCTGAGGATATCGGCGAAGCGCTGGGCGAGTTAGGCGAAGCGGCGCTTGAATTCAAAATGGATGGCGCGCGCGTGCAGGCGCACAAGTCGGGCAACAAGGTCAGGATTTACTCGCGCGCTTTGAACGATGTTACGGCCGCCGTGCCCGAGGTGGTGGAAGTGGTTCGCGCGCTTCCCGCGCGCGACTTGATTCTGGACGGCGAGGTGCTGAGCCTTCAACCGGACGGCCGTCCGCAGCCATTTCAAATAACAATGCGCCGCTTCGGCCGCAAGCTGGATGTCGATCGCTTGCGCGCCGAATTGCCCATGACGCCGTTCTGGTTCGATTTGCTGTATCTCGACGGCGGTTCGCTACTGGAGGAAACGCAACGGCGTCGCTTCGACGCGCTGGCTGAATTGACGAACGATTTTCTGATGCCGCACCTCGTCACGTCCGACACCGCGCATGCGCAGGAGTTTCTCGAGCAGGCCTTGCAGCGCGGGCATGAAGGCGTCATGGCGAAAGCGACCGATGCGCTCTACGCCGCGGGCTCGCGCGGTCAGAGCTGGATTAAAGTGAAGCGGCCCCGCACGCTGGATCTCGTGATTCTGGCGGCCGAGTGGGGACATGGCCGCAGGCACGGCTGGCTCAGCAATCTGCACCTGGGAGCGCGCGATACGGAGAAGGGCGGGTTCGCGATGCTCGGCAAGACGTTTAAAGGCCTGACCGACGCGATGCTGGAGTGGCAGACCGCGGAATTGCTCAAGCTCGAGATCGGGCGCGATAATTACACCGTCTTCGTCGAACCGAAGCTGGTGGCCGAGATCGTATTCAACGAGATTCAAGTGAGCCCTCGCTATCCGAGTGGGCTGGCGCTGCGTTTCGCGCGCGTCAAACGTTATCGCACTGACAAAACCGCGGCGGAAGCAGATACGTTTGAAACCGTGCAGAAGCTGGCGGGGTTGAGATCTTAGCCGAAAAGGGTGCCGCGGTTCAGGAGCCAGTGTGGGTCCAGGCGGCGCTTGACGGCTTTCATGGCTTCGATTTGCTCGGGCGTGTACTGTATTTCGAGCAGTTTTGCCTTGCGTTTGCCTAGCCCGTGCTCAGCCGATACGGTGCCGCCGAGCGCTACGGCTTGCCGCGCGAACTCCAGCATCAGGTTTTGCCCCGTATCGAACTCGGCCTGCGACGAAGGAAGGATATTGACATGCACGTGCGCATCGCCGATGTGGCCGAAGATTACGGCATCAAGCCCGCGCTCTAAAAGCCGAACGTGATAGAAGTTGAGCATTCGACGGTTGCGATCTAGCGGGACCGCATAATCGGAGTTGAGCTTCAAGAATCCGCGGCGCCGCACGGTATCATTGACCAGTTCCGGGAGCGCGTGCCGAAAGCGGCGGAAGCGCTCGCGATCCTTGTCGTTGTCGGCAAACCAGCTGTCTTCGGGTGCGTTATCCGCCCAGAAATCGATGTCGCCGTTTTCTTGCTCGATGAGCAGGGCCGCCTGGGCGCGAAAGGGGACCTCGGAATACCGTTCGCGCAAAAAAGCGAGAGATCGCGTATCGAAATACTCAATCATCCTCAGCCCGGGTATTCCACGCCAGGCGTCGACGACATCCAGAGCAGCCTCGTCACTTACAAAGAAGACCACTCCGGCCAGCACGTCCGCCGGCTTGGGGAGCAATTGAAGTTCCGCTTCGATCACGACACCCAGGGTGCCTTCGCTGCCGGTAAAGAGGTCGATCCAGTCCATCCCGGGAGACAGCAGATAACCGGCGGTATTTTTCGTGGTTCCCGAAAGCGGAATCGGCGGGACTTCGAAATCGATTTTGTCGCCGCGCTGGAACGTGCGAACACTGCCGTCCATCAGAGCCACACGAAGACTGAGAATGTGACGGCGCGTACTGCCGTACCGAAAGCTGCGCGAGCCGCTGGCGTTGGTAGCGATGGTGCCGCCTATGCTGGCGGTTCGCTCGGTGGGATCGGGCGCGTAGAACTGCCCCGTGGGATTCGCCGCAGCCTGCAGAGCTTCGAGCGACACGCCCGCGCCCGCGATCGCGCGGCCACGTGAAATTTCCAAACGCTGGAATTTCTCAATCGAGACAGCCCAACCGCCTTGTGGGACTCCGCCGCCGGTCAGCCCGGTGCGCGCGCCGGAAATTGTCACGGGTATTCGTTCGCTGCTGGCGTTGCGAAGAATGTCGACCAAATCGGCCTCGCTAGCCGGCGTGAAAACCCGATCTGCTTGTCCCTCAAAACCGGAAGCGTCGACGAGATACGAACCCAAGTCAAACTTCCAGAATGACCGGCATGATGAGCGGGCGGCGCTGCGTTTCCTTGGTCAAAAAACGCTTCAGATCGGCGCGGATTTTTTCCTGCATCACGCCCCAGTCGGTCCGTTCTTCCTCGCTCGACGATTCGAGCGTCCGCGCCACCACCTGTCGCGCGGCCTGCAACAGCTGCGAGCCATCTTCAAATGACATAAAGCCGCGGCTCACGATCTCGGGCAGCGTCTCGCTCTTTCCGGAGTGTTTGTTGATGGCGATAATCGGCAGGACGAAGCCGTCCTCGGAAAGATGGCGGCGGTCCCGAATGACGATGTCTTCCACCACCTCATCGATCGTTCCGGAATCGATGCAGATGCGGCCCACCGGAACTTTCTCGCCCTTGCGCGCACCGTTGCGGTCGATTTCCAATGTCTCGCCAGTCTCCATCACGAACGTTTCTTCCAAGCCCGCGCCACGCAAGTGGTTTGCCATCGCGGCGTGTTTTGCAAGCTGCCGGAACTCGCCGTGAATGGGCAGAAAATAACGCGGGCGCAGCAGGTTCAGCACCAGCTTCAGTTCTTCGGAGCTGCCGTGACCGGACACGTGCACCGGCGGATTCATAGATCCATACACCACGTCCGCGCCGCGCTTGGCGAAGTGGTTGATCATCCGGTAAATTCCCTTTTCGTTGCCGGGGATGATGCGCGCGCTGAGCACTACAGTGTCGCCTCTCTGCACAGAAACGCTTTTGTGATTATCCACCGCGATGCGCGAGAGCGCCGACATGGGTTCGCCCTGCGTGCCCGAGGCGACCACCACTACCTTCTTTGGATCGGACGACATGATGTCCTGCGGACGCAGCAGGATTCCATCGGGAAGTTCCAGCAGGCCCATGGAGTGCGCGATCTCGGTTACGTTGAGCAAGCTGCGCCCCACGAAAGCTACCTTGCGCCCGTATTCAGCAGCCAGATCGAGAATCAGTTGCAGCCGATGGATCGAAGAGCTGAAGCACGAGACAACCAAACGGCGTTCTGCGCGATAAAAAATGTCTTCGAAGCGCGGCGCGACCGCGCGCTCGCTTTCGGTGTAGCCGGGCCGGTCGACATTGGTGGAATCCGACATCAGCAACAGGACCCCGCGCTTGCCGTAGTCGGCTAGCGTGTGCAGATCGAACAGCTCGTTGTCGGTGGGCGTGGGGTCGACTTTGAAATCGCCGGTGTGAATCAGCACGCCCAGCGGCGTGGTGATGGCGAGCGCCATCGCGTGGACGATGGAATGCGTGACGTGGATGAATTCGATCTGGAACGGCCCAATTTCGATGCGGTCGTGCGGCTTTACCTTATTGAGCCGGACTTCGTCGGCCAGGCCGTGCTCTTCCAACCGGCGTTCCACCAGCGCCAGCGTGAAGGCCGAACCGTACACGGGAACATTGATCTCGCCCAGCAGGAACGGCACCGCGCCGATGTGGTCCTCATGGCCGTGCGTGAGGATGAGCGCGCGCACGTGCTCGCGATACTGCTCGAGATAAGCAAAGTCGGGCGTGACGATGTCGACGCCCAGCAGCTCGGCGTCCGGAAACATCATGCCCGCGTCTACCACGATGATGTCATCGCCGTACCGGATGGCCATGGAGTTCATTCCAAACTCGCCCAGGCCGCCCAGCGGGATGAGTTGCAGCTTCTGATCTGGCACTTAAGATCTCAGGGTATCAGGTGGCGCTTGCGCATGCATCGCGCGCCCGGCCGGCGCAGTACAATGCTCAGATGCCGGAACCATCCGCGGCCGCTCAGTCGCCGCGTGTGACCGTGATCATCCCCACTTACAACTGGAGCAGCGTGCTGCCTTATTCTGTCGGCAGCGTACTGCGGCAAAGTTTCACCGATTTCGAGCTGTTGGTGATCGGCGACGGCTGCACCGACGATTCAGAACAAGTGGTGACGGCGATTGCCGATCCTCGCCTGCGGTGGATCAACCTGCCTGCCAACGATGGCCACCAATCGGCGCCCAACAACGAGGGCCTCCGTCAGGCGCGCGGATCCATCATCGCCTACCTCGGCCACGACGATCTGTGGCTGCCCCATCATCTGGAGGCGATGGTGGCCGCGATTGACGCCGGCGCTGACGTAGCTTATTCGATCGTCCACATGATCGGCGCCCAAGGCCAGATCCTTGCGCCCGCCGGTGAAATGCCGCGGTTCCGGCCCGGTCAATGGATGCCGCCCACCGGCGTGGTGCATCGCCGGATCGCCGTGGAAAAAGCGGGCCCATGGCGGAATTACCGAAGTCTTTCGCTCGACCCGGAAACGGATCTTTGGCTGCGAATGCATCAGGCGGGATTCGTATTCCAAGGCGTGCCCCGGCTCACGGCGGTGAAGTTCCCCGCCCTCTATCGCAAGGACATCTACAAAAAGCGGTCGAGCGAGGAGCAGCGGCAATGGACCAAACGCATCCTCAACGAAAAAGACCTGGAAGCGGCGGAGTTGGGCAAACTGCTAATCGCAAAACGGCGCAAGCTGACCGTTCGTGAGAGCTTCCGCGCGTCGCTCGGACGAACCAGCGGCGAAATCCGGCGCCGCGTTCCGCTGGGTAAAGGAGTAATGGTGCGCTGGCGGCGAAAGTTCAAAGGACTGTAAGTAATATGTCTGGCGTGCCAGTGCATAATGGCATGTAGGCCAGTATGATCAAGAGCGCTAAGAAAGACCAGCAGGTCATCTCCGAAGATTGGCATTTGCTGAAGGACATGATCCAGGGCGTGCACATCAAGGAAGTGCTGCATGTGCCGCGCGATCATGGCGTAATCACCGAGGTGTTTCGCCCCGAATGGGATCCCACCGGCATGCCTGTCGTGCATCTCTACCAATCCCGTCTATTTCCCGGAGCGATTGGCGCCTGGAGCTGCCACACACGCACCACCGATCGCCTGTTCGTCAATCAGGGACGCATCAAGGCGGTGCTCTACGACGGCCGTGAAGATAGCCCGACTTATCGCATGATCAACGAAGTTCATCTCGGCGACGACCGCCCGGCATTCGTCGTCATCCCCACCGGCGTCTGGCATGGCTTGCAAAATCTAGGAAGCGGCGACGCGCTGGTCCTCAACCTTCCCACCGAGGCGTACAATTACAAAGATCCGGACCACTGGCGCTTGCCTTACAACACCGACGAGATTCCTTACCAATGGGTCGGCCACGGCGCCGCCACTCGTCTCCGCGCCGACGCCCGCTAAGATCTAGTCAACAATCGCGTGCGCGTGGATGCATCCGAGGCCAGGTCGACGATGGTCCAAGCCATCGCGAGCGCGCCGTCGAAAATGGCCTGGTCCGCGGTTGGCGTGATGCAGGCCGCGGTGAACTCGGGTTGATGGTTCACCGCGGGCAGCGAATCAATGCCGATGGCGGGATGAATCGCCGGCATGGCTTGCGAGACGTTACCCATGTCGGTGGACGCCGCCACGCGGTCGCGCAATGGGCCCAGATCGGGAAATTTTCGGCCCAGCGCTTCGGCGTTGCGCTGGTACATCGCGGCCAAACCGAGGTCGTGATGCATGTGCGCGTACGGCTGATCGCCGCCTTGAATCTCCAGCTTGGAGCCGGTGGCCAGCGCGCCCGCTTCAAAGCAGCGCCGGACCTTCGCGCGCAGCTCCTGGAGTTCCTCCAAATTGTCCGACCGAATGATGTAGCGAGCCGAAGTGTGCGCCGGGACGATGTTCGGTGCGTCGCCGCCTTTGGTAACGATGCCGTGGATGCGATCGGTCTGGCGAATATGCTGCCGCAGCAGCCCCAGCGACGTTTGGGCGATGGTTAAAGCGTCGGCCGCGTTGATGCCGAGTTCGGGAAAAGCGGAGGCGTGTGCTTCCTTGCCGTGATAGCAAACGTCGAACATCGAGGCCGCGATAATCTTCATCGTGGCTGCTTCAAAGGGCGCGGGATGGACCATCATGGAGGCGTGCAGGCCGTCAAATGCGCCGCGCTCGAGCATCACAATTTTCCCGCTGGCGTTGCCCACTTCTTCGGCCGGCGTGCCCAGGACCACCACCGTGACACCCAGATCGTCGGCGATTCTTGCGGCCGCGATTCCCGCTCCAGCCGACATGGCCGCGATGAGGTTGTGCCCGCAAGCGTGGCCGATGCCAGGCAAGCAGTCGTACTCGGCGCAGATTC
>DATJWJ010000161.1:0-33216 GCA_035501355.1 Bryobacteraceae bacterium | reverse complement strand
GCAAGGTTGTCAATCAGAAGCGTCCGCTGCACATCACGCCCGGTGTCCAGATCGCTAAAGCAAGTGACAATCCCGCGCCTTCAAAGATTCTTGAAAGAATCGGTCCGGCACGGCCATTACTAACCGGGGTTCGCTAGATTCCTAAACCTAGTCATGACGCGTTCCATGAAGTGTGCACTCATATTCCTACTCGCGGCCGTTATCTGCCCCGCCCAAGGTGTAATCAGCACGGTTGCCGGCAACGGCACCAACGACTATTTGGGCGATAACGGACCTGCCCTCAGCGCATCGATGCATCCCAACGGCGTTACAGTGGATGCCGCCGGGAACATTTACATTGCCGACCTGTCGAAGTCAGTGATCCGCAAAGTGGACACCACCGGTATCATCACCACCGTCGCAGGTTTCGACGGCGAGAAGACCCAATTCTCGGGCGACAACGGGCCTGCAACCCAAGCCTCCATCTACATCTCTTCCAACCACGACGGACTCGCGGTCGATAGCGCCGGCAATCTCTACATCGCTGACGACGGCCATCAGCGCATTCGGAAGGTGGATACGCACGGAATTATCACCACCGTGGCGGGCAACGGAAAGCTGAACTATTCGGGCGACGGTGTCCCGGCCACCAGCACCTCGCTTTACCGTCCAAGCGGCGTTGCCGTCGACCAAGCAGGCAACCTTTATATCGCCGACACCAACAACGCCCGCATCCGCAAAGTCGACACGAACGGAATCATTAGCACGGTCGCCGGAAATGGCGGGCTCGGCTACATGGGAGATGGCGGACCCGCCAACGCCGCCACGCTCTTCTACCCTATGGATGTCGCCCTTGACGCTGCTGGCAATATCTATATCGCCGATCAAAATGCCAACGTGATTCGTAGAGTCGACGCCATCACCGGCATCATCACCACCGTGGCTGGAAACGGAAATGTTCAGGGCCCCGAGGGCGATGGTGGTCTTGCCACGAACGCCATACTCGATGGCCCCTACAGCGTCGCGGTAGACGGCGCGGGTAACATCTACATCGCCGAGTATGTGGCCCATCGCGTTCGCAAGGTCGACCCCAAGGGTATTATCACCACCGCGGTCGGCGCGGTGTCCACCGGCAGCCTTGGCGATGGCGGACCGCCTACCAGCGCCCAGATCGTACCCGCCGGCCTGGCCGTCGACTCGGCCGGCAACTACTACATCGCCGACGAAGGCCACAATCGGATTCGCAAGGTCACCATCGGCGCGCGAGTGCCCGGCCTTCTCGCCAGCGTGCCGTCACTCTATTTCTCCGAGACTGCGGGCGGCAACACGGCCAATGCTCAAATCGTGACCGTCTATACTACCGGCAGCGTTCCGCTCGGCCTTAGCGTGGCGGCGTCAACCGCGTCAGGCGGCGATTGGCTCAAAGTGACATCGCCCGGTGGAAATACACCAGTCCAAATCACCGTATCGATAAACAGCCAGGCGGCCGCCAACACTTACAAGGGCAATATTGTCCTCACGCCCACGGCTCCCGATCTTCCCAGCGTGACCATTCCAGTCACCTATCTGGTGACCACGACACCACCGGCGCGGCCGGTAATTTCGAGCGTCGTGAACGCCGCCGGATATCAAAACAGCATCGCTCCGAACACCTTCGCCACCATTAAGGGCACGAATCTCGCGTCAACCACGGACACTTGGGACAAGACAATCAGCAACGGACAATTGCCCGCCTCCCTGGATGGCGTTACGGTTTTGTTCGACGGAAAGCCCGGTTATGTGAGCTACATCAGCTCAACTCAAATCAACGTGCTGGTCCCGAATATCACATCCACTTCCCTGACATCCGTGGTGGTCAGCAACTCTGGCGCAAAGGTGACCAGCATCTTCAACACGCCTGCCGCGCAATACAGTCCGGCATTTTTTTCGTGGCCGAACAATCAGGCGGTCGCGACGCATCAGGACTACAGCTACGCTGTAAAGAACGGCACGTTCGCAACGCTGCCGACGGTGGCGGCCAAGCCTGGCGAGGTGATTATTTTATGGGGTACCGGATTTGGCGCGACGAATCCAGCCTACTTGCTTGGCTACGTTACCCCGAGCGACCAGACCTATGCGACCAGCGCTACTCCCACAGTGACGATCGACAATATTCCCGCCACCGTGTACGGAGCGGCTTTGGCGTCCGGATTCGCAGGTCTGTATCAAATCGCCATCCAGGTGCCACCGGACCTTGGCAACGGCGATTGGCCCATAATTGCAAACATCGGTGGCGTGCAATCGCCTACCGGCATCGTGCTTACCGTACAACAGTAGAGCCCATCACAATGCGCATTCTTACGCTGATTCTCACAACCTCGCTACTGGCCAACGCTCAGGGGATCATCACCACCGTCGCCGGCAAAGGCACCAAGCTCAACCCCGACGGTGGCCCCGCTAGCGATGCACTGCTCGGCAAGACCAATGGTGTCGCCCTCGACAGCGCGGGCAATCTCTACATCGGCGAGACCTACAAAGGACTCCGCAAAGTAGACACCCAAGGAATTATCAGCACGCTCGGTTCAGGCATGGGGCCTTTCGGCGTCGCCGTGGACAATTCCGGCAATATTTATGTCGCCGATAATCTCGGAAATCTGGTTTGGAAGGTCACACCGTCCGGAACCACAACCATTCTTGCCGGAACACGGACCTCGGGTTTTAACGGCGATGGCGGACCGGCCACCAAGGCGTGGCTGGACACGCCCTATGGCGTCGCCGTAGATCACAGCGGAAACGTCTACATTGCCGATTCGGAAAACAATCGAATCCGCAAAGTAGACACCAAGGGCATCATTACCACGGTCGCGGGCACGGACAAGCGCGGCTACTCCGGCGACGGCGGTCTTGCGATTAACGCCCAGCTTTATGCGCCCTGGGGCGTGGCGGTGGATAGCAACGGCAACCTCTTCATCGCCGATTACCAAAACGGCGTGGTGCGGAAAGTGGACACCAACGGCATCATTACTACTGTGGCCGGTAACGGAAGCGCGGTGTGCTGTTCGGGCGAAGGCGGCCCCGCCCTCCAAGCCACCATTCCCTTGGTCGAGTCTGTTGCCGTGGACGGACTTGGCAATCTGTACATCGGCCAGGCCGGACGAGTGGCGAAAGTCGATAGCAGCGGCACTTTCCGCACCATCGCCGGCCTGGGCTTCTCGAACGACGACAACATCCCCGCCACCAGCGCGTACATATCCGACAATCCGGGCATTGCCGTCGACAGCACCGGCAGCGTCCTGTATATCGCAACGGGCGCTCAAAACCTGGTTCGCAAAGTCACGTTCCCATCGGTGCCCACCATCACCAGTGCCGTGAACGGCGCAAGCTTCCAGCCCCCGATTGTTCCGAATTCCTGGGCCACACTCAAAGGAAGCGGCCTTGCCACTGCCCCCGACACCTGGGCGAACGCAATCGTCAACGGACAGCTTCCCACCACGCTCGACAGCGTCAAAGTAACGATCGGCGGCCAACCCGCTTACATCAACTACATCAGCGCCGGACAAATTAATCTCCTCGTCCCCGACATTGCGCCTGGCCCGCAGCAGGTTATCGTCACGAATTCAGCGGGCACCAGCTCTGCCTTCACCGCAAACGTCACCCAATACGGTCCCGCATTCTTCCCGTGGCCCAGCAATCAGGTAGTCGCCACACGCCAGGATTTCAGCTGGGCCGTCAAGAACGGGACTTTCGCAGGCACCACCACGACCGCCGCAAAGGCCGGCGACACCGTCATTCTCTGGGGCACCGGATTCGGTCCAACCAGTCCCGCGGCACCGGTCGGCGTTGTCACGCCAAGCGATCAAACTTACTCCACCGCCACGCTACCCACCGTCACCGTCGGCGGCATGAGCGCGACCGTTTACGGCGCCGCGCTTGCTCCCGGCTTCGCCGGCTTGTACCAAATCGCAATCCAGGTGCCCACAGCACTCGAGAACGGCGACTGGCCCGTGGTGGCCACCATCGGCGGTGTGCAGTCCGCTGCGGGGATCGTGCTGACGGTTCAGAATTGATCGGGGACTTTCTCCGAATCAGCCCCCCGGCGAAAAGTTTGGCCGAGTGGTGACGCTCACAGCCATCAGCCTGGCGCCCGGCTCGACATAAAAGAATTCTCCGCCGTCCCGTCTCCAGCGCGGCGCGATTCCTCCCTTGGCCGAGACCTGCCATTGCTCGTTGAAGGTAGTCCTCAGGAAAACCACCGGCTCCCCCAGAGTTCCATCCTTTTGGTCTCGCTGCTGCTGCGGGAGGAAGCATAACCGCCCTCTCCCATGAGGCGTTACTCGGCGCGTTTCCGTACCCATTAATAGAGCCAAATTGCGATGCAAAACAAGAACGCGTGGGTTCTCTTAGCGCTCCTTGAAGTCTCCGCGCTTGGACAAACCCAGCTGAACTGGACAAAGCAGACCCCGAAAACGAGTCCGCCGGCGCGGAATTTTCACGCTATGGCATATGATGTGGTGCACAGCCAGGTGGTCATGTTCGGAGGAGTGGACATGAACGGCAACACTCTTGGGGATACGTGGGTATGGGATGGGTCGAACTGGACGCAAAAATTTCCCGGCACCAGCCCACCGGCCCGACTTGCGGCTTCCATGGCTTACGACGCTGGGCACAGTCAAGTCGTGCTCTTCGGAGGATCCTCCGGTTTTTTCGGTGTCACCTTGAATGACACCTGGACGTGGGATGGCGCCAATTGGACCAAGATGTCGCCCCAGAACAACGCGTCAACCTCGTCCCAGTTTCCAATGGCTTATGACGCCGTTCATTCCCAGGTCGTTCTGTTGGGCGGGACCGGTAATGAGACTTGGCTATGGAACGGACTGAACTGGAACAAACAATTACCGCAAACCAGCCCTCCGTCCCGTCAGGATTCCGCCATGGTATTCGATGCGGGTATCGGCCAAGTTGTCATATTCGGCGGGCAGGATACCAATTTTTCGAGTTTTACCGAGTTCAATGACACCTGGGTTTGGGATGGCTCGAACTGGATGCGGAAACCCTCGAACACGCAGATGATAGGCCGGTCCAGGCACGCGATGGCCTACGATGCTGAGCACAAGCAAGTGGTGATGTTCGGCGGAACATATGCCCACGGTGTTCTGCCAGGCAACTTCCTGCCAATCGACACGTGGACCTGGGATGGCAGCGATTGGACGAAACAATCTCCCCTGACAACACCGCCGGAGCGGGAACGGTCAGCAATGGCGTACGATGCTGCCCATAGTCAGGTCGTGATGTTCGGAGGGGTCGGTGAAGCAGGCAGTGGAACTTACTACAACGACACCTGGACTTGGGGAACCGCGGCACCACCGCCTCCGCCCGCGCCCACGATCACTTCCGTAGTCAGCGCCTCGGGTTTCGGGGGATTTTCGTCGGTTGCGCCAGGTTCCTGGGTGGAGATTTATGGCTCCAATTTGGCGCCGCACACGCGCCAGTGGGCGGGGTCCGATTTCAACGGCAACAACGCGCCTACGGCGCTCGACGGCGTGGAAGTGATGATCGGAGGCCAGCAGGCTTTTGTCGCCTACATCTCTTCCAGCCCGGGCCAGATCAACGCGCAACTCCCGTCCAACATCGGCACGGGAGGACCCTTGGCGCTCACTGTTACCAACGGGACTCACAGCAGCGGAGCGTTCTATATCACGGTAAACCCAACGGAGGCGGGATTGCTTGCACCGGCTTCGTTTCAGATCGGCGGGAAACAATACGTTGTGGCTCTGTTCGCCGACAATGCGACTTACGTTCTTCCCACCGGCGCCATCCCGGGCGTTGCGTCGCGGCCCGCGCATCCCGGCGAAACGATCACTCTGTATGGTGTTGGATTCGGCCCAGTGACGCCGAGCATTCCTGCCGGTCAGATCGTCACTGAGAACAATCAACTCTCGGCCTCGCTCCAGATTCTCTTCGGCCAGACTCCGGCCCAGGTGACCTATGCAGGTCTGACACAAGGCTCCATCGGCCTCTATCAGTTCGACGTCGTGGTGCCGGCGGTGCCGGACAACGATCTGGTACATTTGACGTTCAACTTGGGCGGCACGGCGGGCACGCAGACACTTTATATTTCCGTCCACCAGTAGATCATTCGCATTGTCGACGGGGCTTCACTTGCCCGCGTTCGCCTGCTGTCCCCGAAAATCCTCGAACCAATTGTGCACCACGTGGATCGACAACGGCGGCTCATCGCTTGGCCTGTCTAAAATGATGAACCGCTTGCCGTCCGCCGATACATCGTATCCGGCTCCCAGCACCCGCTTGCCAAACAACAGCTTGGGCGTCCCGGGCGAAAAGGTTGGCCGAGTGCCGACGCTCACCGCCATCAGCCCCGCGCCCGGCTGTACATAAAACATTTCTCCGCCATCCCGTCTCCAGCGCGGCGCGATTCCTCCCTTGACCGAGACCTGCCACTCACCACCCCCGTTCGGGAAGTCGCGAACATAGATCTCGTTCGAACCTGATTCGTCGGAAACGTACGCGACAAAACGCCCGTCCGGCGAAAATCGCGGAGCGTGCTCGTTGAAGGCACTCCTCAGGAAAACCACTGGGTCGCCCAGAGTTCCATCCTTAAGACGTTCCCGATAGAGCAGCTGGCTCTTGGTCTCGCGGGTGGAAGCTTCGTAAATCAGGAATCGCTGATTCGGAGACCAATCTGGTGCCATTTCGTCAACCGGCGTGCCCACCAGCAGCTTCGCCTCGCCATTCCCGCTGGCTGGTTTGGAAACGATGTCGACGCTTCCGCTACGGTAGGACGCATATGCGATCTCTCCTCCCGACGGCGTCCACGCCCAAGGAGTTTTTCCAGCTTTATCGAACGTGAACCGGCCCTTGCTCCCCCGCTCCACGTCGTATACCCAAATGTCGAAGCCGCCTTCCCTACCCTGCACCGCCAGCCTGCGGCCATCCGGCGACAACACCGGACTGCTTTTGCCGGAAGGGTTCGCCGACCGTCGAAAGCGTATTGCCGGACCGATCCACCCACGCCAATTGCAGCCGGCCAGATGGCGAATCGCTATAGACCAGCGTGCCCGTTCGCGACACCTGCGGCGTAGAAGCGTGCTCGGCGATCGGGAAAGCTTTGCCGCTCGCCTGCAGTGTCGCCAGAGAAAATGGCAGCGCCATGATCGTTCCTACATCGGCCGAACCATCCACATAAATAATGTGTCCGGTGGTGCTGTAGGCCGGGTAAGGATTCCCGGAGGACGACATGGTGACCAGCCGGCGTCGATCCTCGCCCACCACTTGAACGTAGATCCCGTGTCCTCCGGGCCGGTCCGGGTCCACCGCCGCGTACAGAAACGCCCTGCGTCCTCGCGGCAAATCGAGAAAAGATGGATGCTCGATGTGAGGATGTTTGAGGATCAGAGTAGGCGATCCCCCTCGGGCCGGAATTGTGTACATCCCAATGGTGTCGCAATAAACGATCGTCTCGCCGTCCGAGCTCCAGTTAGCCCGCCGGAAGGAACCCCCGAGCTTAGTGATCAGAACCGCCGTTCCTCCCTGCACCGGAATTCGCACCAGGCCGCAGCCCGGGCGGAAGCCGCAATCCGAATATCCGATGAACTGGTTATCGGGAGACCAGAACGCCTGATAGACGCCCACGGCCCCAGGCACCGGACGAGCTTGTTCCTCGTCAATGTCTCGCACCCAAAGCTGCCCGCCTTGGGACTCTACGTAACCGATGCGATTGCGCCGCGCTCTTACGCCGCTTTTTTCGGACTATCCTTCAAAAGCCCCAGCCGCACCAGACTTTCAGCCGTAGCAACAATGGACTCCTCGTTCGACCTCGGCGCCCAACCCAACACGCGCCTGGCCTTTTCGTTGGTGGCATTTTTCCTTTTACCCAGCTCCGGCAGAATCTGCTTCACCGCCGGATCGCGCATCGAGGCCAGGCGCACCAGCCAATTGGGCAGCTCCCGCGTTGGCACTCTCTTGCCCGCCGCGCCCATGCGGCTCTTCAGCACTTTTGCAATGTCCAGCATCGACATGAAATCGCCGGCCACGGCCAGAAAGCGCTCGCCCTTTCCCGCCGGATGAGTCATGGCGCGAATGTGCAAGTCAGCGACGTCGCGCACATCCACCACGCCGAAATACAGCCTCGGGCAACCCGGTAGTGCGCCGTCCAGCATGCGCTGCACCAGCAGGATCGAGGTCGAATAGTCCGCACCCAACACCGGCCCGAACACGCCCACCGGATTCACTACCGAAAGCTCCAGCTTGCCACCTTCCTGGGCGATGAATTCCCACGCCGCCCGTTCGGCCAGCGTCTTCGATTTCACGTACGGCAGCACATCGTCGCCACCGGGATCCGTCCAATTCGTCTCATTGAACGGCGTACTCTGGGGCTGCTGCCCATAGCCGATCGCGGCGAACGAAGAGGTCAGCACCACGCGTCTGACCCCGGCGTCCCGCGAAGCACGCAACACCCGCAGCGCCCCTTCGCGGGCCGGCACAATCAACTCGTCTTCGTGCTTGGGCACGGTCTGGGGAAACGGCGACGCCACATGCAGCACGTACTCGCAACCCGCCACGGCCTCCTTCCAACCCGCATCGCTTTCAAGATCGGCCGCGGCGAACGACAACCGATCCCCCGGCTCCGCGCCGCCTTCTTTCAGCATCGCGCGCACATCCCTTTCGCGTTTCAAACTCCGGACCGTAGTGCGCACCTGATGCCCCGCAGCCACGAGCTGCAGAATGGAATGGCTCCCTATAAACCCCGACCCGCCCGTAACCAGAACTGTGCTCATTTCCGCCTCCGCTTTTTCATTCTTTCATGGACATCGACACTTTGATGAGGCACGAAGCGTTTGCAGTCAACCACTGGAAGAATACTTATGATGCGCAGATCTTCGCTCCTGCCTCAACTCCTGCTGGCCGCAATCGCACTGTTCGCTGCCCCCGCGGCCGCCCAATGGAAAACACCCTGGAGCTACGCTGGTCAAGACGGCCCGGATCACTGGGGCGACCTCGATCCAGCCTACGCTGCCTGCAAGTCCGGCCGGCAACAGTCGCCCATCGACATCCGCACCGCCCAAAAAGCCCAGCTCCCCGCCCTGCGATTCGACTACCGGACCGCCCCGCTAAAATATCTGATCAACAATGGCTACACCATCCGCGTGAATTACCACGCGCCCGTCTCCGGCGGCGTTCTAATCGTCGGAGACAAACGTTACCAACTCACGCAATTCCACTTTCATCGACCCAGCGAAGAACTGATCCACGGCAAACCCTACGACATGGCGATCCACCTGATGCACGAATCCGCCGACGGCCAAACCGCCGGAGTCGTCATTCTTCTAAAAACCGGCCGGTCCAACGCCACAATTCAGCAGATCTGGAATCATATGCCAATGACCAAAGGCAACGAGCACGAAATCCCCGGAGCCCAACTCAACCCCGCTGCGCTCCTGCCTAGCGATCTCTCTTATTACACCTACACCGGATCTCTCACCGCTCCGCCCTGCGACGAATCCGTCACCTGGTTCGTCCTCAAGACGCCAGTCGAAATTTCCAGGGAACAGATCGACACCTTCGCCAAACTCTACCCGCACGATGTCCGCCCCATTCAAGCACTCAACGGCCGCATCGTAAAAGAAAGCCGGTAACCTTCTACAGCAGCGGCAGTGGCGTTGCCTTCGAGCTAAAATTCTATGGGTATGATCCGCACCGCACGCGCATTAGCGATTCTGACGCTGCTCAATTCCCAACAGCCACTCGATGCCTGGGGCTTTCGCGGCCACACCGTCGCCAACTTGGCCGCGGTCGAAGCGATTTCCAGCGATGGCCCCGCGTTTCTCAAAACCTATAAAGCCTACATCGGCCATCTCGGACCCATCCCCGACACCTGGCGCAGCTCCAGCGAGCCGTTCCTCCGCATCTCCGAAGATCCCAACCACGGCTGGTATACCGAGTCGTTCGATTTCATCAAGGACATCCCGCGCTCGCGCACCGAGTTCACCCTGCGCGTCTACGACGAATTTCTGCGCGTCAGCAAGTCCAATCCGGAACGCGCCAAACTCCTGAACATCCGCTATACCGGTCTGCAAGCCTATTCCATGATGGAAGGATACGAGCGCATGAAAGCCGGCATGCGGCTCTATCGTCAAGCCGAGAGCGATTCGAGATATCGCGAGATCTCGCCGTTGTTCAGTTCGCCGGATTCCGTGAAGGGCTACCTGGCCAACGACGTCGCCTTCTACATGGGATGGCTGGGACACTACGTCGCTGACGCCGCGCAGCCTCTGCACAACTCCCGCCATCACGACGGCTGGGACGGCGACAACCCTAAAGGCTACACACGCGATCCGGAAATTCACGGCCGCTTCGAAACCGCCTACGTCGATTTGATCCAGGTCACCGAAGCCGACCTCGCGCCCTACGTTCGTAAGACGCCCCAGCACCTGGACGATCCCTGGACCGCGATTCTCGACCACATGCTCCAAGCGCGCAACGCCGTCGAAGACGTCTACCGCCTGGACCTGCGCGGCGCTTTCAAGGATCGCAGCAATGCCGAAGCCAGGAAATTGATCTACACCCGCCTGGCCTCCGGCGCCAGTTTCTTGCGCGATCTCGCTTACACCGCTTGGATCGAAAGCGCCAAGCCGGTCCCACCCGTCAAGCCCATCGACGTTCCTAACAATCCGGAGAATCCGCGTTACAACCCCGCCACCGGCTCAGCCCCGGCTCCGGCTCATACTAGATAAATCAAACAGGCGCGCAGCGTCTAACCATTGATGCCGCGCCGCCTGCGCAATCTCTGGACCCTCGGAGGCCTGTCGCTCCCGGAACTGCTCCACCGCACCGCTCGCGAATCCTGGCAGGATGCCGTCTTCGGCCAGGGCGGGCGCATGGCGTTCTACCAATTCCTGGCGATTTTCCCGTCTCTGCTCGTTCTACTTGCGATTAGCACGCGAATCCCCCACTTCGGCATTCAAGTGAAAAATACGCTGCAGGAATTGTCGCGCCAGGTCTTACCAGATCAAGCCGCCCAGCTGTTCGACACCATGGTGGACGAACTCTACGGCCGCGCATTCTACTGGCTTCAACTTCTCACCGTGGTCGCGGGAACGCTGTGGGCTGCCCTGAACGGCACCTATGCCATGATCTGGGGACTCAATCGCGCCTACGAGGTCGAAGAGCAGCGCCCCTGGTGGAAATTAGCACTCACCATCGTCGGCCTCACCCTGTCCATGGCGGTTACGGCTTGTATCGCGCTGTTCTTCGTTTTCTTCGGCACACAACTTCAAGCTCATTTACCCGGCGGACCCAGCGCACTCCGCCTCATCGAATGGCTGGTGGTGATCGCCTCCCTGTCCCTCTCGTTCGGCCTCCTCTATCGCTTCGGGCCCAGCGTTCCCGATCATGAATGGCGCTGGAGCACCCCCGGCGCTCTCTGTGCTCTCATCCTGTGGATCGCCACTACCTTCGCCGCCCGCCTCTATTTCGATCGCATCAACAACTATTCCCGCAGCTATGGCCACTTGAACGGCGTCGTCATCCTGCTGCTCTGGCTCTACGTCACCAACGGCGCAATCCTGATCGGCGGCGAAATGAATTCCGAGATCGAAAAGAACGCCGGGGCGCGCCACAGTCACGCGTCTTCGGATAAAATCTCGCGCTCCTGAATCAACAACCTCCGTCTGCTCGACCACCCGCCGCCCCGGCGCCCGTGCTATTCCAAACTCGAAAGGACCATCCCAATGTCAGCTCTTCCAGCCATCGACCGCGCCGCCATCAATCGCGCCAATTCCGAGCATTCCACCGGCCCCCGCACCGAGGAAGGTAAAGCGCGCTCGTCCCAAAACGCCCTCCGCCACGGCCTGTTGAGCCGCACTCCGGTTTTGCCCTCCGAAGATCAGGCTGCTTACGAGCAACACTGCCGCCAGTTCGTCGACGAATACCGCCCGGCGACTCCAACCGAAACGCAGCTCACTCAGGAACTGGCCGACACCGCCTGGCGCCTCAACCGCATCCCTGCCCTCGAAGCCAATCTGCTGAAACGCGCCGGCCAAGCAATCGAGGTTGACATCGACGGCGCCATGCGCACTCTCTCGATGCTCGGTCTCCACGGCGTGCGCCTCTCGCGCCAGTTTCAAAAAGCTCTCAATCAGCTCCGCGAAATCCAAGCCGAGCGCCTCGCCCACCGCGAACGCGACCTCAAGACCGCCGCCGCAATCTCCGAAGTCCATAAACACAAAGGCATTCCCTACGACCCCTCCCAAGATGGCTTCGTTTTCAACCAGGACGCCCAATCAGGTAAGGTACGCCCGCAGGCAAGCGCGGAATCTCGATCAACCCTGCCTCCCACATGTAATCAGGTGCTCGTAGCGCGCTCGTGAACCCGTTCAACTCCGCCACGGTATAAGTCCGAAGTTGCGACACCAGCCCATCCCAAAAGATCAGCACGGGCAGAATCGGAAGCAGGTACGTGAAAAGAATCTGCGTCCACGAGAACGGCCGCACCCGCGGCGTCAGCAACAGAACCAGCAGCGGAATTACGATTGCCGTCGCAATCGCTGGCGCACTCCGCGAGGTCGCCTCGAACACACAGATCGGACGTCGATTCTCGAAGGCGTCCCGCAGAATGCTTTGCGCCCCATCAGGACGGAAGTGATGAAACGCCGCAAACATCGTCCGCACTCCGCCCAAGCCAGGCGGAACCCGCCGCGCATCCACCGAATCTGGCCAATACGCGATCGCAGCATCCGGCCCGCTCCATCGCTTGGCATTCGGATAAAGATCCGTCAACGTCGCGCGCGCCTGAATCCCATGCTTTCTAAGCTCGTCCAACACTAGCGGCACCGGCCCAGCCGCGCCCGACCCCAGGTCCACGATTTCGCAAACCTCGCCCGGCCGCGCCAGCTTTGAAATACGCTCCGCCCACAATCGCGGGAACGGCGTGATCCGATAAGTCGCCGCCAGATACGACGTCATCGCGGTCCGCAAGAAATCCGGAAACCACGCCTGATCCTCGAACTCAAACAAATGAAGCCGGCGCATCCAGACATAGATGATAGTCGAAGCGCACACCGTCACACGGGGTGTATACTTTCGCTAACGGCAAGGAAGAAAGGCAGGCTCTTCAAGAATGGCGAATCCAAAGAAACCTCGCGTGGACCGCCGCGGCTTCCTAAAAGGCGCAGCCGCCGGAGCTGCCGCCATGGTCGCGAAACCTCCCGCCGCTCAGGCCCAAGTCGCACAAGAACGCCCCACCACCCCGCTTCCCTCCGCCCGCCAGGTCGCCGCCGAAACCAGCCCGCCTCAGCGGCCAGCCGACGTCTACACCACCGACCGCCCCGGCTCCGACTTCATGCTCGACGTCATCAAATCCCTCGGCTTTGAATACGTCGCCGCCAATCCCGGCTCCAGCTTCCGCGGCCTGCACGAATCCATCATCAACTACGGTGGAAACAAATCCCCCGAGCTGCTCACCTGCTGCCACGAAGAATCCTCGGTCGCCATGGCGCACGGCTACGCGAAAATCGAAGGCAAACCGATGCTGGTGATGGCGCACGGCACCGTCGGACTGCAGCACGCCTCCATGGCCATCTACAACGCCTACGGCGACCGCGTCCCCGTCTACATCGTGCTCGGCAACATCCAGGACATAACCTTCCGCCGCAGCGACGTCGAATGGGCCCACAGCGTTCAGGATGCCGCCTCCATGGTCCGCGATTACACGCGCTGGGACGACGCCCCGGTTTCGCTCCCGCACTTCGCCGAATCCGCCACGCGCGCTTACAAAATCGCCATGACGCCCCCCTGCGGCCCAGTCGTGATCGTCGCCGACGCCGTTTTGCAGGAAGAACCAGTCCCCGATCGCGAACGCCATCTAACCGTCCCCAAACTCGCTCTCCCATCGCCGCCCGCCGGAGATTCCGCCGCGGTCCAGGAAGCCGCGCGCATGCTGGTCGCAGCCGAAAACCCGGTTATCGTCGCCGGCCGCGTGGCCCGAACGCCCGCAGGCCTCAGGCTCCTGGTCGAGCTCGCCGAAACCCTGCAAGCCCCAGTCCTCGACCGCCCCTTCCGCTTCCGCATGAACTTCCCCACGCGTCATCCTTTATATGGCGTCGGGAACGTGGAAGACGCCGACGTCGTCCTGGGTCTCGAACTCCCCGACTTCTGGAGCGTGACGCATTCCCAGACTCCCATCAATCGCATGGGCATGCAATCCCGCGCCATCACCAAGCCCGGCGCCAAGTTGATCACAATTTCCTCGCTCGATCTGCTCGCCAAAAGCAATTATCAGGATTTCGGACGCTACACTTCCGTCGACCTCGCCATCGCCGCCGACGCCGAAGCAACTCTGCCGTCGTTGATCGAGGCCTGCAAGCGTCTAATCACCGCCGACCGCAAGCGCGCGTTCCAGGATCGCGGAGCCAAGTTCGCCGAAGCCTCGAAACAAGCCCACCAGCAAGCCTTGGAACAAGCCGCCTGGGCCTGGGACGCCAGCCCCATCACCACCGCCCGCCTCTCGGCCGAACTTTGGAATCAGATCAAAACCGAAGATTGGTCGCTCGTCTCAGACGTAGTGTTCATGAGCTTCTGGCCCACCCGCCTGTGGGATTTTCAAAAACACTATCAGTACATCGGCGGCCACGGAGCCTACGGGATCGGCTATGGGGCTCCAGCCGCGGTCGGCGCGGCGCTCGCCAATCGCAAACACGGCCGGCTCAGCGTCAATATCCAGTGCGATGGCGATCTAAACTACGCCCCAGGCGTCCTCTGGACCGCCGCGCATCACCGCATCCCTCTGCTCACCGTGATGCACAACAATCGCGCCTACCACCAGGAGCGCATGTACATTCAGGACATGGCCGCGCGCGCCGAACGCGGAATCGATCGCGCCAATATCGGCACCGCCATCTCCGAACCCAACATCAACTACGCCACCATGGCCAAAGCCTACGGGGTTTACAGCGACGGCCCCATCGAAAATCCCAACGACCTCGCGCCCGCCATCCGCCGCGCCATCGAAGTAGTAAAACGCGGCGAGCCGGCTTTGATCGACGTCCTCACCCAACCACGCTGAGGCCACATGAAATACTTCCTGGCATTGATCCTTGCAGCCGCCGCCTTCGCCCAACCCCCGGCAGGCAAAGCCGAACGCGGCAAACAGCTATTCGAAAAGGACGGTTGCTACGAATGCCACGGCCACATGGGCCAAGGCGGCCGAGATGGCCCGCGCATCGCCGCTACTCCTCTCAGCATCCAAGCTCTCACTCGCTACATTCGCCGCCCGCTCGGCTCCATGCCGGCCTTCACCGAAAAAGTGCTCCCCGACCCCGAGCTGCGCGACATCTACGCCTACTTGAAATCCATCCCCGCCGCCAAGCCGGCCAAGGACATCCCGCTGCTGAATCAGCTACGCGACTAAGCCGCCGCGCCAGCCTCCAGCTTCAACAACCGCAGCGCATTTCGCCGGTAAATCCGGTCTTTCTGCTCCGCCGTCAGGTCCAGGCTCTCGATCACCCGAATGGTCTCGCGAATGTACAACCCAGGCTGAGGCTCGAACGGCGCATCGGAAGCAAACACCACATGGCCGACACCGAAAAAGTCCAGCCCACACTTAGTCCCAGCCATCGCCCCGAACAGCGCCGTGTCCGCGTAGAACAGCCGGAAATAATCGATCGGCCGCTTCTTCAGAGTCCGCAGCAGCGCGAAGTAGTCCACATCAGAAGTGCGCGTGCCCAACTGATCCCATCCATAGCCAACGCGCCCCTCAAAGTACGGAATCATTCCGCCCATGTGATGCGTGATGATCTTCAAATCCGGCAGCCGGTCCAACAGCCCGGAGAAAGCCAGGCGCGCCATGGCCACGCTGGTCTCATACGGCCAGCCCAAGGTCCACCAGATTTCATACTGCGACTTGTCCTCGCTCGAGTAATCGGGGAAATTGGGCCCGCGCGCCGGATGCATCAAAATGGGTAAATCGCGCCGTGCGGCCTCCTCGAACAGCGGCGCAAATTGCGGATCGTCCAGCGGCTGACCATTCACGTTGGTAAAGATCTGGATTGCCCGCGCTCCCAATTCCCTCACCGCCCGATCCATTTCCTTCAACGCCTCGTCCGGATTGTTCAGCGGTAGCGATGCCGCAAACCCGATAAAGCGTTCCGGATAGTGGCTGACCAGCTCCGCTAGTCCGTCGTTGGCAACCCGCGCCAGCGTCGGCGACACCGCAGGCCCCGCCATCGTTTCCAGCGGCGGCGAAGCCAGCGACAGAAACTGCCGGTAGTCCCCAAATTCGTCCATCACGCGAAAGCGCGCGTCCAGATCGTGCAGGCTCGGTATGTTCTGCACCCGCTTGCCCATGTCCTTGAACGCCGCGCCCAGATGCACAAACTCCTCGAAAAACCGCTTCGGGAAAAAGTGATTAAACAGATCGATCTTCACGGAACCCTCCACGCCCCGCCAAAAATGCCGCGGCGGCAGCCAGCAAAACCGGACCGGACGCAACCAGAAACAAGCGGCTGGTCGCCGGTTCGAGCGATATCAATATTCCTCCCAACAACGGACCAACGATCGAACCAACCCTACCGATCCCCAACGCCCAACCCACGCCGGTCGAGCGCAGCGCCGTCGGATAATACTCCGCGGCCAACGCATTAGCCCCGCTTTGCCCGCCGACCACCAGGAATCCCGCGGCCGAAATGGCGCACCCGAGCAGCGCCGTGGATTTTCCAGCCAACCCGATGAGCGCTACACAAACGCCCGCGCCCAAGTAAGTCCAGGCCAGCACGCGCGCCGACAGATAGCGGTCGATAAGCCGGCCCAGCAGGAGCGCCCCCACCGTCCCGCCAACCTGGAACAACGCAGTAAGGATGATCGCGCGCTCCACCGCAATCCCGCTGTCGTGAATCACCGTCGGCAGCCAGTTGTTCAAGAAATACAGATCCAGCAGGCTCATAAAGAAGATGATCCAAAACAGTACTGTCATGCGAGCCCGCCCATTCCCGAAGAGCTTGGGAACCAGCACGCTGCTCCCATCGCGAGACCGACGAAATTCGCCGGACTCCGCCAGCAGCGTCATTAGCAGCACCGCGACGAACAACGGCGTTACGCCACCGGCGATGAAAACCGACTGCCAGCCATACCTCGAGATCAGTCCCGCCGCGACAAAACCGCCCACCGCCGCCCCAATCGAAAACCCGCAGAACATGGCAGTCACCGCAGTGGCACGAAGTCTTTTGGGCGCATATTCAGCGGTTAACGCAATCGCGTTCGGCAAAGCCCCGCCCAATCCCAAGCCTGTAATGAGACGATAAACCAGCAGCGACGTCAACGAATCCGCTTTAGCCGTGAGCAGCGAGCAAACGCCGAATAGCACCGTGCAAAGAATAAGAACCGGCCGCCGTCCTATGCGATCCGCCAGCGGCCCAAAAAGCAGCGCCCCGATCATGATGCCAACCAGCCCGCTCGAAAACACCGGCCCCAACGCCTGCCGCGCGATATGCAGTTCGGGAGCCAGCGCCGGCGCAACATAGCCCATGGCCTGCGCGTCGAATCCATCCATGAACAACGTCGCCCCGCACAGCGTCACAATCAGCAATTGAGTGCGATTGAACGGCGTTTGCTCGATCAGCCCGGCTTGCGCGGCTTGGCCCATACGGCTTCTTTAGATCATAGAACGGGACGACAGCGCCCCATTGTCGGTTGACACCGGCCTGCCTTGTCTGTACGATCAGATCGACGATTGTGCATATCCGCGGAGGCCACTGAAAATGAGCAACCGTCTGTTACCTGCGTTAATCCTTGTCCCCATCGCCGCGCTCGTAATCCCGGCATCCGCCGCGGGCCAGAGTTCGTCAAAACGCTGGACCGCTCCGCGAACCCCCGACGGCCACCCCGATCTCCAAGGCATCTGGACCAATTCCACCATGACGCAACTGGAACGTCCCGAGCAGTTCGCCGGTAAGCAAACCTTGACCGAAGCCGAGGCCACCGCCTACGAAAAGACCACCATCGTGCAGCGCGATCGCGACCGCCGCGACGGGGGCGCCGACGTCGATGTCGGCCGCGCCTACAACGAGCTCTTCTTCGATCAAGGCAGCCAGCTCGCGCGCCTCAACGGGACCATCCGCACCTCCATGGTCATCGACCCTCCCGATGGCCGCATCCCCCCGTTGACCCCGGAAGCCCAGAAGCGGCAGGAAGCGCTGCGTGCCGAAGCGCGCCTGCATCCCGCCGACGGCCCGGAAAATCGCTCGCTCGCCGAACGCTGCCTGTACTGGGCGACTACGGGCCCGCCCATGCTTCCAGGCCCGTACAACAACACCTATCAGATCTATCAAACGCCCGGATACGTCACGATCCAGAGCGAAATGATCCATGAGACGCGCATCATCCCGACCGACGGCCGCCCGCACGTGCCTGCCAACGTCCGCAAGTGGACCGGCGATCCGGTTGGCCATTGGGAAGGCGACACCTTGGTGGTCGATTCCACCAATTTCACCGGCAAGACGCGCTTCCGTGGATCCGATGAGAATCTCCACGTCATCGAGCGCTTCACGCGCGTCGCCCCGGATACCATCGACTATAAATTCACCATCGACGACCCCAGCGCGTTCACTCGTGCCTGGACCGCGGAGCTTCCCTTGGCCGCCACACCCGGACCAATTTACGAGTATGCCTGCCACGAAGGCAACTACGCGCTGCTCGATATCCTGACCGGCGCCCGCGCGCAGGAGAAGAAAGAAGCCAATAAGACCGCCAAATAGCAGCCGGCGCCACCTGCGCGGCAAAACCAAAAGTGTGCGAGGATGATGGGAACCGGTCCGCGGTTCAAGCACTATCGACCATGAAGAATTCGCGCTATTTCCCCCCGCTTCTTGTTTTATTCGCCGCTAGCGGCTGCTCGGCGCTCATCTACGAAATTGTCTGGTATCAATTGCTGCAATTAGCCATCGGCTCCACCGCCGTGTCGCTGGGAGTGTTGCTCGCCACCTTCATGGGCGGCTTGTGCTTGGGCAGCATCGGATTGCCGCGCCTGCGCTTGTCCGGGACCAACCCATTACGAGTCTACGCCGCGCTCGAAATCGGCATCGGCATCTTCGGCATCCTGGTGCTGTTCGCGTTTCCCTTTATCGACCGCGTGTATGTCGCAGCGGTCGGATACGGATTGCCCGGCATGCTGCTGCGCGCCCTGATGGCCGTCGTCTGCATGCTTCCGGCGACCGTGCTGATGGGCGCCTCGCTGCCGGCCATCGTGCGCTGGGTGGAACGGACGCCCCGCGGCGTCTCCAGGTGGGGCTTGCTCTACGGCGGCAACACCGTGGGCGCGGTGATCGGCTGTCTGGCCGCCGGATTCTATCTGCTGCGTCTGTACGATGTCGCGGTCGCCACCTACGCCGCAGTCGCAATCAATTTCGCGGTGGCCGCCATCAGCTACGCGCTGGCCGCAAGAGCCCCGGCCGAGTCGGTACCCGAGCCTGCCGAGAACCTCCCCAACGCTCCCGCCGAGCCGTCCGATTCGCAATGGCCGATTTACACCGCCATCGCACTCTCGGGCATGTGCGCGCTGGGCGCCGAAGTAGTTTGGACCCGGCTGATGGGCATGATGCTGGGCGCAACCGTGTACGTGTTCTCCATCATACTGGCCGTTTTCCTGATCGGACTCGCGCTCGGCAGCGCGGCGGGATCGTGGTTGTTGCGCCGGATCAACGCGCGCTTGGCCCTGGGCTGGTGCCAGGTGCTGCTGGCGCTCGCCATCGCTTGGTCGGCTTATGCAATTTCGCAGGATCTGCCCTACTGGCCCGCCCTGCTCGACACCGGCCCGTGGAAGACGCTGGCGCTGAACTTGGCGCGCTGTCTCTACGCGATCCTCCCGGCGGCTTTGCTGTGGGGCGCGAGCTTCCCCTTCGCCTTCGCCGCTGTCGCCCCCTCCGGAAAGGAATCCGGACGCCTGGTGGGCGGTGTCTACGCGGCCAACACGCTGGGCGCAATCGCCGGCGCCCTCATCGTCAGCCTAGCTCTGGTTCCCTGGATCGGAACGCAACAAACGCAGCGCTTCCTGCTGCTGCTCTCGTGGATCGCCGCAGCCATGGTCCTGGCCCCCTACGCGCGCCGCTACCGCTCCAAACCTGTCGCCTTGGCCCTCACTGTCTCGCTGGTTCTGTCCGGCATTCTGGCTTCACGCGTTCAGAAAATCCCCGGCGAGTTGATCGCTTATGGACGCCGCGTCCAAACCGCAATGGACCGTTCCAACATCCTCTACACTGCGGAAGGCCGCAATTCCTCGGTCGCAATTTCCATCGGCCAGGACGGATCGCTCGAAGTGGACGTGAACGGCCACGTCGAAGCCACCAACGAGCCTTTCGATATGAAGCTGCAGCGCATGGTGGGCCATCTTCCCGCGCTGCTGCATCCCAATCCCAAGTCGGTGCTCGGCATCGGATTCGGCGCGGGCGTCTCGGCCGGCACATTCACCCGCTACCCAGGCATTCAGAAGATCACTGTATGCGAGATTGAGCCGGTAATCCCGCCCACCACCACCAAGTATTTCGGCGAGGAAAACTATCGCGTGATGCTAGACCCGCGCACCCGCATCGTCTACGACGACGCACGCCACTTCGTGCGGACCACCACTGAAAAGTTCGACATCATCGCCTCCGATCCGCTGGACGTGTTCGTCAAAGGAACCGCCGCGCTGTATTCCAAAGAATATTTCGAGGCCGTCAAGCAGCATCTGAATCCCGGCGGCATGTTCACGCTCTACGTCCCGCTTTACGAAACCGATCTCGCGACCATCAAGAGCGAAGTAGCCACGTTCCTGGAAGTATTTCCGCACGGCACCATCTGGGCCAACACGCGGCTCGGAGAAGGCTACGACATGGTCTTCATGGGACAGGTCGAGCCCCTCAAGATCAACCTGGATGAGGTGCACCAGCGCTTCGCCCGCCCCGATTATGCGCCAGTGGCCGACTCGTTGCGCGACATCGGAGTCAATTCGCCGATCGATCTGTTCGCCACCTACGCCGGCCAGCGGTCCGACTTGAGCCCCTGGTATCAAGGCGCGCAGCTCAATCGCGACCAGGATCTCAGGCTGCAATACCTGGCAGGCTGGGGGATCAATTCGCAGCTCGAAGCCGAGCTGTATCGGGACATGATGAGTCACGTGCGTCCCCCGACAACATTGTTCGAGGGCTCACCGCAGCTGGTCGCGTCGCTGATGAGCGCCATGGCGGCGGAATCGGGTGGCGGCGCGCAGCCGTAGAATTGCCTCCGTCCTGTATAGTGAAATTTGAACCGAAATTCATCCGATTTGCCGCTGGTCAGTGTCGTTACGCCGTGCTATAACATGGCGAATTATCTGCCGGAGGCGATCGAGAGCATACTGGCCCAGGATTACCCTCGCATCGAATACATCGTGGTGGACGGCGGGTCGACCGACGGCACCCTCGAGATTCTGGAGCGCTACAAAAATCGCTTGAGCCACACGTCGGGCCCGGATCGCGGCCCGAGCGACGCCGCCTTTAAGGGACTCGAACGCGCACATGGCGAGATCTTAGCCTGGCTAAACGCCGATGACAGCTATCTTCCCGGCGCGATTTCGACGGCAGTCGCCTATCTTCAAGCGCATCCCCAGACCGACGTGGTCTACGGTGAAGGCTGGTGGATCGACGAGCAGGGCGACGTCATCAGCCGCTATCCCACTCTCGCCTTCGACGCCAAGGTTTTGGAGCGCGACTGCTTCATTTGCCAACCGGCCGCGTTCCTGCGCGCCTCCGCGTATCGCCGCGTGCCGCTGGACCCCAATGTCGAGAGGTCCTTCGACTACGACCTGTGGATTCGCATGGCCAAGGCACAATGCCGTTTCGATTGCATCCCGGACTATCTGGCGAACTCGCGCATGCACCGCGGCGCCAAGACCATCTACGAGCGAGAAGAAGTTTTCCAGGCTTCCATGAGCCTGTTGAAACGCCATTACGGTTACGTGCCGCTTTCCTGGATCGTCGGCTATACTACCTATCGCATGGACCATCGGGACCAGTTTTTCGAGCCGCTCGAGTACTCGCCGTGGAAATATCTGGCGAGTTTGCCGGTCGGTTTGTGGTACAACTGGCGAAAACCATTGCGCTTTTTCGGCGAATGGTTCAGGAAGGGCGCGCAAGAATTAGTGCGGCGAGGCAACGCTGTTGAAGCTAGATAAAAAAGCTCTCCTGCTGGCCCCCGTTTCCGTTCTGATCGCGCTGCTGATTTGCGAGGCGGCCCTGCGCCTGCTTACTCCCTTCTCGCCGCACAGTGCCGAGACAGCGCCGGCAGCGGCAATACCAGGCGCGGCCATCGACAAACCGTTGGATGTGAGCCAAGCCGCGCGTTATATCGCCGCCATGCCTGCGGCCCCGGGTACAGACCGCCGCTGGTTCAGCGAAGATCCCCCTCCCGTGCCGACCCGAACGCCGGTCAGCCCGCAGCGCATCGCGCGCTACAAGGATTTCGAACGCCGTGGCCTGTATGGCCCGCAGGCCGACTATCTTTGGAACCGAAAATACGTGGAGCGCCAACGCTGCTCGCCCAACAGCATGTTCCGCAATTATCCGGACACGGTCCTGGCTTTCGATCCGCCCGGAGGCGATGTTCATCCGCACTACCGTTTCGCGCCGAGTACAACCACCTTTGCCGGACTGGTCACGAATCAGTTCGGCTTGCGTGGGCCGCCGCTGGCTTTGGTCAAGCCTCCCAAAACCGTTCGCATCGCGTTCATTGGTGCATCCACGACGGTCAACAATCACAACTATCCGTTCTCCTTTCCGGAGCGTGTGGTATTTTGGCTGAACCGCTTCGCCGAGGCTAATCGCTATGACGTGCGGTTTGAAGTGCTCAACTCCGGCCGGGAAGGTCTCAATTCAGAGGATTTCGTCGCCATCATGCGCGACGAATTGCTGCCCCTGGATCCGGATCTTGCAGTCTATTATGAAGGCGCCAACCAGTTCGATCCGGGCCGCATGGTGGTGCCGCCCATCCGCTCGCGCCAGCAGATTGACGCGCATGACCCGGTGGGGAGGCACGTGGTACCGGCTGTCCTCCGCAATCATTTTGCGCTTGGCAATCTCGTGGATCGGGTGGCGAACGGCTTCAGCTCGCTCGACGAGCCGCGCAAGCCTCTGCACGTCTTGATCTGGCCGATGGGCGTCAGTGAGCAGAATCCGGATGTCAACAGCACGAGGTTGCCGCTCCATCTCACCACCGTTGTCAAAGATCTGGACGCCATCCGAACCAGCCTGCAATCGATCGGAGGACGGCTGGCGGTGTGTTCCTTCGAGTGGCTCGCGCACGACGGGCTGGCGCTCTCCGGGACGCGGCACGCATTCATCTACAATCAACTGAACACGGTGCTGTGGCCGTTGCGCTATTCCGAGATCAGGCGGCTGGCGGACTTCCAAAACCGAGTTTTGCACCGCTACGCCGAATCGCGCGGCGTACCCTTCATCGATGCGGCCGGCGAGCTCCCGCAAGATCCGAACCTTTTCGTGGATGCGATTCATATGACCGACCCAGGCGAGCGCGTGAAGGCCTGGATCGTGTTTCAACAACTGGCGCCCATGCTGCGTGCGCAAATCGAAAGTGGACAACTGCCGCGGCCGGCCTCCCAGCATCTTCCCAAGCCGCCGTCGCTCGATGCCACGGAGATGTCCGCGCATTGCGAAAGTCCGCCGCCTCGTAAACAGCAATGAAGGCATTCTTGCTGGTTCTGGCGAGCATATTGTTTTGCCTGGTTGTCTTCGAGGCGGGCCTGCGCTTGTTTACCGGTTTCGGATCGCACCGTACCGGGTCCGCAATTGTATCCGACCAACCCGTAGGTCTCGAAGAAGTAGCGCACTACGTCGATCAGATCGCTACCGCGCCCGGAACCGACCGGCGCTGGTTCACTGAAAATCCTCCACCGCTACCCAACCGCAAGCAGCCTACGCCGGAACAAGTGGCGCGCTTCAACGATTACAAACAGCGCGGCGTGTTCGCCGACCAGGCCGATTACATCTGGAACCGCTACTATGTCGAGGGTACACGCTGCGCGCCGGACAACCTGTTCAAGAATTACCCCGAGAAAGTGCTGGCCTTCGATCCGCCAACGCTCACGCCGCACCCGTTCTATCGCTTTCCGCCCGATACGACCGGTGTCGGCGGATTGGTCACCAACCAATTTGGGATGCGCGGACCGCCGCTCACGTTAGCGAAGCCGGCGCGGACCATTCGCCTGGCTTTCATCGGCTCCTCCACGACGGTTGATTACCATAACTTTGCGTTTTCTTATCCGGAATATGTCACCTACTGGCTGAATCGCTTCGCCGAATCGAATCGTTTGAATGTTCACTTCGAGATGCTGAATGCCGGCCGCGAGGGAATCAACTCGACCGATATTGCGGCCATCGTGCGTGACGAGCTGCTGGCGCTCGATCCGGATTTAGCGATTTACAACGGAGGCGCGAATCAGTTCCCGAGCGCCAATCAGTTGGTGTCGCCGCGCATTCCACCGCGCTCGAAGATCGATCCGAACGATCCCATTGCGAGACATGTTGTGCCGGAGTTTCTGCGCACTCACTTTGCCGTAGGCGATCTGATCGATCGGGCGTCGAACGGCTTCAGCGCCGTCGGCGAGCCTCGCAAACCTGCGTACCGGCTGAGATGGCCGCACGGCGTGGATGAGCAAAACCCGGACGTCGATCGCGCCAATCTGCCGCTGCAGCTGCCGGTGATCGTCAAGGATCTGGACTCCATTCGTGCCAGCCTGAAAACGATCGGCAGCGAGCTGATGGTGTGTTCCTTCGAATGGTTCGCAAGCGACACCATCGCGCTTTCGCCCGTGCGGCATCGCTTCATTTACGAGCAGCTGAATACGATTTTGTGGCCGCTGCGGTATTCCGATATTCGCCGGCTGGCGATTTTTCACAATCGCGTGCTCCAACGCTATGCCGCCTCCCGCGGCCTGGCCTTCTTGGATGTGGCCAAGCAGATTCCCGAGGACCCGAATCTCTTCGCCGATGCCATTCATATGACCGAAGCGGGCGATCGCCTGAAAGCCTGGATCGTGTTCCAACAGATGGCGCCGCTGCTGCGCCGCAAAATTGACAATGGCGAATTGCCGCGCCCGGCCGATTCGCATCCCGTCCCGCCGGCGCCGTCTTTAGCGTCATTCGAGATGCCGGCGCGTTGCGAAGTTCCCCGCGGACCGTTTACGAGCGTGGCCGGCGCGGTCTCGCTCGATGCAATCGTTCGCCACAACGGCGCAGTCATCGAGAAGGGCCCACCGGTGAAAATCACAACATCGGCGGAGCATGGTGCCTACGCCGCCGAGTTGGCATTGCGCCTGCCGAAAAGCTTCAGTGGCCAACCGCTGATCCATTTGCGGGGACAAGTATTGATGGGTGAGGTAACGTTGGGAATTATCGACGATCAAAGCGGCGACTACCAAGTTCAGAGAAGCGTGGCAGCATCGTCAAAGCCGGTCGATATCTACGTACCAATTCTCTTTCCAAGCCGCGCCACGAAGCTGATCATTCGGAACACTGGGGTTGGCAACGCACCCTCCGAGATGGTGATTCAGGCCGCAAGTCTGGTGCTGAGGCCTTAGGGGAGTTTACGGATCTCAATTTTCTCTACGATGGCTTTGGAGATCTCCTTGTTGGGCCTTACGTTGCTGATGATCAGATCGCCCGTGACCGGTGGTGAGGGCAATGGCACGATCACGTCGGTGGCCTGAGGCAGTGGCCAAACCGGAGTGTTGACCAAGAACCTCTTACCTTGCGGATCCAGGATTCCAACCGCGATTTTACCCTCGATCACACGCAGGCGGACGAGCACGACCAACCTGTCCCGCATACTAGGGTTGAGGCCGAGGCTTGTCTTGGCGGCAAATGCGCCGAAGCCGGGAATCGTTTGCACATCGAGACCTTGGGGCGTGGGTTGCAGCAAGGCTTTGGGGTCGCCCAACTGCACCTGCTCCAGGGGAATGGACTTCAACGACTCGCCTGGCGGGGGGCTCGTCGACGCCGTTGCTTCGACCTTTAGCATTGTCATGGTATAAGCGGCAGGCTTACTGCGAATTTCTTCGACCGATTCCACGGTGGGATGCACTCCGAATGGCCGCCAACAATCGGTGAGTAAGGCCTGGGCCAATTGGGTGGAATGTTGTTTCTGGGACGTAACCACGACCAGAGTGCCAGGCTCGACCGGTCCGCTGCAGCCCCGCGGAAAGGCCTCGCTGATCCGGCTGAATTCGGCGATGTAAGTGGCGTTCAAAGCTTGGTATTCAAAATAGGCCGGGAATTCTTGCCGGTCGTACCAAAATAGAATGGGCGCGCCAGCCCGGCGAGCTTCAATGTGCTGCCTGGCTTGCATCACTCGCTCGTACTCATCCCAGCTAGCGTGCAGGTTCGTTCCCACGGTCAAATAGGTTTGCGACAGTGCGGCAGCGGTGAAGACACCGAAACCGGCGACCCCCAGAACGGTCCCGATAGTGCGGTAACGCAAAACCAGCGCTACTGCCAAAATCAACGCGCTGACCGCTATGGCCGCTTGCGAGGCGGCGGCCGAGGTTAGCGCCGCATATCCATTCGGGTTATACCAGAGCGCGGCAAAAACCAGCGCGGCGGTACAGCAAATCAGAAGGTAGGTTCGGCGGGGCATGCTCTCGATAGCCGGCCAAAAGGAACTGCCCATGACTAGGAACGCGAACGGAAGCAGATAGCTGACGTAAGGATGATGCCCTAGGACGGTGGTGCCGCGAGACTGCAAATAAGCCATGTAGAGAAACGCCAGCAGCAGCGGCACTGAGAGCACCAGGCCAGCGTCATTTTGTAATGACCTTCTTCTTTTCCTGCGCGAGGCGAGCAACAGGATCGCGGTGAGCGACCCAAAGACGGCGGGCCATAGCCACGGTACGAGTTCGCGCGTGCGCCAAATCGAACGGACAAACTGAAAATCCTTGGCCATCTGGAAGGCGCGGCTCACCGACGGAGCATAAAACCAGAAAGTCCCGTCGAGCAGATAGTTGACTCCGCAAAGGCCCAGCGTTGCGATGGCGACTCCTGCTCCTATCCACAGACAAGCGATGATCGCCGGCCGGACCGCTAACGCGCCTTGCCACAAAAGGACAAACCCGAAGTAATACAGCAACAACAGCAGGGTAAATGTGCCTAGAAACAGATGGGTATAGGCCATTCCCGCCATGGCGATTCCCGCAAGGAGCAAGCTCCACTGTCTGACCGGCCGCGCAGCGGATCGAGTCAGCAACGCGATTGCCAACAGGCAGTACGCGATCCCGGCTCCATCGGGATAGTCCCACCCGGTTGCGGCCCAGAGCCAAGGGTCTACTGAGAAAACCATGGTGGCCAGAAAGGCGCTGCGATGCCCTGTTAAGCGCCGAAGAATGGCAAAAAAGGATAGCGTGGCAGTCAGATGAACAGTCAGATGCAGGATCAGGTTCGCAACCAAGGGTGAAAATAAGGAGTGAACGAGAAAGCCTGGCAGAACCCATGCCAGCCGACTGCCATAGTAGGACCCGAAAAACAGGTCGCGCTTGTAGTTGATCAGATTTCGAAAATATCCCAGATAGAACCACGGATCCGCATACCACAAAGGCGAGAACAGCGCATCGGCACGGTGCCATAAGACAACTAAAGGGAGCACGAGGACCGCCAGTGTGTAGGGGAGCACGTGCTCCGAGCCCGAGGGCTGCTGCGTCTCAGTCGCAGGCTCTCCGTCAGCAGACGCGATAGCCTCTTCAGAGCCTGACACGGAACGGCTCATTGGTCAGCAACTCCTGCCGCTAGAACAGCGTGTAGATGAAAGGTGCAATCGCGGAACTCTGGGCCACCATTAGCAACGCCCCGAACATCAGGGCCATCAAAATGATTGGCAATAACCAGAACTTCTTTCGGACGCGCAGGAAAGCCCACAATTCGCGGGCAAACGACATGGATGCCTCCTAAAACGAACCGCTCGCCGAGAACTCGGGGGGGACATCATCAATTCTAACGCAGCGCGTCTCCGGCCGTTGACGGAAGCTGTCCACGGTTCATATTCCGCTGAACCCAGGACAAGATCTGATCCGCGATGAGCGCATTGGCCTTCCCATTGGGATGCGGATCCGCAGGCGTAACCCATAGCGTGCTTTCTGCGCCATGGCCCCGCAGCCCTTCAATCAGGTCGATGACCGGCACGTGGTAGGCGGCAAGCGCGTTTTTAATCTTCTGCTGCTCCGGAGCGAAAGGATACGACTCATTGATTTGATGGAGTTCCGGAATCATTGTGACTAAGAGCCCGTTGTCGCCGGCTCGTGTCAGGCGGGCCAAGTCGGCTAAGGCTTCTTCAGCGGCAAGCAGTCCCGGACGCCCGTCGGCATACAGATCCGCATAATATTTGTTCCAGGCCGGACTCAGACCGGTAAACTGGAGCAGCGCATCGTAGCGTGAAATCGCAAAAGCGACCAGGTAGGATCTTTCTAGCAGCGCCGTGTGCCGCTCGACGGGAACGGGCTCGGCGTCGTTGATGAAGTAATTCAGAATCACGAGATCAGGATGAAACGCACGGTCGTAGATGCGATAGTGTTCCACTTCTTGCACCGTGTCGTAATTCCCGACCCCGGCATTGAGTACTTCGAAATTTCGATAGCCGGGAATATCGGCCTTGTTTAGTTCGCGCTCCAGAATCTTGGGGATCGTTTGCTCCAGTGGATCGCCCCATCCCAGAGTTGTGGAATCGCCGAGCATGACGATGCGGTAGGTATCGCTTGGCTTCGATTCCGAGTACTCACGGTCGCGTAGGCCGTGGGAATTGGTGGACACTTGCACTCCCATGAGGAACGCGCTTCCATTCGGAACATGCGCGAAGCTGAGGCGCGGATTAGCTGACGGGCGCTTCAGTTGAACGGCATACTTCCACATCTCCATGGAAAAGTCGAGGCTGCGCGCAAACACCAACCGCACCGCCAACTCGAGAAAGGCCGCAAAACACGCTACGGCGATCGCCAAGACGGCGAGATTGATCAGGACGTTCCACTGGCTGCCGCCACGCCTGGTCACAGCGCCACCTTATGTGCGGAGTAATGTAGTCCTTGTCCTGACGCCGCGAGAGGATGGTTCGACTTTAGATGAATTAGACTGAGGTGGCCCCCAGAGGTTACAGTAAAGTGACACCAGTCGGTAGTCGAAAGGCGGGATAAAAGCACGAGCAACTTTCAGTTTAAATCACAAGGGCTTGCAGAGTGTAAAGCAGGCTTCCGATCGCAACTGTGCGGGCGAGCATGTCGGCGGAATTCCCCGTTCGTTCTTAAACTACAACGCGCTATACTGCAAGTTCACCTTTAACCTTAGATTATGCCGGATCACCACGAGGTGTTTTCCCACTTTACTCCTTTTCGAGGTGTCGTCCCAGCCGATTTCGGCATCGATTTCCTCGGCGCAAAGACCCGAGGCCAATTCATCGCCGGCTTGTATACACATCCGACACCAACGATGTTACAAACGTCCTACCCCGGCATTAACGAAGAGTATCTTGAGTGGATCGATCTGCTGGAATCCGTCGTCGAGGCCCGAGGGTCCTACACGATGATCGACCTCGGCGCCGGTTTTGGCCGCTGGGGCGTACGCGCCGCGTTCGCGCTAAAGCAGTACAACGACCAACTGCCCTACCGCTTAATTGAAGTTGAAGCAGAGCCCTTAGTATTCAAATGGATGCGTTTGCACTTCGAGGACAACGGAATCGATCCAAGCCGGCACTGTCTCGTGCATGCCGCCACCAGCGACAGGCTAGGCGACATACTTTTTTACATCGGAGGTCCTCGCGGAGGTCCGTGGGATCGCAACCCGAATGACTGGTATGGACAGTTTCTAGCCAAGGACTACGACGTCTCGGGTGAGTACCAGGATGACGGCGAATATTACGGATACAAGGTTCGGCTCCACAAAAGTGGTTGGCGATCTATCAGCGTCCCCAGTGTAACCCTGGCGAGCCTCATGGCTGATCTAGACCGGGTTGACTTCCTTGACATGGATATCGAGGGGCAGGAACTGCCGGTCATCCGGTCGACCATTGAAGAAATGGATACTAAGGTCAGACGCCTCCATATCGGTACGCATAGCAAGGAAATAGAGGACGAACTTCGTCAACTGCTCTCGACCCACGGCTGGCACTGCCTGCGCGACTACACTCTCTTCTCCACGAGCGAGACGCCTTGGGGAACGGTCGCCTTTGAAAACGGAGTGCAGAGTTGGGTAAATCCAAGACTCTGAAGACGAGCTGAATTGTCTGGCTAGTCATTGGCGTGTTGTTCGTGGGGCAGTCGGTGGTTGATACCCACGCCAGTTGACCCATGAGCAGCTCACCATCCTTCCGCGATATTCCGCTCACCAAAGTTCGGGAGTATTGGAACTCGCGGCGCAGTAGCCTAAAACCTGTTCAGCAAAACCGTGGTTGGAACGAGGCGGAAACGTTGTGAGTTCCCTGGAACGGGGAGATACCAGTTTTGCGAGAACGTTGCGCTTCGGTCCCCTTTAGCGGCGGCAACCTGGAGAAGCGACATGACAAGGGTCCCCGTGGCGGGATGATACGTGTCAGACTCGATCGGCGCTAGCACAATACCAGCTTCGCTCCAGCAGGATCCCAAGGTCGAAGATGCGAAATCCGGCCCGTGCAATATATCTGCCGCCAGCACCGCTAAAATGGTGGCTGCCGCCGGCGGATGGTTGCAAGGAGGCTTCGCAAAACTGTCGCTGAGCGTGCTGTCCGAACCGTTGTAAGAAAATACCAAGGCCGTCTCATACCGATTGGCTGGGTCCATTTTGTCGTACCAGAAGTGGACCGCATGGCTCCTGCGCGCGATCTCGACCCGCTCGCGCGCTTGCGAGACAATCAGGAATTGATCGCGGAAAGCGTGTGGGTCCGTTCCGTAGCCGTAGGGGAGACTTACGCCCATGGCCGTAAAAACAAAGAAGCCGACCAGGGCGGCCAGAACGTTTTCTGGAAACTGTCGCAGTGTAAGCGACACCAACACGCCGGCCAACCCGAGCCAGGCAGGAAGCGGAGGGTCTCCTATCCAGTTCATGCCGCTATCGAGCCATGCATAGCCCAATAAAGCAGCCATGACCAGACAAAAGAACCAGTAATTGCGGGGTGTAAGGTTGTCCAGTTCGCGCCAAAAGCGCGCTCCGATCACGAGGAAAGCGAAAGGCATCAATATACTGGCCTCATAGGGCAGGCCGAGCACAGAGTGCCCGCGCAGTTGCAGAAAGATCATCCACGCCAACGCGGCCAGGAATTGCAATGCCAATACCGCTTCAGGTGTTAAGCGGCGCCCAGCGCGCCGGCTGCCTGAAAGTAAGATTTTTGCCGCCGCGAAGCAGGCTGCGGCCAGGAACAACAACCAAGGTGAGGGTGCGCCAGTGACCCACAGGCCCGACCACCAAGGGTTAGGCTGGCGGGGATGTAAAAGCTCGAGCACCGGGGAGGCGAAGGAGAAGAAAGACCCCTCCAAGAACTTATTTGTTACGCAAAGCGCGAGGGTGACGATAACACACCCAGCACCAAACCAACCGCACAACACGCGGAAGGCACGCGCCCACGGAACGCGATGCCAGGTATAAACCAACGCGACGTAATATAGCGGCAAGAGGAACAGAATCATCCAATCCGAATTGCAGTATACGATGGCTGCAAAGCTCATTCCCGCAAACAACAATGGCCAGCGGCGATCGGGAGCGAGAGCCGCCCATGTCAATAGCAGCATGGTGAGCAGGCAATAGACGATGGTGACTCCATCCACCTCGTCCCATCCGGTGGCCCAAGATAAGTATGGATTAAGAGAGAAGAGCAGGGCTGCCAGGAATGCCCGCCGGGCCGTAACCACCCACCTCAGAGTCAGAAACAGCAGCACGCTAGCCAAAGTATGCAAGCCAATATGCAAAACATAATTCGCCGCCAGTGGCGGAAGCAGGTTATGAACGGCTGCACCAGGCAGGATCCAGGACAGGCGCGCGCCGGCGGAACTGCCTTTGAATCTGGCCTTAAATTCAATCAGATTGCGAAAGAAACCGAAATATGTCCAAGGCGTAAGAAAACCTTGGCCGGTGAAAAGGATATTGTCCTGGCGCCACAGAACGAGCGCCGGAGCCAACAGAATGGCTGCCAGATATTTGAGCGTGGCACCCAGCCGGTCCGCCGGCAGCGGTCCTGTTTGAACACTGGCCCTAGCGGTCATGGTGAGGTCGACGAGGTAAGACTGCGAAGAGACTCACAATTCTAACACCTGGAATCCAGCGCCTGACGACCTCCGGTTCAATCGCAATCCCGTTGCATGCCATTCTTGTCAGCGTTTCCGTAGGGGAATTGGCTATGATACGACTTCGTAATGCGGGTGACCAATGGTGCGGCCTCATCTATACACTCGGATGTCGTTGGCCGCGGACGGCGAGTGAACGAGAGAAAGAGTCAAAGTGAATTGCTGGGCGTACTTGCTTGCATTTTGCACCGTTTTCGGCTCCCTTGGCTATGGGCTCGGCTTGGCGCGCCTGCTCGGAATTGGTGTAAACCTTGGCGACGCGGGCATTCTAGGCCTCCTGTGCATCGCGGCGCTCGGTTGCGTCATCCATTTCGCATGGGCGCTCTCGCCGGCGGTCCAATTCATCGTTATAGGAGCTGGCCTGGCGCTGTGTCTTGCTTTTCATAGCGAACTCTGGCGCCAAGCCACGCAGAATCTAGCCTCCATTTTCGTTGGACTCACGGCATTTTTCCATAATTACGCGCAGCTCTCCTATGACAATGGCCTTTACCACATTCAGACGTTTATGTGGAACAGCCAATTCCCGATCACTGTGGGACTGGGAAACCTTCACGCACGGTTGGCTTTTAATTCCGGCCTCTTTTTAATTGCTCCCTTGGATGACCGGCTGACCGTCGGTTGGATCACGAACCTGGTTGTCCTGATATTCATCCTGATGTCGTGCTTCGCCCGCTTCTCTCAGGTCCGCAGCGATAGTATCGAAGCGTGGTTCCTAACTTTGGCGGTCGTGGTCTTGGTATTCCTGCCGGACAAACTCTCCTGGCTCGGCGTCTTAAATGCGGACGGGTTTGCAGCGATGCTAGTCATATACTGGTTCTGCATTTGGTTGTCCCTGGGAGCCGCGGCGCGAACGGATGTTGCGTTATTATTGCTAAGCTCCGTTCTGGCGTTTGCCGTCAAGATCAGTACGGCCCCTCTGCTGGCGTTTGCGATTCTGA
>DATJWJ010000160.1:0-78511 GCA_035501355.1 Bryobacteraceae bacterium | reverse complement strand
CGCGTTTCGCCGCACCTTTACAACAACGAGCAGGATCTGGAGACGCTCGACCGCGCTCTCGAGCGCCTGCTCTAGCACGCGGGCGTCAGGCGTTGCTTGGCGCGCCGAATTGCGCGAAAGTCACGACGTGGCCGGCCGGGTCCTGGACACCGATCTCTATCGAGCCGTAAAACGTAGTTCGCTTCGGCACGATGACCGGAGTTCCTTTCGTCGCCGCAATGGTTGCGTCCAGATCGTCTACCTCTACAAAGAGGAAGGTGGGGCCTTTACGCACCAACTCGGCGATCCGGGCGTCCCGCACGTCCTTCTCGGCGCTGGCATAGCTTTGGTACATCAGCTCCACGCCGCCTTTTTGCAGCATCGCGAAGGCTAGCTTGTCGCCTTCCGGGACCTCGGCGGTCTTTTCAAAGCCCAACCGGTCGACCCAGAAAGCCACGCAGGGTTCGATTTCCTTCGCAAACAGGACCGGGGTCAATTTCTTCACAGTCATAGATGTTCCTTTCTCGGGTACTGCCAAAGTGGATGAACTCATTTAGGTTGCTCCTTGATTTTCGATCTAGTCTAAATTAGACTAGTATAGAATACGGAACACGCTCCCGCATGTCAAGGAAAAACATTTCGACCCCGGATCTCCTGCTGTTGAGCTTGCTGGCCGAGCGGCCGATGCATGGCTACCAGGCCAATCTCGAACTGGAGCGCCGCGCCATCCGGGATTGGGCGGCCATCTCCCGGCCGCAGGTTTACTATTCGCTCGAAAAACTCGCGGAGCGCGACTTGATCCGCGCGCTCGAAAGTGAGAGCCCCTCCGGTGGTCCGGAGCGAAATGTATACGCCACCACCGCTAAGGGGCGCGCCGCGCTGGCCGACGCTCTAGAGCGACAGGAGTGGACGGGCCAGCGCGAGCGGCCGGCGTTTCTGTTCTGGCTGGCGCTATCCTGGCAGGCGCGCCCGGGCGTTTTTGTTGAGCAGATCCGGCGACGCCAGGCGTTTCTCGAAAAAGAGCTGGTGCGCGAGCAGGCTAAACTGCGGGCGATTCTAAAGGAAGTGGGCCACCGCTACCACGAAGCAGTCTGGATGGTGAGTCTGACCATCGATCAATTACGTGCCGAATTGCGCTGGCTGCGAAAGCTGGCGCGGGAAGCTCATCGGCGGGGGCCCGCGCGGCATCCGGCTTATGCGGGGAAAGAGGGAAAGGACAAGCGCTGACGATCGGCGTCAGGTGGCCGCCATGGACGATTCGCTGGGCATCCGAAGCCCCCCTGCCGATCAGTTCGCCGCCCACGATCAAGATAAGCGTCGCTCGGCGCGCCCGCTCGCAGGCAAGTGCCGCGAAGCCATGCGTTAATAAACTGAATAACTGGTCAGCAAATATAACCAGCACGCCGGTCGCAGCATGTCCGGGAATCGGCACGCCACATACAATTAGTGATAGCGTAGCGCGATCCTCGCCGCAACTTTTCTTGGCTCGCAGTCATCTTATTCTCGACACCGAGGAGGAAGCTTTGTCAAACCACGTGCTCAACGATGAAGCGCTAGACATAATATTTCGGAACGCGCGCACCCACATAAGCTGGCTGGATAAACCGGTCAGCGACGATCAACTCCGGCAGATCTACGATTTGATGAAATGGGGCCCGACCAGCGCCAATTGCTCGCCGGCGCGCATCTCGTTCCTGCGCACTCGCGAGGCCAAGGAACGCCTGCGGCCGTTCCTGAGTCCCAATAATGTCGACAAGACCATGGCCGCGCCCGTGACGGCGATCATTGGTTACGATCTGAAGTTCTACGAACACCTCCCCAGGCTTTTTCCCAACAATCCCGCGGCGCGCGGCTGGTTCGCCGACTCGCCCGCGTTGGCCGAGACCACAGCCTTCCGCAACGGCAGCTTGCAGGGCGGTTACTTCATCCTGGCCGCGCGCGCCGTGGGCCTGGATTGCGGCCCCATGTCCGGGTTCGACAATGCCAAGGTGGACGCCGAGTTCTTTCCATCCACGGTGAAATCCAATTTCCTGTGCAATTTGGGCTACGGCGACCATTCCAAGCTCTTCCCGCGCAACCCAAGGCTCGAATTTGACGAGACCTGCAAGCTGCTCTGATCGCCGCTAGTGCTTATTCCCGCGCCGGCCGGCGCCGGGACGTATCGGAATACGATATATTGACAAACGCAAGCGCGTATCCGCGGCGACGTCGATCGCCGGCGGAAGCGGTGTCGGCTCCGGCGGCCGCATCGAGAGCAGCTTGGCCTAAAGGAGGATTTTGCTTTGGGACCCTCTCAGAAGCGCGATCTGCTGGTTTCAAAAGCTTGGCTGCAAGCCATAGCGGTGGTGATGCTGTTCGGATTTTTCGTGCTGGGGCTGCTGGCGTATGAGACTTACACCGGCGAGGCGCCGCTCCCGGCCCGGGTGGTCGGTCCAGGCGGCGACCTCCTTTTCACGCGAGCTGACATTCTGGGCGGACAGCAGGTTTTTCTCCGTAACGGTCTGATGGAGTATGGTTCCGTGTTTGGACACGGCGCCTATCTCGGTCCGGATTTCACGGCCGACTACTTGCGACGGGCGGCGCTGATCGTGTTGGATGCGCACGGCGGCGCAAAGTCGGACAGCGCGAATCGCCAGACGGTGGAGGAGTTTAAGACCAATCGCTACGACTCGGCCAGCGATACGCTGACATTCAGCGCGGCCGAGACGTCAGCTTACAACCAACTCAAGAATTACTACCGCTCCTTTTTCGACGACCCGACCACGCGCAACGGGCTCCGGCCGCACGCCATCAGCGCGGTGGAAGACACCAATCAGCTGACCGCCTTCTTCGCCTGGTCGGCCTGGGCAGGAGCGGCGCTGCGGCCCGGCAAGAATTACTCCTACACCAACAATTGGCCGCCCGAGCCGCTGGTTGGGAACCACGTGACGGCCGAGACAGTGCTCTGGAGCGTGCTCTCTTTGATCGCGCTGCTGGGTGGTATCGGGCTGCTATTCGCGGCCTTCGGGCGTTGGAACTTTCTCGGTTGGCACGGGCGCGAGCAAAAGACTCTAACCTTTCGCGAGCCTGGAACCGTTCCGCTAACTCCGGCCCAACGCGTCTGCGCCTGGTATTTCCTGGTTATGGCGCTCTTGTTTCTGCTTCAGACCCTGGTGGGCGCGGCCTCGCAGCACTATCGCGCGGAGATCTCGAATTTCTTCGGAATCGATCTGGCGCAGATTCTGCCCTACAACCTGGCGCGCACCTGGCATGTGCAACTGGCGATCTTCTGGGTGGCAACGTCGTTTCTGGCCGCGGGAATCTTCATTGCGCCCATGCTCGGCGGGCGCGAGCCGAAATCTCAGAAATGGATGGCCGGCGGTCTGCTGGCGGCGCTGGCCGTGGTTGTGTTCGGCAGCCTGGGCGGCGAGTATGCGGGAATTTACGGCTGGATTCGCAGCGCCTGGGCGTGGTTTGGCGATCAGGGCTTTGAATATTTGGACCTGGGCCGCTTTTGGCAAATCCTGTTGACGCTCGGCCTGTGCTTCTGGGTTCTTATGCTCTACCTGACTCTTCGCGGGCGCCTGCAAGTGGAACACAAAGGCAACATGCCGTGGCTGTTCTTGTTCTCGGCTCTGGCGATTCCAGCCTTCTACGCCGTGGGATTGCTGGCACAGCCCGACAGCCAGTTCACCACCACGGATTTCTGGCGCTTCTGGGTGGTGCATCTCTGGGTGGAGGACTTTCTGGAGTTGTTCACCACCATCATGGTGGCCTGCATCTTCGTGCTGCTGGGAGTGGTGGCCGAACGCGTCGCGTTGACCGTCATCTACCTGGACATCCTGCTCTATTCGGCGGGCGGCGTGATCGGCACCATGCACCACGTTTACTTTTCCGGAACGCCCGCTCAACACATGGCGCTGGGAGCGTTCTTCTCGGCCGCGGAGGTGATCCCGCTGACCTTCCTGACGGTGGAAGCCTGGAGCTTCCTGCAGCTCGGTGCGCAGCAGCAAGCCAAATCGCGCAAACCATTCCCGCATTACTGGGCGGTGATGTTCCTGGTTGCGGTCGGCTTTTGGAATTTTCTTGGCGCCGGAGTCTTCGGCTTCCTGATCAATCTTCCGGTGGTGTCCTATTACGAGATCGGCACCGCGCTCACGGCCAACCATGGACACGCCGCCATGATGGGAGTATACGGAATGCTGGCGGTGGGCCTGGCGCTGTTCTGCATCCGCTATATGATCCCGGAGGAACTGTGGTCGGATCGCGCCGCCAAGATCAGCTTTTGGTCGCTCAACATCGGGCTGGCCTGGATGGTTTTCGCCACACTGTTTCCGCTGGGATTGCTGCAGCTCTACGAATCGGTGAACACCGGTTATTTCGAGGCGCGCACCGCAAAGTATCTCACCAGCGATGCGAATGCCTTTATCGAGTGGCTGCGTCTGCCCGGAGATGTCTTGTTCATTGTAGGCGGCACGCTGCCAGTGCTGTACCTGTGCTGGTTGGGAGTTCGTCATGCGAGCCGCCGCGCCGTAGCGGAACAACCCGAGACGGTGCTGTTCGCCGAGGTCAGCGGTTCTTAAATGCCGCTCGGGTTCCATGCAGAGCCGTTGCTGGCGATGGCGTATGCGATGCTGCTGCTGGCCATCGCGGCGTTTCTGGAATGGATGGGCCGGCACTCCGAACAGCGCTCGCATCGCTATCATACCGCCGGTTTCCGCTTTCACCGGCAGGCCGATCATTGGGAGTGCCCTACCGGCGAGCGCCTGGGAAGAGCCGAGACGGATCATCAACTGCGCGTGGTTCGATACCGTGCGCCGGCCCACACCTGCAACCACTGCGCGCTCAAGACGCAGTGCACGGATTCCGATCAGGGGCGTGAGATTGCAGTTTCCATCGACCCCTGGTTGAGTTCGGCCATGGGACATTTCCATCGCGGTTTGTCGCTGGTGCTGGTGATCCTGGCCGGATTGATCGCCGGCGTGGAATTGATCCGTCATGACCACGGCACGGAACGCTGGCTGTTGTCGGCCGTGGTGCTCATGGTGGCCCTGCTGGCTGTGCAACGCGTGCGCGATCTGCGGCGCACAGGCTAAGCCGGGCCGGTTACTCGTACATGCCCGGATAAGACGCGCGCATCTCGGCCGCGAGTGTGCGCGCCGTTTCGATCTGCACCAACTCGCCTTTGCCGATGCCGGGACACCAGGCCGCGGCCTTGCGCCATTCGCGCTTGTCATCGGTGAGCTCGGGCCAGAACGGAAAGATGCGGCACTGGGTGGGCTTCACGGCATGAATGGAACATCCGCCGTCGCGCAAAAAATGACATTGCGAATGGCGCGGCATGCGCAATCGCAATAAGTGCTTGGTCCGATACACATAGCGGCGCTCGAATTCTGCCGGCGTCAGTTTCAGAAATTGCGCGATGCGGACCAAATCGGCTGGGGTAATGTAAACGAAGCCTTTCTGGCGGCAGCAATTGGTGCAACCGGGCTGGCACTCAAAGCGCAGGGCCGTCATTTATGGTTCCGCCTCGGCGTCTTCCGATTCGAGCGCATCCAGCACATCCGGCTGCTGGGCATACCGCTTCAGTACCCGGATGGACGCTCCGGCCGAAAATCCAGCGTAGCGCAGCCTACGGAATGCCGCCGCCAGGTTCTTGTCTTCCTTCAGGAAGGTGCTTAACTGCTTACCGCGATACTTACGCTTGAGAAACGCCTCGATCAGATCGGGTTCGTTAGTATCCTTATAAGTCCGCTCTGTCACCTGCTCGGCCGTGTTGCCGGCAACGCGGCGCTGGCGTAAGTCACGCAAGACGCGCATCTTGCCAACGCCTTCGTTTTCCAGACGCGCCGAGGCGTAATTCTCGGCGAAGCGCTTGTCGTCCAGATAACCAACCTCCTTAAGCTTCTTCAGCACGCCCTCCACATCTTCGGCCCGCTCGGCTCGGCGGCGCAGCTTTTCCCTCAGTTCCCCGGTGGAATGCGCGCGGCCGCCCAGGGCCCGGAGCGCCAAATTTAATAGCTGATCGAAAGGAAGCAGTTTAGCCTTGCGCTGCGTCATTCAAGTAGGACACTATCAGATTCGGGGCTGCTATTGTAAAGGTAGCTACCGGCTCGACTAAGATTAAGGACCATCACCATGGATGACGACAATAAATTCTCGTATTTCTTTCTAGGGCTTGGACTGGGAGTAGCGGTTGGATTGCTGTTTGCTCCCAAGACCGGCACCGAGACGCGCGAACTGATCCGCTCGAAAGCGGACGAGGGTAAAGAATACCTCAAGCGCCGCACGGTGGATCTCAAGGACACGGCCAGCGACGCTATTGAAAAAGGCCGCAGCGCCGTCGCCAAGCAGCGCGACAATCTCTCCGCGGCCGTAGAGGCGGGCAAACAAGCTTATCGCGAAGCGGTGCGCACGCCTTCCGGCGACGCCGCCGAAGGCATATAAGCAAAGGCGGATAGCCTCATGGACTCCAACGCACTGCTTTACGTGATGACGGCCTTCGTCATCATCGCAGCAATCGCGCTATGCATCCAGGCCGGCATGCTGGCGGCGATGTACAGAACCACCAGGGCTATGCAGACACAGATCCAGCCGCTGCTGCCCAAGGTGGAATCGCTCGTGGATACGACCAAGACCACCGTGGAGCAAAGCCGCAAACAGATTGCCGACGTGACCGCGCGCGCCAACGAGATTCTGGAATCCACCAAGCGCCAGCTCGCGATGGTGGAAGATGTTGTGTCGGATGCCAGCGCTCGGGCGAAGGTGCAGTTGGAGCGCGTCGAGCTGGTGCTGGACGACACGCTCAACCGCGCGCACGAGACTGTCGCCACGGTGCACGACGGCATCATGCGCCCGCTGCGCGAGATCAACGGGATCGCCGCTGGAATCAAGTCCGCGCTGGCTTATCTGGCGCGCGGCAATCGTCCCAGTGTGGATCAGGCCACTAGCGACGAAGAGATGTTTATCTGACCCGCCGCTACTGAGACGGTGGAGGCGCGGTGGGCGTAGTTGGAGCGGGGCTGGTTGGAGTTGGCGAAGGCGACGACGGCTGGTTCTGCTGTTGTTGCTGCTGCTGTAAGAGCTGGTTCTGCATTACCGCTCCGGCGCCAAGCGCCGTTTTGTCGTCCTTGATGTCGTAAATAAACTCCCACTCCTTGTACTTGCTGTGATCCTTGATCACATGGATTCCGTCCCCTGGGGCCGCGCCTCCCACACCCGCAATGCCGGTCATCCCGCCGCTTACTCCATTTGTATTTCCTATCGAAGAGGGAGGCTGCCGGGGGGTGGTGAGAAGCTGCTGGATCAAGTTGGCCGCTTGGTTGGGCGCGCCGGGCGTACCCGGAGTCTGAGCCCCCGGTAAACCTGGCAGGCCTGGAACAGCAGCGACGGGTTGGCCGGCGAAAGGCTGCTGTCCTGGCATCGGCGGCGCAGCACCAGAGATGCCTGGATAACCCGCCGCCTGCGCGGGATACTGCGCTGGCTGGCCTGGATATTGGGGAGGCTGCTGCTGATAAACCGGCTGCGGCTGCGAAGGATCTTGCGGCAACGGCTGGCTTGGATATTGAGCGGCCTGCCCGGGATACTGCACAGGCTGACCGGGAACCTGTGGCGTTCCCGGATAAGCCGGTTGTCCGGGATAAACTGGAACGCCCGGCTGCCCGGGAACCTGCGGTTGTCCTGGATATTGAGGTGTTCCCGGCTGACCGGGTTGGCCGGGATAAACGGGTTGGCCCGGATAGACAGGCTGACCGGGTTGGCCGGGATATGCCGGCACTGGATAACCCGGCTGGCCTGGTTGTTGCGGCTCCGGATATTGAGGTTGAGATGGATCTTGCGGATACTGCTGCTGGGGCTGATTCGGATCAACCGGCTGCTCCTGCCCGCCGCCAATCGCACGATCGCTCGGCCGCCGCACCGCCATGTTCAGGCCGGGATTAATCGGCTGGCCGGTTTGAGGATCGATTTGCGGCATCCCGGCGGGCTGGCTCGTAGGCTGGGCTACCGGCGTCTGGCCGAAAGTGTTGGCGAAAGCGCTGGTGGAAGATGTCCCGGTGGAAGATCCTCCGCTGCCCGTTCCAACCTGTGCTCCCGACGCCGATGTTCCATTCGGACCCTGAGCGGGGTTGGCTGGCTTGATGGTTGAATCCGTGAGCATGCCTCCCGGCCCGACGTGCACCAAACGCCATTCTTTTCCCGTCAGCGGATCCTTGTAGCGGCGGCGGAGAAAACGGATGTTTCGCGTGGTCTCCAGATCGTCGAGACTCTGCGGATAGGTCTGATACTTCCGGAAGAAAAGTTGAATCGCACGCTTATATTGATTGCCGCGATCGATGGCCATCTGTTCCCGCGCGCGTTGCCTTTCGAAGGCCACCCGAGGCATTTCGAAGTACAGGCTGATCGCGAGCACGGCGGCCATCACAAAAACTAACAGCAGCGCGAAGCCAGACTCATCCCGGCGCTTCATCCGGCGACCTCCGTTTCGAGCGGCAGTGTTTGCTGATTGTTGCTCTTGAACTGCGTGTCTTCCACGGTGGCCGAATTGATTCCGATGCGGATGATCTTATAGCGCTTCTTGACCATGTCGCCTTCGGTGGCGATGACGATGTCTTCGCCGTCCAGGAAAAACGCGCGTTTATCGGTGCCGCTCTTGGTCTGGTTGACGAACCCGTAAAATTTGAGCGGAATGGGCGGGGCCTTGGGATCCGGCGGCGGTCCAGGCGGAGGCGGGGGCTGCTTGGGCCCCACGAATACTTCCTTGGGCTTAATGGGGGCCGGCTCCTTCAAAGCCGCGATCTCGGCCGGCGGCGCGGCGGAAATCTCGAACAGCGAGCGCGTTCCTCCTTCGAGCGGGACCTGGCGCAATTGTGCCAGCTCATTCAGGTGCAAAGTTGGATCGACACCCGAGGGGTCCACGCTCTTGGGTATGGAGGGGCGAAATTCCCGAGGCGCGCTGTTCGACGCGCTGTCCTCACTTCGTAATCGTCCGCCTGGACGCGCGGCCATCCGCTGGGCCACTGGTACCGGAGAGGACGCGGCCGTGTTGCTCGGAGTCGCCGCACCCGGACCGCTCGGCTCGCGATTGGAAAAATAAAAGTAGCCGGCCACCGCCAGCAGGCCCGCGACCAGCGCCAGTTTCTTCTTCTCCGCCCCGACTTTTGACGGCATCCAATTCATTGCGTCGCGGCGTCCTCTGTCACGAAGGTGTCCAGCTTCAGCATGACATTCAATTTCGCCCCGCCCTGTTGCGGCGACGCATTCAAGCTCTCCACCACCAGCAGCCGGTCGGATTTGTCGAGCAGGTTCACGAAATGGATCAAGTCCTGATACGTAGTTTCGAAATTGGCCGAGACCTGCATCATCACCAGCGTGTCGCTGCCATCCACCGGTTCGATGGAGAACGCGCTTTCCTTGGGCGTGACCTTGGCCTGGCTAGCCAGATCGTTCAGATCCGCCACGATCATGGAATAGGCGCTGCGCCGCGGAAGAAAATAGTGCCCGATGAACTGATCGCCTTCGCTGCGGCCGGTTTCGATCTTGCTCGTCAGCCCTCGAGTGCGGTTGAGAGTCCCTTGTTTCTGGCGGATGGCCGTGCGCATATCGGCCGCCTGCCGCCGCAGGTCCTCCGGTGAGCCGCCCAGGGGCCGTATGACGAAATAGGCCGCCACTACATTGGCCGCCAGCAGCAGCCCGACCATCAGCCGGAGCACGGCGCGCGGATTGTTGGGAGGCCAGACTTTAAAGCTTTTGGGCATATCTCACACTGACGTGAAAGCGGAAGAAGGGATCGGTCTGCGAAGGCGGCGCGGAATTGATCACCGAGGTCGGCCCGAATTGCGGCGAAGCTTCCAGGCGCTTCAGGAACTCGAGCACCGGAGGCACTTCTTTGGCGCCGACGAACATATCCAGCAGCACTTCGTTTTGTGAGTCGACCTCAGGCAAGCGCACGGATACCAGCCGCACGTTATAAGGCATCACCTTTTCAAGGTCGGCGAAAATCTTGGTCCAACTGATCGCTTTGCGCTCGATCAGCTCATTCAAGAACACGCTGCGCTCCAGGACCACGGCGTTCTCCGGCCGGCGCAAAGTAGCGTTCAACTTGGCTTGCTCGGCGTCGACGGTGCGCATCTGGGCGCTCAGCCGATCGATGGTAACCAGCGTATCGGCGGCTTGATTACGCTCGGACATGATGCGCGTGACTTGGAACACCAGCAGCATCGCGGCCGCGACAGCGACGGCGCTCAAGCCAACTAGCGTGGGCCGGTCCCGCCGGAACGGCTCGCTGGCTAGATTAATGGGTACGCGAATGGCCATATTATCCCGCCACCGATTCCAGATATCCCAGCAGCCCGGCGTTGTTCGAGCCCGGAACGCCAAACCGCGACCGGAGCGGCTGGACGGATGAATTCCACTCGGCCTGCCAGCGCGGCGCCAAAGCGGGGTGCTGGTCGAAGCCGCACAACCAGATTCTCTTCAGCCGAGACTTCAATTCATCCTCGATGTAGGCCACGGTGGGATGCAGCACCGATTCGATTTCTTCCGGTAAGTCGCTATCCATCTCGACGCAGCGGGCCAGCTTTATGGCGCTGGACTGCAACACTAAGAGCGACAGGACATGACCGCTCAGCTTCACCAGCATGCTGATCTCGTCCGGATCGACCAGATTCAACGACGCCAGCGACGAAGTGGTGATGTAGCCCGGGTGAAACCCCAGACCGCGGAATGGAGCTTCATAGCGCGCCACGATTTCGGCCGCTATGATGGCAACCAGCACTTCCAGCTTGGTTTCACCCGGCTCGCGTCGACGGGGCTGGATGGCATAGCTGACCACGGCGGAATCGACATCGAACGGCACGCTCTTTTTCATCCGGAAGCGGAGCAGCGCTAGCCGTTCTTCATGCGAGTCGGGGAAAGCGTCGAAATCGAGCACCGCGACGCGCGCGCAATAGTCGGGCAGAATCAAGGCGGCGCGGCGTTTTCCATTGGGCGGAATGGAAGCGCGGATGCGCTCTTGCACCAGGCCGGGTTGCTGAATATTATCGTGCACCGGCGACACCAGCAGAATGCCCGCGTCGAAAGGCGTAAAGCCGGCTGCTTCCGGCTCGGACACCGCGGCGAACGCCAGGCCTTTCTCCGACAGCTCGAAGATGTGCGTCGGCGGCGGATCCTGAAATAAGTTGGCAAACGAGCTCATGGCGCTCTTATCCTTCGATGAACGTCACCTTATTGATCTCTTTCAGCGTAGTGATTCCCTTGCGTACTTTTTCGAGCGCCGATTCGCGCAGAAAGGTCATGCCCTCATCGCGCGCCAGGCGTTTGATCTCGATCGCCGGGCGCTTGTCGAGAATCATCTGGCGGATGCGCTCGCTCAGATCCAGCAACTCATGGATCGCGGTTCGCCCGCGGAAGCCGGTGCCGCCGCATTCGAAACAGCCTGGACCTTCGAAGAACGGGACATCGCGCCATTCTTCCGGATTCAGGCCGCTCTCGAACAAATACGAGTCGGGATACTTCACCGGAGCCTTGCAATAATTGCAGATCACGCGCACCAGCCGCTGCGCCAGAATGCAATTCAGGGCAGACACAAAATTGTACGGCTCCACGCCCATGTTCAGGAATCGGCCCAGCACGTCCAGCACGTTGTTGGCGTGAACGGTGGTGAACACCAGGTGCCCGGTGAGCGCGGCGTTGATGGCGATTTGCGCGGTTTCCTGGTCGCGGATTTCGCCCACCATGATCTTGTCGGGGTCATGACGCAGAATGGAGCGCAGCCCGCGTGCGAATGTCAACCCTTTCTTTTCGTTCACCGGGATCTGCGTGATGCCTTTGATCTGATACTCAACCGGGTCCTCGACGGTGATGATCTTGTCTTCGTCGTTCTTGATCTCGCTGACAGCGGCGTACAGCGTGGTGGTTTTACCGGACCCGGTGGGACCGGTGACCAGCACCATGCCGTAAGGTTCCTTGATGTAGCGCCGGAACTTCATCAGATCGATGTCGGAAAAACCCACCACCTCGAGCGAGAGCTTGGCGAACTTCTCGCTCATGGATTCCTTGTCGAGCACGCGCAACACTGCGTCCTCGCCGTGAATCGTCGGCATGATGGAAACTCGGAAGTCGATGAGACGCTTCTTGTATCGCACTCGGAAGCGGCCATCCTGCGGAACGCGCCGCTCGGCGATATCCAGCTCGCTCATGACCTTGATACGCGAAATGATGGTGGAATGCCAATCCTTGGAGATGGGCGGCATGGCGTAGTGCAGCACGCCGTCAATGCGGTACTTGATGGCCACTTCCTGATCGCGCGTCTCGATGTGAATGTCGCTGGCGCGCCGCTCCAGCGCGTTAAAGATGGTAGTATCCACCAGCTTGATCACCGGCGCGATGTCGTTGTCGGCCGTCAGCTTGTCGATGGACAGCGTTTCTTCCGGGTTCTCTTCCTCGCCGATGACGTCCAGCGTGAAACCTTCGGTCACTTCTTCCAGGACGCGCTGCGATTGCTCGGTTTTCTTGAGCAGGTCGGAGATTTGCGACAGCGTGGCTACTTTGATGCGCAGCTTCTTCTGCAGCAGAACCGAAAGCTCGTCGATCACCGCCGGATTGCGAGGATCGGCCAACGCGATGTCCAAATGCCGGCCTTCGGACTGCATCGGCACGAAGTTGTAGCGGAACATCAGGTCCACCGGCACCGAATGAAACAGGTCATGGTCGATGCGGGCTTCGCGCAAGTCGACAAACTCGCAGCGATAGCGCGCCGCCAAAGCCTTGGACAGCGCGATTTCGTCCAGCGGCTCGGTAAGGGGGGGATGTTCGATAGTCGCCATTGAAAAAATCTCCTTATCGCAAGGTGGTCATCGCAAGGTATCAGCCAGCGAGAAAATCGGCAGATACAGCGCCACCAGCACGAAGCTAACGAAGCAGCCCATGAAGATCATGATGGCCGGCTCGATCAGCGACAGCGACGCCGTCATACGAGTATTGACATCGTCCTCGTAAAATTCCGCTACGCTGGCCAGCATCTGCGGCAGCGCGCCGGTGGATTCGCCCACCTCCATCATGTCGATGGAGAGCGGCGGAAAAATCTTAGCCTGAGCCAGCGCCGAGGATAAAGACTGGCCTTCCTTGACCATCTGGCCCGCTTCCGATAAATTCTTCTTCAGCAGGCGCGTGCCGAGCGAACTCGCGCTGGTCTCCATGGCCTGCAGCAGCGGGATGCCGCCCACCAACAGTGTGCTCATCACGCGCGCAAACTGCGCCACTTGATACTTGATCCAGATTTCGCCCAGCAGCGGCGTCCGGAGCCTCCAGCGGTCCACTATCATCTCGCCATTCTCGGTCTTAGACCAAAAACGAAAAGCGATGATGGCAGCGATCAATGCCACGAAACCGAACAGGATGTAGTTGCGCGCCGTGGTGCCCACCGCGATCAGGATCTCGGTAGCGGCCGGTAACTGCGCCGAAAGGCTGTGATACAGGTCGGCGAATTTCGGGACGACGAACGTCACCAGAAACACCATGAGCGCGATCACTAGGACGACCAATAGAGCCGGATACACCAACGAAAGCAGCAGCTTCTTGCGAACCGCGAGCGCCAGGCGCTGATAGGTGATGAAGCGGTCCAGCACCTCGCCCAGTGCGCCGCTCTTCTCGCCTGCCAGCACCGAGGTGACGTAAATCGGAGGGAACACGCCCTGCGCGCCGAACGCATCCGACAGCAGCGCTCCGTTCTTCACCTCTTCGCGGACCGCTTTGATGTAGGGCGCCAGTTTCGCATCGGTCAGGCGCTCGGAAAGAAGGTCCAGCGCTTTCAAAATAGGCAGCCCGGCGCGAACCAGCGTGACAAATTGCTGATTGAAGATCAGGAATTTCTCAAGATTGATTTTCTTCTTGCCGCCGCCCACCGTCATGCCCGCGATGGCACGCCGCGGCTTGACGGAATAAATCAGGAAGCCTTGCTGCTGATAGCGCTCGCGCAGATCCTTTTCCGAAGCCGCTTCGGCCACCTGGTGGTGCACTTCGCCGCGCGGATCAGCGTACTTGAGGACGAATTCAGCCACTAGTCGCCTCCTTCGGTGACCAGCGTGGCCCCGGCCGGCATCTGGAACTTGAAGAGCGCGTCGTTCACCGGCGGATTCACCTTTTCGTCGGCGAATTGGAAGGTAAGAACGGAATTGTCCTGCCCGTCCACCACCAGGCGACGAATCTCGTAATCCGGCGTCACCAGCATCTCGACCTTGCTGTAGGGGAGCTGGTCAGTCTTGGCGCTGGCAGCAATCACATAGTTCGGGCCGTCCGGTTTCACGCTAAAATCGCGAAACTCCTTGGCGAAATCCAGTTTGCCGAGCAGGAACGCCAACGGCGCGCGCATGTCCTCGCTGGCCTTGAGCTTGGTCTTTTCTACTTTGTGAGCATCGGGCGTATAGAGATAAACGTCTTTGCCATCAGAGAGGAAAAGCTTGCCGGAAGGGGTGGTGTATTCCCAGCGCATGCGTCCGGGCTTGCGCAAGGTGAGTTCGCCGGATTCGCTCTTGCGCGCCCTTCCCTGGACGCTATATGACTCATTAAAATGGACTTGCAGCGTCTTGGCGCGGTTGTAGCGCTGTTCGATTCCTTTGAGCAGGTTGTTGAGGTCGAGGTCGGCGGCCTGGAGGGGTAACAGGGCAAGCGACACCCATAGCGCGATACGGGTCACATAATCTCTGACGCTGTCTGAGCCCGAGCTGTGCAGGGTAAGTTCTTTCATTCGTTACCGGTGCAGGCTTAGCGCGGGTCGCGCCGTTAGGCTTGTAAGTCGTTGATTTTGCGATGATAATAACTGAGTGGCGAAGGCGCTTTCCACCGAAGAAGCTCTGAAGACGATTTTAGCCGTTCGGGAGGCGCCCGAAAAGTACGACCTGAAGCGCGATCTTGCTCCATTCCTGAGGCATAAGAGCAATCACGTGGTGGCCGCAGCGGCCGGCACCGTGGAGCGCTTGGAATCGGCCGGGCTGGCGCAGGATCTTGTGGATGCGTTCGTCGATCTGATGCAAAATCCGTCCAAGCGCGACCCGGGTTGTAAGGCGCTGCTAGCGATCGCCAAGGCGTTGGCGGCCATGGATCAGGCTGCGGCGCGCGTTTATTTCCTGGGAATCCGGCATGTCCAGATGGAAGGCAGTTTCGGTCCGCCCGTGGATGCGGCCGCGGAACTGCGGGGAGTCTGCGCGCAGGGCTTGGCGCGCATGCTGCATCCCGGCGCGCTCGAAGAATGCGTGACGCTGCTGGCCGATCGCGAGCCGGCGGCGAGAGCGGGGGCAGTCCGGGCCATCGCCGATTCGGGTTCATCCGAAGGTGTTCTGCTGCTGCGTTTGAAAGCCTTGCTTGGCGACCGTGATGCACAGGTCACCGCCGAGTGCTTCGCGGCCCTGTTGCGGCTGGCCCCCGCGCCGTCGCTCGAGTTCGTGGCTGGATTTTTGCGGAGTGAATCGGATGAGGTCGCCGAGGCGGCGGCGTTCGCGCTGGGTGAGTCGCACCTGGCCGCCGCTTTTCAGCTGCTGCACAAGGCTTGGGACGAAGCCGCGGTTCCCGAGCGCCGGCGCACGTTGCTGCTCGCCATGGCGATGCTGCGGCTGGATGAAGCGGTTGAATTCCTGCTGGCCCGCGTGAATGAGGATAGCGAGCGAGCGGCGGCGGACGCAGTGGCGGCGCTCGGGATCTACGCGCGGGATGAAACCATCCGCGCGCGCGTCGAGGCATGCGTAGCTAAGCGTGGCAGCGCTAAGCTACGCGCCGCGCTCGACCGCGAATTCCTGCGGGGCGGTACAGCTTAGTTGCGCATGGCAAAGGTGAATAGCGCGTGCCCGGAAACGGCGCCTGAAGTCTAACTCCGTTGCGATTTTCTACACTTGATAAGAGGTTTCGCGGGATGTCCGAGCAGCCGGAACGCATTGGCCCTTATCAGATCACGGGCAAGCTGGGCGAGGGGGGTATGGGCGTCGTCTATAGCGCTCGCGATACGCGTCTCAATCGGACGGTCGCCCTGAAGATGATCCGGGACTCGCTAAGCGACGACAGCCTCCACCAGCGGTTTCTCCGCGAGGCGCAATCGGCGGCGCGCGTCAATCACCCCAACATCTGCCAGCTGTACGACATCGGCGACGAGCAAGGCCGTCCGTACCTGGTGATGGAACTGCTGGAGGGGGAATCGCTGGCTGCGCGCCTTACTCGGGGTGCGCTGCCGATTCCGGAGGCGGTACAGGTGACCTTGAGCATGTTATCAGCGCTCGCCAGTTTACACCAGCACTCGCTCCTGCATCGCGATCTGAAGCCTTCGAATGTTTTTCTATCAACCCACGGCGTCAAGTTGCTGGACTTCGGGCTCGCCAAGCCGCTCGCGAACGTGTGCGATTCGAACAGTCCGACACAAACCGAGATCACTCAGCAGGGAATGATTGCGGCGACGCCGCGCTATGCATCGCCCGAACAGGTGACCGGCAAGCCATTGGACACTCGCAGCGATCTTTTTTCGGCGGCGGCCATTCTGTTTGAAGCGGTCGCGGGGAAGTACGCGTTCACCGGTGAGTCGGCAATTCAGATCTTCCACGCCATCCTGTACGATGAGCCTGCTACGCTGGGCGGTTCGCCGGCGGCCTCGGCCATCGACCGCATTGTGCACCGGGCTCTGGCCAAGGAACCTGAGAACCGCTACCAGGGAGCGGATGAAATGGCGGCGGAGTTGCGCGAGGTGCTGCGGCTGATGGATGGCGGTGCGCAGGTCGAAGCCCGCACCATCAAGCGTCTGATCGTTCTTCCCTTCCGTATGCTCCGTTCCGACTCCGACACCGATTTCCTGGCGTTCAGCCTTCCGGATGCGATCTCGGCGTCGCTCGCGGGGTTGAGTTCGCTGGTGGTTCGCTCCAGCCTCGCGGCAGCGCGTTTCTCCGGCCCGACGCCGGACTTGAAAGAGATCGCAAAAGAGGCTGACGTGGACGTGGTGCTTACGGGCACGTTGTTGCGCGCCGGCGCTCAGTTGCGGCTGTCCACTCAGCTGGTGGAAGCGCCAGCGGGTACACTCCTATGGTCATGGACTTCGCAAGTCGAGTTACGCGATATCTTTCAGCTGCAGGACGGCTTGGTGAGCGGCGTGGTGCAATCGCTGGCCTTGCCGCTCACGGCGGGCGAGCACCAGCGTCTGGCTCAGGAGCCACCAGACGCGTCGGCTTACGATCTGTTTCTCAGAGCCAACGAGCTGGGCCGAAGCCTGGAGGGCGTGGCCGGCGCCAATGAATTGTACGAGCAGTGTGTTGCCAAAGATCCTGGATATGCGCCGGCCTGGGCGCAGCTCGGGCGATCACGCTGGCTGTCTGACAAGTACATGGCCGGCTCCGCTGAGAGACTGGCGAGCGCCGACAGCGCCTTCCGCCGCGCTCTGGAGCTGAACCCGGACCTTCCGCTGGCGCACAATCTTTACTCGCAAGTGCAGGTGGAGCAGGGACGTGCTCTGGAGGCTTTGAAGCGGCTGCTTGAGCGGTCGAAGAGCGCGCGCAACGATCCGGAGCTGTTCGCGGGGCTCACCCACGCGTGCCGCTACTGCGGGCTCCTGGACGCCTCGCTAGCCGCCCACCGGCAGGCGCGCGGCTTGGATCGCAACATCACAACCAGCGTAGTGCACACCTATTTCATGCTGGGCAACTATGAAAATGCCCTGGATGCCAGCCGGGCTGATTTCGGATACGCCACGGCCATCGCTTTGGCGATGCTGGGAAGAACCGGGCACGCGATCGAGCTGCTCAAGGAAAAAGAGCGGTCCACCAACTGGCGTCTCGGCAATTTGTATCTGGTGAGTCTTCGCGGCACGCTGGAAGGAGATCGCGCCGCGAGTCTGGACGCCTCCGACGAATTGCTGGCGGCCACCTTCCGCGACCCGGAAGGATGGTATTACCTGGCCAGACAGCTTGGTTATTTGAAGGAATCCCGGCGCGCCCTGGCCGCACTTCGACGCGCGGTGGATGGCGGGTTCTTCTGCTTTCCCGCCATGGCTTCCGATCCATGGCTGGACCCGCTTCGGGGCGATCGGGAGTTCGGCGAAATTCTCGGCCGGGCCGAAGCGCGGCACCAGGAGGCGCGCAACGTCTTCAGCACGCTCGGGGGCGCTCAACTGCTGGGCTGCGCGGTTTAGTTGCGCAAGGCAAAGGTGAATAGCGCGTGCCCGGCGGCGATCGAAACGTACTGCTTGTCGCCCACGCGATAAGTGATGGGCGCGGCTTCTTCGGATCCGCCGAGCGGAGCTTTCCAAAGCTCCGCGCCGGTGCGGGCGTCCAAAGCGTAGAAATATCCTTCCCGGCCGCCCGCGAACAACAAATCGGATGCGGTAGTCAGGACGCCGCTGGCCGTCAGGTCACTCATCTTGAACTGCCACTTGGGCTGGCCTGTGGCGGGATCCATGGCGAGAATGGCGCCATAGTTGGTGTTCTCGACCGGCGTGTTCTCGGCGCCGCGCTTGGTGGGCACTCCGCCCGGACGAATGGTGCCGCCCATATAACGCTGGCCCGGCGAGAAATCGCCCGAGACTTTGCCCAGCGTCATGCTGCTATCCTGCCAGCTCGGAATGTAGAACAGATGCGTGCGCGGGCTGTAAGACGGCGAATACCAGTTGGTGCCGCCGAACAGATTGGGAAAGATCGTGACACCCTGCGCGTTCGGCTCGGCGCTCGAGTTCCGCATGGGACGGCCGGCCTCATCGAGTCCGGTGGACCAGTTCAGCTTGGTGAAGGGCGCGCCGGAAAGAAATTTGCCGGTGGCGCGATCCAGCACGTAAAAGTACCCGTTGCGATTGGCCCACATCAACATTTTTCGCGGCGTTCCCTTCCAAGTTCCGTCCACCAGGACCGGGATCTGCACAGCATCGTAATCGTATTCATCGTGCGGCGTAAATTGGAAATACCACTTGAGTTTTCCGGTATCGGCATCGAGTGCGACCGCCGAATCGGCATAGAGATTGTCGCCGGCGCGCAGATCGCCATTGAAATCGGGGCCCGGATTGCCGGTGCCCCAGTAGACCAAGTTGAGTTCGGGATCGTAGGAACCGCTCAACCAGGCGGGAACGCCGCCGTGAGCCCAGGAGTCGGCCGACCAGCTTTCATGTCCGGCTTCTCCGGGGCCGGGGATGGTATAGAATTTCCAAGCTTCCTTGCCCGTGGCCGCGTCATAGGCGGCGATGAACCCGCGAATGCCGTACTCGCCGCCAGCCACGCCGACGATCACCTTGTTCTTGACCACCAGCGGCGCATGCGTGATGGTGTAGCCGAGCTTGGGGTCGGCGATTTCGGTCTTCCATAGAGGCCGGCCGGATTTCGCGTCGATGGCCAGCAGGCGCGCGTCCAAAGTCCCCATGAACAGCGTGTCACCCAGGATGGCCACGCCCCGATTTACCGATCCGCAGCAGGGCCGTGCGTCGCGCGAAGGTCGATAGTCGTAGTCCCAGAAGGCGCGTCCGGTTCTGGCGTCCAGCGCGAATACATGATTGGGCGCCTCCACGATGTACATGACGCCATCCACAACCAGCGGCGTCGTTTCGAATTTTTCGAGCGAGCGCGCCTGGAACACCCACTGTACTTCCAGATTCTTGACGTTCTGCGGGGTGATCTGGTCGAGCAAACTGTAGCGCTGGCTGGAATAGCTTCCTGAGTACGTCAACCAATTCTGCGGCTCGCGGTCGGGATGCAGCAAGCGATCGTTGGAGACCTGCGCGGGCAATGTCGCTGCCGCCAGCAGGCTCAGCATAAGAAATTTCATGGCAAACCTTTCAATGAAGTTAAGTAACTGACCAGGTCCCCGATTTCCTGCGGCGTCAATTTTCCCCGGTAGGCGGGCATAGGCGTGGTTTTGAGAAGCGTGTACTCGCGCAGATCGGCTTTCACGAGCGAAACAAGGCGCCCATTCTCATCGATCAACTGGACGGTATGGGTGTCCTCGTTCAGCCGCATGCCGTTGATCGCGGTTCCGTTTTTCGTGACGGCGTGAACCATGCGCTGCTGCGGGGCGATCGCATCCGCGGGGTCGAGAATGGAGTGTTCCAATGCAGCCGTGTTCCGGATGGCGCCGATGTCGCTCAGATCGGGACCTTTGCGTGAACCTTTACCGTCCACTCGATGGCAATTCAGGCATTCGCCTTTGCCTTCGAAGATCTCGCGTCCGCGTTGGGCGTCGCCGGCGGTTGTGGCGCGTGCCCCCGAGTCGTGCAGGGAGCGGATATAGGCCACCAGCGCCGTGCGCGATGCTTCCGGAAGACTGAACGGCGGCATGCCCGTGCCTGGAGCGCCGTTGAGAATGATTCGCGAAATCTCTTCGTCGGTGGAGACGCGCTTGAACTCGCCTTTGCGCATGTCGATGCCGGCCACCAGGTCGCCGTTGGGGCCGTGGCAGGGCTGGCACTGCACGGTGAACAACTCCTTCCCGGCCGCGATATCGGCGGGGCTATAAGTGTGCTGCTGTGCAGCGAGCGGCGCGATCAGCATGGCGACGGCCGAGATAGCGGCCAGTGCGTGAATACATCTTTTCATAAGGGCGAAATTATACACTAGCATTCGTGACACCCGAAGAATTCCGCAAGTATGGACACCGGCTGGTCGATTGGATCGCCGACTATCGCGCGCAAGCCGCCGACCTGCCGGTGATGGCCCGGACCGCGCCCGGAGAGATTCGCGCTCAACTTCCGGCGTGCGCGCCCGAACAGCCCGAGTCCTTCGAGACCATTTTACAGGACCTGGGAAAAATCGTGCTTCCTGGTCTGTCGCATTGGCAGCATCCCAACTTCTTCGGCTATTTTCCATCCAACGGGTTGCTGGCCAGCGTGCTGGGCGATTATGCCAGTACGGGTCTGGGCGTGCTGGGGCTTTCCTGGCAGGCCAGCCCCGCGCTCACGGAGGTGGAAGAGGTGGTGACGGACTGGATGCGGCAGGCGACCGGGCTGTCGGATGCCTGGAGCGGCGTCATTCAGGACACTGCCTCGACCTCCACGCTGATCGCTCTGCTGTGCGCGCGCGAGCGAACCAGCGGTTACGGTATGAGCCGTGGAGGATTGCAGGCCGCGCCGCAGCCGCTGGTGGTCTACACATCGGCCAACAGCAACAGCTCCGTGGACAAGGCCGCTCTGCTGGCGGGCTTCGGGCGGGAGAATGTGCGAGTGGTGGAGCACGACCGCGAGTACGCCATGCGCGCTGACGCCTTGGAGGCGTGCATTCAGCGCGACGTCGAGGCTGGTTTGAAACCTTGCGCGATAGTGACCACCACCGGCAGCACGGGCACGACGGCTCTCGATCCCCTATCGAGCATCGCCCGAATCGCGCGGCAGCATGGCGTCTGGATGCACGTCGATGCCGCCATGGCCGGGTCGGCGATGATCCTTCCGGAATGCCGCTGGATGTGGCAAGGCGTTGAAGTGGCCGACTCCCTAGTCATCAACGCGCACAAGTGGCTGGGAGCCGCATTCGATTGCTCGCTTTACTACGTTCGCGATCCCCAGCATCTGATCCGCGTGATGTCCACCAATCCGAGCTATCTCCAGACCTCGGCCGACGCGCAGGTGAAGAATCTGCGCGACTGGGGCATCCCCCTGGGCCGCCGCTTCCGCGCGTTGAAGCTCTGGTTTTTAATTCGCGAACAAGGGCTGGAGGGGCTGCGGGCGCGTTTGCGCCGCGACCTGGAGAATGCGCAATGGCTGGCCGAGCAGGTGCGCGCGGCCCCGAATTGGCGGGTCCTCGCGCCCGTTCCACTTCAGACTCTTTGTGTGCGCCACGAACCGGCGGACCTCAAAGGCGAAGCGCTGGACCGGCACACGCTCGAGTGGGCTGAACGAGTCAACCGTTCAGGCGCGGCGTATCTAACGCCGGCGATTCTAGACGGGCGGTGGATGGTACGGATTTCCATTGGCGCGGCTCCCACCGAGCGCGAGCACATCGAGGCGCTATGGAGTCTTATCCAGCGCGAAGCTGCGCGCCCGCAGTAGCGGCGCCAGCACCAGGACGAGTGCGGTCAGCAGCGCTGCCAGCACGGCGAAGAACAACACATAGAGGAAGGCTAGCGGCGCCGGCGATAGGTTCGAGAGAATCGAATCGCGCAGCGCAGTCTGGTTCAAATACCAACTCCAGAGCTGGTGTGCGTGCGCGGCGACCTCCGGAAAACCACCATACAGCGGAACCAACTTCGCAATCCAAGTGGCTCCAGCGACATAACCCCAGAGGAGCACGCCGGCAAGGGCGATCCACCGTCCACTGCGGCGCCATCGCGTCAGCCCGAGGAAACAGAGCAGCACGGCGGGAGCTAGCAGCGGCGGGATGTACCAGGGCTCGGCCGCGGTCACGGCGCCATTGCTGTTGGCAAAAAATGCCAAAGTAATCAGTACCAGACCGGCGGTGTACAGTGCGATCGCCGAAACGACGATGAGTTCCGCCGCTGAACGTCGGAATCGCACGACATAAAGCGCGCCGGCTAGAGCCAGCAGAAAAAGAATAACGTTCAGCGTGAAGCGCGAAAACGTCGTGAAGGAATTGTTCCCGGTCCACAAAGCGTCGTGGGCCATGCCGGCCAGGCTTTGGCCCCAGGGAAGTTTCCGAGCGGCATTGAGCAACTGCCTGGCGCCGACTCCGGAGGTGGAATCGTTGGTAGCCGTTAACGTTCCATAGAGGATCAGGTTTCGTGCGTACCACGGCCCCGCCAGTACAGCCAGGATCGCTACACCCACAGCGCCCAGCCGCGCCGCAAGCACTCCATCGCGCCGCAGAAGAAGCAGCGGAGCAGCGAATAGCACGGGCAAGAAAAACAGCGCCGATGCTTTGATCAGTAAGCCCACCGCCATGATCGCCGCCGCTACCGCCATTCGCAACAATGTGGGGGACTCGCAGCTATCGATTACCGCCGTTAGGAAGAACACCAGCCAAGGCAACAACAGCGCATCGTTCCCAATGTGGCACGCGACGGCGTAGACCATCTGGCAGGAGAAGATCACAAACAAAGCCGCGCTCTCCATTTCAGCCGGCAGGCGAAGACGATGCGCCAAGCGCCGGGCGCCCGTCCAGAGCAGCGTGATGGCGGCCAGGGAGAGAACCAGGCGGAGCGTCAGGATTCGCGTCGTGAGTGAGGCGCCGCTGAGCACCCTGTCGAGCGGCGCCAGCAACAGGTAAGTGAGCGGGGCGTGCTTAGCCTCATAGTTGTCTCGCGGAGACGGTTCCCGCTGAAACGCGCGCGGGATCGCATCCAGAGCTCGCCGCCGCTGGACGCGTTCGGCCGCCGGCAGGCTGAAATATTGCTGAAAGTTGGTGCTGGGGCGATACACCTGCGATTGAATATAGTGGCTGATCGGGGCGTCGTCGAGCGAGGTCCACAGCTCGCGGGAAAGCGTAGCCTGGCCGGCCACCGGAAATTTCCAGTTGGTGGAAACGTACTGCACGTAGCCATAGTGGTACAACTCGTCGAAGCCTTCCCACAGCGGCAGAAGCGCGCAATAGAACGCAGCGCTCGAGAGGCCGTAGATCAAAACGGCCGCTCTCGTAGAACCACCGATGGACCGCATAGCAGTTAATCCGAAACGCTCCCGCCATCACATAGCGTGATACTTCCCGCGCTTGTAGCCGCGAATCACGGAAAGGACATCGAGTCCGTATTTTATCGGGCGCAGGTGCGATTTTTCGCCGGCGTAAATGGTGGGGATAGCGATTTCGGCGATGCGCAGACCTTTGACGCGCGCCAGCACCATCATCTCTAAGTCGAAATCGAAGGAGTTCGAAAGCTTCTCCCACGGAATCAGTTCCATGGCCTTCCGCGAATACAGCATGTAGCCGCTGTGGTACTCGGCCAGCTTCATTCCGAAGGCCCAATTTTCGAGTGCGGTGAGCGTCTTGTTGGCGACGAATTTGTAGAGCGGCATCCCGCCCTGCAAGGCGCCTCCGCCGAGCATGCGGGAACCTTGGACCATGTCGGCGGTATCGCGGTCGAACGGCTCCAGCAGCTCCGGAATCTTCTCCGGCGAATATTGTCCATCGGAGTGCAGCAGGATACCGACATCGGCGCGCTCGGCGACGGCGTAGCGCAGCAAGGTCTTCTCCGCTTCGCCATATCCGCGATTCTGCGGGTGCGTGAGCACCACCAGGCTGGGGAACGAACTTTGCAAGCGGCTGAGAGCCTGAGCGGTGTCGTCTTGGCTGCCGTCGTTCACCGCTACATAGCGGCGGATGCGGCGTTTCGCCTCGCTTGGAATCCTTTCGAAAACACGCTCGATGGTGCGGCCCGCATTATAGGCGGGCATCAGAATGAAAACGTTCTCAACCATTCGCCGCTGTGCTTCCGACCGCATTCTTACGGTAGTCGGAAACGTAGTACTGCATGGTGGTTTCGAGCGTGTCGCGGATATTCCACTTGGGCTCCCAACCCAGCAGCTTCCGGACTTTGGTGATATCGGGAATGCGGCGGTCGGAGTCGTCGTAGCCTTCGCCGTAGAACTCTTCGCCCGACACACTCACTATGTCAGGCAGGCGGACCGAGGGGTCGCGGAATTTTTCGACGTAGATGTCGCGCATCAGTTCCGCCATTTGCCGGATGGAGACCTCGTTGTAGGGCGATCCGATGTTCAGGATCTGGCGATCGCACACGCCGCCCGGGTTCTGAACCACCCGGTAGGTGCATTCAATCGCGTCGTCGATATAGGTGTAGCAGCGGCGGGCGGTTCCACCGTTAACCAGCTTCATTTGCGTCCCGTTCAGAAGGGCGTCCATGAAGAACGAAAAGACCCGGGGTATGCCCTCTTTTTCATGCAGCAGGAAATCGATTTTGGGTCCAATAAAATTGAACGGCCGGATGATGGTGTAGTTGAAGCCTTCTTCGATGCCGTAGGCGTGCAGAACGCGCTCCAGAAGTTGCTTGGCACAGGAATAGATCCAGCGATGTTTGGACACCGGCCCCAGGATGCACTCGCTCGAATCCTCCGAGTAGGTGGCATGGATCGGGTCCTCGGGATCCGTCAGCCGGGCATTTTTCAAACTAGCGGCACTTCTGCCATAGACCTCGCAGGTCGAGAACTGGATCAGCCGTTTGCGCTGCCGCACGCACGCTTCGGCGATCTTCAGGTTCTCGGTGAAATTCAGCCGGAAGACTTCCAGCGGAATCCGTATATAGAGGCCGGGATTTGCATAAGCGATCAGATCGATCACCAGGTCCGATTCGCGGACCAGCGCGTCCAGGTCCCACCCAGGCTTTCGAATGTCGTGCTGGAAAAAAGTCAGGTTGGGGTGTTCGAGACAATCCGTCACTTTCTCGGTCTCTAAATCAACGGCGGTGACCACGTGCCCTTCCTGCAGCAGGCGGTGCGTCAAATGGGAGCCGATAAAGCCTCCGGCTCCGAGGCTCAAAATTTTCATGTGGTATTTCCCCGATATCCCCTGGCCAAATGTAACATGCTAGCACAGAAACGTTACGGAACCGGTCAACCGGCGGGCCGGCGAAAGGTCAATCAAACTCCTTTGAATCAAGAGATTCTGGCGCCACTAGAAGGTGTAAAGCTGTGTAATTCGAGCAACCTGAATGCGGTGTTCACCATCTGATCAGGTGTGAGGAGAGAAAGCTCTATGAAAAAGAAATTCCAGACCATTACCTTAACTCTAGCGCTGGCCGCTTTTGCAGTGCCGATGTTCGGCCGCTACCAGGCACGCGACCTCGGTGACGCTGTGCGCCACGAGTTGGCATCATTGCCTTATTACAACGTTTTTGACAATCTCGCATACCGGGTAGATCCCGGCGGGGTGGTGACTCTGACGGGTCAAGTGACTTGGCCCGTAGTAAAGTCGGATGCCGAGCATGCCGTGAAGAAAATTCCTGGCGTCACGCAAGTAGTGGACAACATCCAAGTGCTGCCGGTGTCTCCCATGGATAACCAGATCCGGAGAGCGGAATACCGCGCGATCTTCGGTTTCGGCTCACTGTATCGTTATGCGATGGGCGCGATTCCATCGATTCATATCATCGTGGATAACGGCCACGTCACTTTGGTTGGAGTGGTAGACAACGAAGCCGACAAGAACATGGCTAATATCCGAGCCAATGGTGTTCCGGGCGTCTTCTCGGTGACCAATGATTTACGAGTCGGTGAAAAAGGTTAAGCAGAGTTAGTTGCGATTTTTTTGGAGGCCGCTGGTGCAAACCAGCGGCTTTTTCGTGCTCCGAGCAGCCGGGGCAGGCGAAGCCGTGGTTTTAAATCAAGCCGCCCTATGTCACACTGAGGTGATGGCAGACCGTTGCACCTGTGGCGCGCAATTACCGCCGGACGCGCGCTTTTGCCACAAGTGCGGCAAGCCGCAATACGACTATCCGGGCCTGGTCGAAGAAACTGCTGAACCCGAGCCGCCGATTCCCTCGCCCGCGCCCCTTGCGCCGCCCGCGCCCGTACTCACGGAAATCAGTTTCCACAACCGTATGGCGGTCCGGATCGGTTTTCTCGCGGCGCTCACCGCTGTTTTGCTGTTCCTGTTTCCTTTGCCGTTTCCATTTTTACGCCTGATGATCGTGTTCCTCGCGGCCGGGTTTCTGGCGGTGTTTCTTTATACGCGGCGCACCGGGCAGATGCTAAGCGTCCGGGGCGGCGTACGCATGGGATGGATCACCGGCATTTTCTGCTTCACTCTGATCAGTCTGCTCATGACCGTAGCCATGGTCAGCATCTCGAATCGGGGCGGCCTTGCAAATTACCTGCGCAGCCAATTCCCGGCCAACGATGCCCGTTCCGATACCCTGGCGCAGGCTCTGAGCGATCCCGCAACCCTGGCCGGCGGGTTGCTGTTCGCACTACTGATGTTGTTCGTGATCCTGACGGCGCTACCCATGATCGGCGGCGCGCTGGGCGCTAAGGTTCTCGCCAAGGAATGAACCGCATCCCAGCGCGATTTCTCGCTCTGGCCGCCTGCGCTGCGCTGGCATTTGCACTAACGCCGGAGCAGCGCCAGCTCAACATCGATTCCTTCGAACAGGTTTGGAAAACCGTCCGCGACAAGCACTGGCAGGTAAAGCCCGCGGGATTGGACTGGCAAGCCGTGCACGACGAATTGCGCCCCGCCATCGAGAAGGCCGACAGCATGGAAGCCGCTCGCGCGGTGATGAACGACATGCTCGGACGGCTGCACCAGACGCATTTCGGCATCGTTCCCTCCGAGCTGTACGCCGACGTCGGCGACGAACATCAGGCGCATAACGGCACCACTGGTATGGATGTGCGCGTCGTGGAATCGCAGGTGCTGGTGACATCGGTGGACGCCGGCTCCCCGGCCGCAAGCGCGGGTGTCCAGCGGGGCTGGCAGATCGTTCAGATTGCGGGCGTGGATCTGGCGCCGGTGGTTGCGAAGCTGAACGAGACATACAGCCAGTCCAGCTTGCGGGAGATCATGCTGCGGCGCGCGATCTTGTCGCGTCTGGATGGCGATGGTGGCCAGACGGTCAAAGTTGGATTTCTGGACGGCGCCAACCATCCTGTAACTAAGAACGTCGCGCGCGCAAAGCCCAGGGGCACGCTGACGCAGCTCGGCTATCTCTACCCTTCCTACGTGTGGTTCGAGTCGGCCCGCGTTGGCAGAGGGAACATCGGCTACGTGAGTTTCAACATGTTCCTCGATCCGGCGCGCTTGATGAATCAGTTCGGCGAAGCGGTCTCATCTTGCATGCGGTGCGACGGATTCATCATCGATGTGCGCGGCAATCCTGGAGGCCTGGGAGCCATGGCCATGGGAATGGCTGGTTGGTTCGTCGACCAGCCGGATCAAAAGCTCGGGACGCTGTATATGCGCGATACAACGTTGAAGTTCATTGTCAACCCGCGCGCTAAAACATTCACCGGCCCGCTCGCGATTCTGGTGGATGGCGCATCGGCGTCCACTTCGGAAATCCTGGCGGAAGGGCTCAAGGACCTGGGGCGCGCGCGCATTTTTGGGACTCGGACCGCCGCGGCCGCGCTGCCTTCGATGTTCGAAAAATTGCCCAATGGCGATGGTTTCCAATACGCCGTCGCCAACTACATCTCCGAGGGCGGCAAGCCGCTGGAGGGTTTGGGAGTGACTCCGGATGTGGAGACTCCCCTGACCCGGCGGGCGTTGCTCGAAGGAAAAGACCCGGCGCTCGACGCCGCGATCGCCTGGATTCAGAAGAAATAGGCGGCCGCGACGCTACACTTTCGGGCGGATCATGTCGAAGCGGTCGCGTGTCCGCGTGTAGCCGGTTGGCCCGCCCATGCGGCCGACGGCGCGCAGCTTATCGGGATCGATCTTGAAGTTCTCGACGATGCGGTCGTCCACGTGAAACCGCAGCACTTCGCCGATCACCAGGTTGCCGCCGCCGGGCAGTTCGCTGAACTCGATGCTCAGGTAAAGCCGGCACTCCATATTGACGTGCGATTCGGCCACCCGCGGCGGTTTCACCACATCGCTGGGCGCCGCGGTGAGTCCCGCGATGGTAAACTCGTCCACTTCGGGTGGATATTCGCCCGCGGTCAGGTTCATCGCTTCGGCGATTTCCTCGGAAACGATGTTCACCACGAATTCCCTGGTTCTGGTGATGTTTTCGAGCGTATCCTTGCGCGGCCCGCCGGCCGGCCGAGGCCCTGGACAAAAGCAGATCAGCGCCGGCTTCGAGCTGATGCCGGTGAAGAAGCTGAACGGCGCCAGATTCGGGATTCCATCGTGGCTCAGCGTCGAGACCAGCGCGATCGGGCGCGGCACGATCGACCCGATCAGCAGCTTATAGATATCGATATGCCGCGTGGACTGCGGATCTACGATCAATCAGCGGGTCTCCACCGGTTTCTTCTCCATCCAGCTGGCCCAGTAATCTTTCCACTCGACATCTTCGCCGGCCGGCAGCACGTGAATCGGATTCAGTCCATCCAGCATGACTGCGTATTCGTCGGTGTGCGTCTTTTTTTTCTGATTAGCGAGCGCTTTGGGATGCGGGCCGTGGTGAATGCCGCGCGGATGCAGCGTGGCCATGCCTGCTTTGATGTTGTCCTTGCTGAAAAAATCGCCGTCGTGGTAGAAGATGAATTCGTCGTAGTCGGTATTGCGGTGGAAAAACGGGACGCGCAAGGCGTCTTCGTCCTGCTCGAGCGGCCGCGGCAGAAAGCTGCATACCACGGCGCCTTCCGTGACGAAGGTGGTGTGAGCGCTGGGAGGCAGGTGCGCGCGATGACTCATCACCGGACGGATATCGCGCATGTTGATCTTCCACACCGTCAAGTCGCCCTTCCAGCCCACGACGTCCATGGGATTGAACGGATACACGACTTTCGAAATCTCATCGTCGACCTTGATGCGGATCTCCCATTCGTTGCGATCATCGAGCTGCGGCGCTGGTTCGGGCGTGACGATTGTGGCCGGATCGTATAGCGCGTGCTGTCCTAGTAGACCTTTCTCGGGCTGCTCGAATTCGCTCTTGGACTGGATGATCAGGAAAAAGTTGTCGCGAGTTTCCGGCACCACGCGATACGTTACGGCGCGTGGAATATTGATGTAATCGCCCGGTTCGAACTGCACTGGACCGAAGTCGGTCTCGATCACGCCGCGCCCGCGGTGCACGAAGTACAATTCATCGCCGTCCGCATTGCGGAAATAAAAAGGCATGGGCTCGGCGCGGCGCGAGACGTACAACCGCACATCGTTGTTGCCGAGAAACACGGCCGGCATGCCTTCAGCGTTGTTCAGATCGCTCGGTTTGAGCTGATTCAGATCGAAGCAGTGCGGCCGGAGCTTGCCTTCAAATCGGATCCAGCCGGTGGGCGGATGCGCGTGATAAAGGTGCGCGGATTTCCCATAGAATCCTTTGCGCCCATGCTCTTCCTCGAAGGTCCCCTCCGGCAAACCGACGTGGGCCTGGCTGGTGGTTTTCCCTTTCTTCAGCGGATACATGGCTTCTCTCCTGATTTCAGTATAGGGCGGCTCACACGACACGCACTTTGCCCCAACGGCGGGATGCGCTCGTCGGCGGTGATAAGAGTCAAGTCGTGACAACGCGCGGTGGCGACGATGATCTGATCGGCCGGGTCGCGGTGGACTCCGAAATGTGCGCGTCGACGAGGTAGGAAATCAATCCTTCTCGCTCTCCCACTCGTTATCGGAGAAATAGACAACGTCTCCCAGGATCTTCACCGAGTCCTTCCACATTCCGCGCAGAGGGCGCGCAATTGCCTTCAGAGGCACAACTTCGGCGATTGGCCGGCCGCGCTTGGTGATGACGATACGGTCGCCTTCCGTCTCCACATCTTTCAATAACTGGAGACACTTGGCTTGGAACTCGCTCACCGACAGTGTGATTTCCTTCACAACGGCTATTTTACACTCAGCCGCGCCTTGAAGCACCACTCTGATGTGGTGGTGATACCATGAAGGTGGAGAGCGAGGATGGATCGAATTTCGATTCAAACAAGCGTCGCAGCGGGCTTGACGACTAGTGAAGCTCCTTTCATCGAGCAGGCCCGGCACGACGGCCAGCTTTACATCACTCAGCCCTACGAACTCTATTCGGAAGAAAATCACGCAGCCTGGCGGCGGCTGTACGAGCGTCTGCAGCCCCGCTGGGAGCGCTACGCGAACCAGCATTTCCTCGAAGGCATCCAGGCGCTGCGCTTAGATCCGACGCGCGTGCCGCGTCTCACGGATGTAAATCGGTTCCTCGGCCCACTTACGGGGTTCGAGGCCAAGGCGGTTAGCGGCTATGTTCCGGCGTTCGTGTTTTTCGATTGCTTGCGCAACCGCCGGTTTCCCACCACCGTCACCATTCGCCGCTCCGATCAGCTGGATTATCTGCCTGAGCCGGACATTTTCCACGACATCGCGGGGCATGTCCCTATGCACACCGACAAACATTTCGCCGAAACTCTGGTTCGCTTCGGGGAATGCGCGCATACGGCAGCCAATCTGGTTGCAAGCATTCGCGATCCGGAGACGCGTGTGCATTGCCTCACCAGCATCATCCGCGCCATGGCACGATTCTTTTGGTTCACGATCGAATTCGGCCTGATGCGGGGCAAAGATGGCCTGAAGGCGTATGGCAGCGGGCTGCTGAGTTCGTATGGCGAGATCGCGCACTCCATCGAATCGCCCGAGGTGCAGCGCTATCCGATTCAACTCGAATGGGCCATCAACCAGTCCTTCGAAATTGACCACTTCCAGCCACTGCTGTTCATCGTCGATTCATTTGATCATCTTTTCAGCCTGGTGGATCAGCTGGAATCTTGGATGAAGGCCGGCAAGCTTAATAACGTCGCGCCGGGCGAGCCGGGCGTGAATGAAGGAGATTTGAAGAGCTTCCTGGATCGCCAGCGCGCTTGAGCCTGGCCGGCCTCTGAACCGGGCGTCCCCATTTAAAGGCATAATAGAGACGTGCGCACTTGGGCCCTTTCTCTCTGTCTTTCCCTGACCGCTCTGACGGTCTGGGCGCAAAAACCGGCCGCGTCGAGCGCCGCGAAAACGCCGGATATGTTCGGCAACGTCGACCTGTCGGGCCTGACGGCAGTGCAGAAGAAGGCCGTCCTCAAATTACTCCACGAAGAGGATTGCTCGTGCCAGTGCGGGCTCAAGACCGGCGATTGCATAATGCAGGACCCCAACTGTTCCTACAGCCGGGCGCTGGCCGGCATCGCGATCAAAGGCGTCAAGGATGGCAAGGCGCTGCTGGAGATCAGCAAGCTCATGGATGCTTCACCCAAAGCGCACCGGCCGAAATTGCTGGAAGATCCGGTGATTGTTCCGGTCGCGGGTGCGCCCAGTCTCGGTCCCGGCGACGCTCGCATCACGCTGGTTGAATTCTCCGATTTTGAGTGCCCTTACTGCGCGCTGGCGGTGAAGCAAGTGAAGGAGTTGATGGCAGCGTATCCCAAGGACATCCGGCTGTTCTACAAGCAATTTCCATTGTCGATGCATCCTCACGCGGCGCTTGCTGCCCAAGCGGCCTTGGCGGCCAATGAGCAGGGTAAATTCTGGGAGATGCACGACGTGATGTTTGCGAATTTCCGCAAGCTGTCGCGCGAGAACATTCTGGTATGGGCGCAGCAAATCGGTCTGGACGTGAATAAGTTCAAAGCCGACTTGGATTCCGGGAAATTCGCGGCGGCCGTCAAAAAAGACACGGCCGACGGCGACGCGGCCGGCGTGTACGGCACGCCTGCGTTCTTCATCAATGGAAAGCTCTACAACGGCCCCATGACGATGGAAGCGGTGAAGCCGATCCTGGAAGCCGAGTTGAAGGGCGGCTCGAAGACCGTGGCCAAGAAAGCCAACTAGGCCGCGGCGCTAGAGATTGCCGCGCAGCGCCTGCTCGCGCTCGATGGCTTCAAACAACGCTTTGAAATTTCCTTTGCCGAAGCTGCGGCTTCCCTTGCGCTCGATAATTTCGAAAAACAAGGTCGGGCGGTCTTCCACCGGTTTGGTGAAGATCTGCAGCATGTAGCCTTCATCGTCGCGATCCACAAGAATCCCCAAGTCGGCGAGCTGGTCCACCGGCTCGTCGATTTTTCCGCAGCGCTTCTCCAAATCGTCGTAGTAGGTGGTCGGGACGCGCAGGAACTCGACGCCCTGGTCGCGCAGCTTGGAGACCGTCGCGATGATGTCGCTGGTGGCCATGGCGATGTGCTGGACGCCGGGGCCGTGATAATACTCCAGGTACTCTTCGATCTGCGATTTTTTCTTGCCAGCCGCCGGCTCATTAATAGGAAACTTCACGCGCCCGTTGCCGTTCGCCATCACTTTCGACATGAGAGCCGAATATTCCGTGCTGATGTCCTTGTCGTCGAAGTGCTGGTACAACTGGAATCCCATGATGTCGCGATAAAATCCGACCCAGGAATTCATCTGTCCCCAGCCGACGTTGCCCACCATGTGATCGATGTGCAGCAATCCCACTGGGCGCGAGATCGTGTCTTCACCCTCGACCGCGCGGAATCCAGGCAGAAAAACTCCACGGTAGTTCTTGCGCTCGACAAACCCGTGGATCGTGTCGCCGTAGGCCGCTATGGCCGAAATTCGCACTTGACCGTAGGAATCTTCGAACGTACTCGGCTCCAGGACCCCGCGCGCGCCCCGGCGGGTAGTCTGGACGTAAGCAGACTCGGCATTGTCCACTTCCAGAGCGATTTCGCGGACGCCGTCGCCGTGCAGCTTGATGTGTTCGGCGATGGCGTTATCGGCCCCGAACGGCGTGGTCAGCACAAACCGGATCTTTCCTTGTTGCAGCACGTACGACGCACGGTCGCGCATTCCGGTCTCCGGACCACTGTAGGCTACTAACCGCATGCCGAAAGCGGCGCGATAGTAATACGCGGCTTGCTTGGCATTGCCGACGTAGAACTCGAGATGGTCGGTGCCGTTCAGCGGCAAAAAATCGACCGGTTTCCGATCCTGCGCGGCTTGCTCCGTCAACTGTTCCATAAAACCTCCTGCTAGGAAACCAGCGCGGCCAGTTTGCTCATTGCCTCCACGCAACGCTGGTTGTCTTCGTCGGTGCCGGTTGAGACCCGGATGCATTTTGGCAATCCGAAACTCCCCAGCGGCCGGACAATGATGCCTTGCATCAGTAACTCGCGTGTAAGCTGGCTGGCCTGCTCCGCGCTCCCAAGCACCAGCATGATGAAATTCGCTTCCGAGGGAACCACCGTGATTCCCAACTCGCGGAACGAGCGTGTGAATAACTGCAGACCGCGCGCGTTCAGCTCCAGCGAGCGATGCAGAAATTCCTTGTCGGCCAGCGCGGCAATCCCAGCCGCTTGCGCCAAAGTGCTCGGCTCAAACGGCAGCTTGACCTTCAATAAATTCGCAATCAAATCCTGGTGCGCGAATCCGTACCCGATGCGCACCCCAGCCAGGCCGTAGATTTTCGAAAATGTTCGCAGCGTGATGACGTTGTCGTAGCGATAATGCATCGAATCCGGATAGCGCGGGTTGTCCTTGGCATATTCGAAGTACGCCTCATCCAGAATGATCAGCACGCGCTCCGGGACGTGCTTATAAAACTCGTCGAACTCGTGTTTTGAAAAAATCGTGCCGGTGGGATTGTTCGGATTGGCCAGGTAGACGATCTTGGTCCGGTCGTTGATCTGCGAGGCCAGCGCCGGCAGATCGTAATGCCAATCGCGATAAGGAACGGTCCGGTATTTTACGCCGCGCGATTTCGCCAGCACTTGAAAACCGATGAACGCGGCTTCGGTGGTGAGCACCTCGTCCTCATCGCACAGAAACGTGCGAATGATGTTGGACATGATGCCTTCCGAGCCGCTGCCGGCGATCACGTTTTCGGTCTTCAGATCGAATTTTTCAGCCAAAACGCGCCGCAGATCCAGCCCCCCGTTGGGATAAAGATGCAGCGAAGGGAGCGATTTCGAAATCGCCTCCAGCGCCAGCGGCGAAGGGCCTAAAGGATTTTCATTCGAAGCCAGCTTGCTGACTCGCGCCAGATGAAACTCGCGCTGCACCTCTTCGATCCCGCGCCCTGCTTCGTAGGGCCGCAGCGATTCGATATAAGGCGGAACCAGGGCCATCTACTTCCAGTTTAGCGGCTAAAATAAGCAATTGCCCCACCAGCGATGAATCTCACTCACCTTTTCGATCTGTCGTTGATCGGCCGCCGGGATACGGCCGCTCTTGAATTTCAAGGCGCCAGCTACACTTTTGGCGACCTCGATGCGCGCAGCAATCGGCTGGCGCAGCTTCTCACGGCGCGCGGCGTCAAGAAAGGCGACCGGTTGTGCGTCTACATGGCCAACTCGGTCGAAATGATCGACCTGTTTCTGGCGTGCGTGAAGCTGGGCGCGATCTTCGTTCCGATCAACATCCTCTACCGCGACCGCGAAATCAGCCACATTCTCCGCGACGCCGACCCCGTGGCTGCGGTGACGGCGGCGAGCGATTTCCCGAGCCTGGTCCCGGTTTGGAATCCGGCGGAGCTTACGCGCGAATCCGCCGCGTTGCCGGATGAACGCCCCCACCTGACCATCGATGGCGACGACCCGGCCGGCATCATCTATACCTCCGGCACAACCGGAACGTCCAAAGGCGCGGTGCTCACGCATAATAACTTCGCTTCGAATGCCGTCAATCTGCTGACCGCCTGGCAGATCACGGACACGGACCGCTTTCTGCTGGCGCTGCCGCTTTTTCACGTCCACGGGCTCGGCAACGGCGTGCATTGCTGGCTGGCTAGTGGTTGCCGTATGCGCCTGCTGGAACGCTTCGAGCATCAGAAGGCCGCCGCGGAGTTCCTGGATTTTCAGCCGACACTATTCTTCGGCGTGCCCACCATTTACGTCCGCCTGCTCGATTTCCCGCCCGAACAAGCCCGCTCGATTGGAGCGCGCATGCGATTGTTCGTCTCCGGCTCGGCGCCGCTTTCCGCACAGACCTTCGAGGAATTTCGCGCGCTGTTCGGCCACGCCATCCTGGAGCGCTACGGCATGAGCGAGACCATCATGAACCTGAGCAATCCCTACATCGGTGAGCGGCGTCCTGGAAGCGTGGGCTTCGCGCTGCCGGGCGTTTCGGTGCGGTTGCTGGATCCCGAGGGCAAACCGGCGGCGGATGGCGAGACCGGCGAGATATATCTCAAAGGCCCGAATATTTTCGCCGGCTATTGGCGGCGCGAGGATGCCACAAGCGCGGCCTTCGTCGACGGATATTTCCGCACCGGCGATCTGGCGGTGCGGTCGCCCGACGGTTACTACACCTTGAGTGGCCGCAAGAGCGATCTGATCATCTCCGGAGGCTTCAACATCTATCCGCGAGAGATCGAGGAATTTCTCGAGGAACAGGAAGGGGTGCTGGAAGCGGCCGTGGCCGGCGTGCCGGATCGCGTGCGCGGCGAAGTGCCGGTGGCTTACATCGTCGCCGAGCGCGCCATCGACGCTACCGAGCTCGAAGCGTGCTGCCGCGAAAAATTGGCGTCGTTCAAAATTCCGCGCTCATTCGTGCTGGTGGAGAAACTCCCTCGCAATGCATTGGGCAAAGTGCAAAAACACCTGCTGCCGCGGAGCCCGGCATGAGCGCATTACGCATTCAGCGTTACGAACCTCAACCGGCGGCGTTTCGCGCTTACGATCCCCCCTGGGCCGAAGTGGCCGCGCTGCTCATTCAGACCATCGAAAACCGGGAGCCGCGCTTGCACGTAGACCACATCGGCAGCACGTCGGTACCCGAATGCCGTGGCAAAGGTGTCATCGATCTGGCGGTCACATACCTGGAAGGTGATTTGGAGAACGCCAAGGCCGCACTCGACACGCTGGGATTCCAGCGGCAGCATGGCCGCGATCCATTCCCTGAAACGCGGCCGATGCGTGAGGGCAGTGTGACCGTGTTTGGCGAGACCTTCAACGTTCACGCGCACGTGATTCTTCGGGACGGCGAGGAACATCGCGAGTTGCTCGGCTTTCGCAATGCTCTCCGGAGCGATCCGGAGCTTCGCCGCGCCTACGAATCGGAAAAAGAACGGATCATCGCGGGCGGCACTACGGATTCGCTCGAATACTGCTATGCCAAAGGCGCGTTTATTGCGCAAACGCTGGAGACAATCGGCAAACCCTAAAATAGGAATTGGCTCAGGCAACCTCCGAGTCCGCTCCTAGCTCGTTGCGGGCGCACAGCCCCTGGCTTCCGCTCGCCTACACCTGGTTCCGCTGGCTCTGGATCGCTTCCATCGTTTCCAACATCGGTACCTGGATGCAAAATGTCGGCGCGGCTTGGGCCATGACCACCATGGCGACGTCACCGCTGCTGGTTGCTCTGGTGCAGACCGCCACCAACCTGCCGGTCTTCCTCCTGGGTGTTCCCGCGGGCGCATTCGGCGACATCGTGGATCGCCGCAAGCTTCTGCTAGTCACGCAAGCCTGGATGCTGGCGGCGGCGGCCGTGCTGGGCGTGCTCACCATAACTGGAACGAGCGGCCCCTGGATCTTGTTGTGGCTGACTTTCGCCCTCGGCCTGGGCGCCACCATGAATGGACCGGCCTGGCAGGCGATCATGCCGGAGCTGGTTCCGAAAAGCGAACTGCCGGCGGCCATCGCGCTCAACTCGATGGGTTTCAATTTGGCTCGCGCGGTGGGCCCGGCGCTGGGAGGCCTGGTGGTTGCGGCCATCGGCGCGGGAGCGGCATTTATCCTCAACGCAATTTCGTTCGTGGGCGTGTTGATTGTGCTGTATCTGTGGAAGCGCGCGCCGGAACATTCCTCCACGTCATCTGAAACGGTAGTAGCGGCCATGTGGGCCGGGATGCGTTATGTCCGCTTCGCGCCCACCATGCACGCCGTGCTGTTGCGGTCCGGAACTTTCATCCTTTCAGCCAGCGCCTTGTGGTCGCTTTTGCCGCTGGTGGCCAAAGTGGAGCTGCACCGCGAGAGCAGTGGCTTCGGGCTGTTGCTGGGTTGCCTGGGCGCCGGCTCGATCCTGGGCGCGTTGATGATCGGCCGCCTGCGCCAGTTGTTTTCGCCTGAAGCGATCGTGACTTCGTGTGTCGTACTTTTCGGGCTGGCGAACATTGCGCTCGCCTATCTGGAAAGCTTTGCCGCCGTGGCTATGGTCCTGCTAGCGGGCGGCGTGGCATGGATGGCGGTGAATTCGAGCTTGAACACGGCCGCGCAAACCTCCGTTCCGGCCTGGGTGCGGGCTCGCGCGATGGCGCTGTACCTGTTGGTTTTTCAAGGCGCCATGGCGGTGGGCAGCGTGATTTGGGGCGAAGTGGCGTCGCGCTTCGGCCTTCGAACTACGTTGCTGATCGCGGGCATTGCCTTGTGCGCCGCCGCCGCGGCCACCCTGCGGCTCCGGCTGAGAGGCTCGGGTGAGCCGGATGTATCTCCGTCATTGCATCTGCCGGAGCCTGCCTTGCTGGTAGAACGACATCCGGACCATGGGCCCGTGCTGGTAACGGTGGAATATTTCATCGATCGCGAGCGAGCTCCGGAGTTTGCGCGCGCGATGGAAGCGATACGAAGGATCCGGCGCAGGGATGGCGCCATCCGCTGGGGCCTGTTCGAAGATGCCGCGATTCCCGGCCGTTATCTCGAGACTTTCGTGGTGGACAGTTGGGCCGAGCATTTGCGACAGCACGAACGCATGACCGTGGCGGACCGCGAAATCGAGGCACAAGCGCACACCTTTCATGTCGGAGCCGAGGCGCCCAAGGTCACGCACTGGATCGCAGCGCGGGATTGAAAAAAGTGGCCCAAAGCCTGCCAGGGCGTTAGGGCTACGCGGTGACTTTTAGAAACGCCGCTTGGAATTTTTGCATCTCTTCGCGGGTGCCCACGGTGATGCGGACATGGTTGGGCATGGCGGGGAAGAGCCGCCCGATGATCACCTTTTCCTTCCGCATAGCCTCGATCACCTGCTCACCGGGACGCTTGACATCCACCATGAAGCAGTTGCTCTTCGAGGGGGGCACGCTGAAATTGTGCTTTTCCAGGAACGCGATCGTTTCCTCGCGAATATCGCCGATCATCTTGCGGCGCTGCGGCACCAGGTTGGGCAATTTCAGGCTCGCAAAGCCGCCGGCCACCGCCGTGACCGGAACCGCGAACGCGCCGTAGTCGGTGATTTTCTTCAGCAGATCGGGTCGCGCGATGGCCGCACCCAAGCGCAATCCAGCCATGCCGTACAGTTTCGAGAAGGTGCGCAGCACTACGATCTCTTTATCCTTGGCCACCAGGTCGATTACGGACGGAGCGCCCGATAGATGCAGATAGGCTTCATCCACCATGAGGACGCTAGAGGCAGGCTTATTGGCGAGCAACCACTCGATATCGGCGCGGGGCGTCAGCGATCCCGTGGGATTGTTGGGGTTGCACAGGTAAAGGAGTCCCGCGTTGGGATCGGCCTTCGCCATCGCTTTCACGTCGTGCGCCCAATCCTTGCGCAGCGGAACCGTGACATGCTTTGCGCCGATGAACTGCGCGGCATCGCCGCCGGCCTCGTAAGTCGGGTCCGCGGACACGTAGCTTTTCTGCGGCGAGCAGAAACCCAGAATGGCTTGATGCAGCGGTGCACTGGAGCCGGGATAGGCGCGCACGTAGCTGGCCGGCACACCCTCCTGCGAGGCTAGAAGCTCGACAAATTCATTGGTCTGTTCGTAGAGGTAACGTCCCCCTCGCTGCACGATATTGTGAATGGCGTCCGCCGCTTCGGGGCAAGGCCCCCACGGGCTTTCATTGGCATTGAGCCGGATGGCATCTGGGGGGATGGGCGCGCCTTTCTGCGACTGTTGCGCCAGCGCAGATTCGTTGTAAAAAGGCAGCGTGGCGCCGGCGGCGATTACGGAAGCGAGCCGGCCGAAGTGACGGCGGGAAAAACCGCGCCGCAGGAAATCCTGCTGTTGTTGGGAGCTAAGAATGGACTGCATGTGCCCTCCTTAGGTGCTCCTTAAAGGATACTCCGGCGGAGGGCGACTTGGAATCCGGCCGCCTCGACGTGCCAGTTCTACAGGTGGATGGCCAAGGTAACCCCGGCCTGCGTGGTGTTGCCGCCAACGGTCACGATAACCGGTACGGCGGCGCCCGTTGCGCTTCCAACCGGGACGACTACGTTCATCTGCAATAGACCGAGCATGGACCCCACCATCGGCCCGGCGTAGGACACCGTGGCATCCACGCCGCCGATCGTCACGGTAGGCAGAGGACTGACCTGTGGCAGCGGGGACAACGAGGACGGAATGATATATCCGGTATTGCTGGCTGCGGGCACGCCCGAAAGCGGCGTAGCGTTGTAATCGCCTTCACCGGTGAGATACAGCAGTACGGTGTCGCCGATCTTGGCTGGATTGGAGCTGCTGTTCAGGCTGTATTGGGTGGTGGCTGCGCTGTAATTTAGCGCGGCAGCCTGACCTGCGCCCGAGCCATCGGCGGTGAAAATTCCCGGCGACGTGGCCGCGATGGTGAGGGTCGTGGTGGCGGCCGGATTGGCGCCGTTGGTCACCGATACCGGTTTGTTGCTGCCGGTGGTTGCTTCGTAGGGCACCTGCGCGCTCAACTGGTTCGCACTGACGTAGATCAGCGGCGCGTTCTGTCCGTCGATGGTTACCGAGACACCTCCCAGCGAAGTATCGACGTACCCGTTGGTGATCGACATGGGCGCGGGGGCGGCCGGCCCGAGGTTGGTTCCGAAGATGGTGACTAATTGGCCCGGGCTCACAGGGCCCACGGCATAGCTGGCCGCATCCACAACGCCCAAAATCGTAGGAGTGCTGGCCACCGCCACCGGTGAGGTTGCCGAATCGCCGCCTGGCGCCGGATTCTCTACTAAGACGCTAAGCGTTCCGGGGGCTAGGAGCGCTGTGGACGGGACAACCGCCAGTAGCGTCGCTGAATCCAGCACCGTAGTGGCGAGTGGTGCCGTGACGCCCTGGATTTTTGCTACCGACGCGCTGTAAAAATTTCCGCCACGGATGGTAATGGTTTGCGCGCCTGCGTTGACCGGTAGCGTGGATGGCCAGATGCTGGCGATGGTGGGAGCAACGCTGTTCACCGTGAAGTTCACGGTGACGTTTTGCGATTTGGCGGTCACCGCCGCGCCGGATGCGACCACCGTAATTTTTCCGGTATAGGGTGCGGTTTGCGGAGCTAACGTGGTCGGGTCCACGGTTACGGTCAAGGTCACCGGATCGCCTGGTAACGCGACGCCGATGGCTGGGCTTACGGTCATCCAAGCCGATCCCGAAGTAGCGGTATAAGAAATCGGTGAGCCGTTGGTGGACAGCGTCACGGTCTGGGCAGGCACGGGCAGAGGTGGTGCCGTGAAGGTCAAGGTGGATGGACTCGCGGTCAGTGTGGACGGCGGCGCCGTTACGTTCAACGTGACGGAAATATCCACCGGGCTCCCGATACCGGTCACTGTCACTTCTACCGTGGCACTGTAAGCGCCCACCGGAAGACTGGTGGGATTGACCCGTATGCTCAGGCTAGCGGGCAGACTGCCGCTTTGCGGACTGACACTCAGCCACAGATCGGTACTGGGATTGATGTCGGTAGTGAATGCAGGCGTGCCGGAACTAGCCTTCACCGAGATCTTCTGCGCGGCCGGAAGAGTGGTCGCACCGGATTGGTAGGTAAATGTAACCGCGGATGGCGTCGCGGTTGCCGTGACGGCGGGGCTTGCTTGGGCGATCGATGTCAGGACGCTGCAAAGAAGAAGTATTTTTCCCACGTGGCTCTTATCGCCGGAAGGCGCGGGAATTCTAGTCACATCTTGCGTAGGCCCACAGGGGATACAGTTATGCTTCTTCGCGATATTTCTGTAACAGGTTGCGCGCGATGATCAGGCGCTGCAGCTCGTTGGTTCCTCCGCCGATCACCAGCAGCGGCGCATCGCGGTAGTATCGCTCTACCGGGAAATCTTTCGAGTAGCCGTTGCCGCCCAAAATCCGCATAGCCTCGAACGATACCTCGGCGGCGGTCTCGGTCGCGAAGAGCTTGGCCATTCCGGCCTCCAGGTCGCAGCGCTCGCCGCGATCCTTTTTGTCGGCGGCGGAATAGATCAACAGGCGCGAGGCTTCGATCTTGGTGGCCATGTCGGCCAGCTTGATTTGAATGGTCTGATGCTGGGCGATCGGCTTGCCGAAGGTGGTCCGGCGCTGCGCATAGAGGATGGCTTCCTCGAACGCCGCGCGCGCCAATCCCAGCCCGCGCGCCGCCACGTTCAGACGCTCGGCCTCCAGCCCCGTCATGACATGCTTGAACCCTTGCCCCTCCGCGCCTCCGATCAGATTCGCGGCCGGCACCGGAAAATCCACAAAATGCAGCTCGCAGGTTTCGACGCTCTTGTAGCCCAGCTTGTCGATGTCGCGGCTGACATTCAATCCCGGCGCGCCTTTCTCGATCACAAACGCGCTCATCCCGGTGTAGGCCGGCTGGGCCTGGGGATTGGTTTTGGCGAGCAGTAGAAAGGTGTCGCCATTGCGGCCGTTGGTGATCCACATCTTAGAGCCATTCACCCGGTAGCCGTCCTGCTGCCGGTCAGCAACGGTGCTGATGTTTTGCAGATCCGTGCCCGCGTTGGGTTCGGAAAGGCAGATGCCGCCCCGCCGCTCGCCGCTCGCCAGGCCTGGCAAGAAGCTCCGCTTCTGCTCTTCGGTCCCAAACCGCACCAGCACGTCGCACAGGACCGAGTGCGTCCCGATCACGCCTGCCAGTCCAAGCCAGCCTTTCGATAACTCCTCGAAAACCATCGCGAAGGTGGTGTAGTCGACGTTCGCGCCTCCGTACTCCTCGGGAACGTTCAGGCCGAACAATCCCATCTTTCGCATCTCCTCGACGAGCTGGTGCGGATATTCGTTGCGATGCTCCATGTCGGCCGCGACGGGAAGTACCTCGTTAGTGACGAAGCGCCTGACGGTGCTGACGATCAGTTCTCTTTCCGATGAGGATTCGCGCATGCTTTTAAGCAAGTAGTTGAAGATAGCACGTACGGCTGGAGTCCAGAACAAGGGCGGTGCTACATTGGCCTCAAGTGTTACGCCTTCCGGTTTCGATTAGCTGGCTGATTGCGCTCGCGCTGGCGTGCGGGGCGCTGTATTACCTGGCCAATCGCGCGATCTATTATCCAATGAAGTTTCCGCAGGGCTTGTGGGAATCCCAAACACAACTGGGAGCGAGCGACGTTTGGCTGGATACGCCGGACCGCGTGCGTCTGCACGGGTGGTGGCTGGCATCGCCCGGTTCGCGCTTTGCCACCTTGTTTCTGCACGGCAATGCGGGCAACGTGACGCATCGCGCCGCCCAGATGCGCGAGATCGTGGCCGCCGGCTCGTCGGTCCTGATTTTGGATTATCGCGGCTATGGCCGCAGCCAAGGTTGGCCTACCGAGAAGGGGCTGTACACCGATAGCGAGGCCGGATACATTTATCTGCTCGGACAAGGCTATCATGCCCGCGACATTATTCTGCACGGCGAATCGCTCGGATGCGCTGTGGCGATCGATCTCGCTGCTCGACGGCCATGCGCTGGGATGATTCTGGAGGCGCCCTTTAGCTCGGCCAGCGATGTTGCGGCAACCATTCTGCCGGTTATCGGTCCGGCATTGGTCCGCGGCTACAATTCTCTTCCAAAGATCCGCTGGCTTTTGATGCCGAAGCTTTTCATTCAAGGAGACCGCGACGAAGTGGTCCCCGCGCGTTTGGCTCAGAAGCTGTATGCGGCCTCGCAAGGGCCGAAATCATTCTGGATTATCGAGGGGGCGGGGCACAACGACATTCTGGACAAAGCCGGACCTGACTATCGCGCACGCCTACGCGCCTTTTACGCCGGTCTTCCCGTGGTGCTGCCAACGAACCGAAGACGCCATCCCTTTTAAAGAACAACTGCCGAGCCAAGCCGCTACCACCTGGACAACACCGGTGGACCCTCCACTGTCCCGAGGGCATCGCGGCTTGGCTCGGAACTCAGCAACACGAAACACGTTCTACGTTGCTGAAACCGATGCGAGAACTCCTAAGCTTCTCGCCAAACTCGTTCCTCTTCTATAGCGTCGCCTCCACAGCCTTTAACGCCGTGGTGTGTTCGCAGATCGACTTCAACGTGTCGATGACATCGCCATATGTCAGGCCGCCTTTTTCCTCGGCGAACAACACGATATCGTCCAGGCAGAGAATTCCTTCCAGAACTCCCTTGTTATCTAGAACCGGTAGCCGACGCACCTTTTGCGCGCCCATGGTGTGCAGCGCAATGTGGATATCTTCCTCGCGCGTTGTGTAGAAGAGCTTGGGCAGGCTAACATCTCTGACGATCGCCTCCGAGGCCCTGACATTACGCGTTCCCAGCGCGATCGCAATATCGCGATCGGTGATCATCCCGATGACCCTGCCGTTCTCCACCACCGGCAACGTCCCACAGCCCGCCTTCCATAAGGTTTCCGCTACACCGGCCAGATTCATGTCAGGATTGCAAAACCTGACGTTGCTAATCATTACATCTTGTACTTTCATAAATCCCCCCAATCGTTCTGTGAGGAGTAAGATTGCTGGTCTAGCACGTGCACGAGCGTATCCGAAAGCGGGCGTGGTGATTCGGAACGTGATAGGAGCGAGGGAGCCCAAGTACTGATGGCCTTGCCTCACCCCCTGGGTGCGCGGCTAGGCGCAAAACTGGCGGCGGAGCTATTCTTTCCTAAACCGCATTCATCAGACGACCCCTGCGAACCACCCATTCTTCGCTGGTGAACACGCGCGGGCCGACCTCGATCAGGCGCGGCAGCATGTCAAAGACGGTCCCCGGCGTCCATTTCGTGCGATGGCGCGTTTCAAAGCCGCGTTGGTTGAGCGATTCGGCAATCTCGGAAAGCGGCTTGTCCTGAATGATCATCTCCAACATCACCAGCAGCGCTTCCTTTTCCTGAATGTCTTCTTCGAGTGCCAGACAGTCCTCGGAAATTTTCAGGCCATAGGGCACATCGTCGCGGATGTTGGCCGCAGCCGTGGTGCCGTCATCGACCTGGCGCTCCCAAACTACCGCCGCTACTTTCCAGCCCTCGGCCGAACGGCGTTCGATGTCGGCGGGCGTTAGCATTCCCGTTAAGATTTCGCGCATTCGTTCGATTCGCGCCATGAAAGCCTCCTGGGGAAGAGCGTGATGCAAACCGGCTGCCCAAGGAATCGTCCCTGTTTTCTGTCAGTTGGCCGAGTTTACAACCCCAGCTTGTCCGGCTGTGGGATTGGCCTGCGCGCTCTCGCAACTGGCGTGCGGTTATAAAATGAAAGGAGGTGCCAGTTCAGATCGGCCGTAAGGAATCGGATTTTTCGAACCCATTAGGCTTGCTGGGCGACTGCCACCGTCGCATCGAACGATTCCTGGAAGTACTGATCCGAATCGCCAGCCCGGATGCGAGCGCCCCACTCGGCCAGAGGGAACGGGAGGCCTTGGAGAAGGCGCTCGACTATTTCCGCAGCTCCGCGCCGAAACATACCGCCGACGAAGAAGACTCGCTGTTCCCCCGTCTGCGAGGGTCCGAGAGCACCCCAGCCGCGCTGGCATGCCTGGCCGAACTGGAGGATGACCACCAGGCCGCCGCGCGCGACCACGATCTGGTGGATGCTCTTGGCCGCCAATGGCTGGAGACTGGCGCGATCGCCTCCGATAAGCTGGAGCAACTCCGCCAGGCGCTCGAGCGCTTATCGAATATGTACCGGCGCCACATAGCCGTCGAGGATCACGAGCTGTTTCCCCTGGCCGCCCGAGTCTTGGCGCCAGATCAGCTAGCTGAGGTGGGCCAGGAGATGGCCGAGCGCCGCGGCGTGCGATACGAACGAAAATAAGGGTATGAGCCTCGGCCGGATGCTGATAGTCCTGGGCCTGATCGTATTGGCGCTGGGCGTCATCATTTCGGTGGGCGAAAGGCTTCCGATCCGCTTCGGCCGCCTGCCGGGCGACATTGTGATCCGCGGGAAGCACTCGGTGTTTTACTTTCCGATCGTCACTTCGCTTATTTTGAGCGTTGTTCTGTCGGTGATTCTCTGGCTCTTCAACCGCCGTTAAACTAATCGGTCGAGCTCAACTCACAGCCCGGTGAACACACCCAGGAATCTTAACGCGAAGGAAGCTCCCGTCCTCAACGCGGCCATCCGAGGTGGGGCAGGCTCACAATACATCATCGCCTCGCCCTTGTGAGTTTCCACTGTAACGGGCAGCTCCGGAATCAGCCCGCGGTCGCCCGCCAGCTTGGGTAGCAGCCGCTGCTGGATCTGCGTGACGGCATAGATCGCGCCCAGGGCCTGCCATCCAAGCTGTGGCGCAATCAAGAATCCGGAACGCCAGCCCTCGCCCGGCACGAAGGGGCGCTGAAGCGCCATTATCGGCACAATGGTGCCCTTCGGCAATAACGAGATGGCCGGGATCAGCGGGGGCAGGAATGCATAGAGGCTGAGAGCGGCGCTGTAAGTGGACAATTCGAACAAGCCCGAACCCCATGCCGGCAGGCGGGAGCGTATGTTCGCTTCGAGCGGTCCGCCAATGCTGGCCGGGCCGACCGGTCCTGAAAGGCTCCAGGCGCCTCCCTTGCGCTCGTGCAATTGGATATCGATGTTTGCAATACCCGAATCCTCATCGGTCTGAATATGCACGTCGCGCTCGGTGACGGGGTCAAAATAGCCGGTCTGGTTGATCCGCATCATGCTTTTACGCAACAGCTTCTCATCCAGCAGATCGCCTTCGGCGAGCAGCATATTGCTCCGCACGATGGCATCGCTGAAGTGCTGACGGCCGCTGAAATCGATACGGCCAATGTGGTACGAACGCCCTTTCTCAGTAGTGACCGCCAGATCCACCGCCGGAACCAATTCACTTGGTTCCATTCCGCGTGCATCCAGCTTGGCTGAGAAATCCGGGATGCCTTGCTTTTCGGCTTCGCGCCGGGCGCTAAACAGGCTGGGGCAAAGCTCGCCTGGTGAGGTAACGTCGGCCGCGACACCATCGATACTGGAGGCCGCGACGCTATACTGCGGCCCGGCGTCTACGTGCACGGCGATATTGGCGTCGCCGCGATTGACCTTGATGTCATCCAGTCGAAGACTCACATCCAGGTAGCCCTTCGAAATATACAGCGATTGAACGCGCCCGAGGTCCGATTGCACCGCGTCCGGGCTGTAGGCCGGAAACAACCGCCAGCCGCTCCAGAGTCCCGGAATCGGAGGAATCACGCGCCGGATGCGTAGTGCTTGGAGCGCGGCCCGAAGGTCCTTCGGATTGAGACCGACGTCGCCGGTAAAATCGAGCTGCTTCACGCGCACGCGCTGGCCGGGATCCACGGTGAGGGTCAAATTGACTTGGCGGCCAATGTAGGGCGTCAGCTTGTAATCCACTTCAGCGTTCTGAAAGCCCTCGGCTCTGAGCTCTTCCAAGGTTCGCCGCACGGCTTCATGCGCCCGCACACGGTCCATGGGCGTACCTTCCGGTATCTTAAATTGCACGCCGAACGTAGACGGCTCGATGCGCATTTCATGCAGCGGCTGGGTTTGAGTCTCGACGACATCGAAAATTACGGCCGTGCCGTCCTCGCGCTCCTCGCGTTTTACGCGAATGTCGGAAAAGCGTCCGGTAGACCACAACGCCTTGACGTCTTTGTCGATGACCGCACTGTCGTAATCTTGGCCCACCTGTGTCGCAAGTTGCACGTGTGCATCGGTTCCCTGGAGGCTGACCGAGCGCACCACTTCGCCGGAAACCGAACTAGCTATTAGGATTAAACCCAGACCAACAAAACGCATATCGCGGCAGAGATGCAAACCTCGGGCCGGACGGCCCGGAAGCGCTTACTGCAACTTAAAAGCATACAACGAATCGCGGGCGCCCACCACTACGAACCCTCCGGCATCCGCCGCTGCACGTTGGCAACTGATGGCGCGAACTTGCGCGCGGCTCACCCCGTAAGGCACCGAATTCATCCCTTCTTCAGAAAATCTTAAGGGCTTCTTTATGTGCTTTTGTGTATACTCGCTGCTAGTTCACCCGGACTCCGTGTCTGAGGTCTCCCGGGTACCACTAAAAATTCAATCTCTAAGGCCGCGAAGGAACCCGTGTGTCCGCGTGGTCAAAGAAAGGTACTCGCATGCACTTACAGACCGTCATTCGAAAAGGCACCATACTGGGGTTCTTTGCGCTCGCCCTGGCGGCGTCGGTGAACCTCAATGCCCAATCTACCTTTGGCAGCATTCGCGGAACCGCGGTGGATCAAAGCGGAGCCGCCATTCCAGGTGTAGTGATCGCGTTGCACAGCATTGATGAGAACACGACTGTGGAGACAGTCTGCGATAACAGCGGCAATTTCACGTTCGAGAATCTCAAGCCTGGACACTACACACTCACCGCGCTGAAAGAAGGTTTTACCAAGTCCGTTGTGAATCAGTTAGAGTTAACTGCCCGGCAGACTCTACGGGTGGATGTTAGCCTGGCGGTGGCATCTCAAACGCAAACCGTGGAAGTGGTCGCGGCCGCTCAAACCGTCAATACCGAAAATGCCACGCTGAGCGATTCCAAGGGCAGCAGCGACATAAGCCAACTGCCACTCAACTCCCGCACCGTCTCGACGAGTCCGCTTGCGGCTCTAGCGACCTCGGCTTCGGTGACGAGGGACTCGCAGGGGAATTTTGCCGTAGGCGGCGCTACATCCGCACAGACCGGCTTCTCCGTGGACGGTATTTCCACCGCCAATGTCCGCTTGAACGGTGCGCTCCAAGATTCGTATCCATCCATCGAAAACATCGCCGAGATGAAGGTTACTGCGTTCAACAACAACGCGGAATTCGCCCAAATCGGCGACGTGACTTTCGTCACCAAAAGCGGAACCAATGAATGGCACGGCAGCGGGTTTGAGTATTTCCAGAATAGCAGTCTCGACGCCAACGTTTTAAATTTCACCACCAAGGCTCCGCGCACGTTTAACACTTTCGGCGGCAGCTTCGGCGGCCCAGTCACAATCCCCAAGCTATACCACGGGAAGGACAAAACGTTTTTCTTCGTGGACTATGAAGGCAATCGGAAGACCCAGTCCTTTCCCCAGCAGCTTCTGGTGCCATCGGTCGCCGACAGAAGCGGCAATTTGAACGACCTGGTCCAGGGGCGGGGAGCCGGACCGGTGATCAATCCGTTCACCAGCGCGCCCTTTCCGAACAACACCATCCCAACCGGCTCTTGCCAGGCCTGCATCAACCCGGTGGCGCAAGCTTTGCTGAATTATTACCCGCTGCCGAACGCCAACCTGGGGGTGCTGAACCCTTCCTACAACTACCAGACTCTGGTACCGATCCCGTCCAATTCCAATGGCTTCGATCTCCGGCTGGATCACAACATCAATTCCAAGCAGCAGATCTTTGCACGCTATAGCTTCAAGAACGCGTTTTACACCGAGTACAATAACGCCGGCGTCGTTCTGCCCGCCAATAACTTTTTGCCCAATGACGGAGCGAACGAGAAGAACCGCAGCTTGGTGGTTTCCTACAACTACTCGATTACTCCGCGCTTGCTCAACGAATTTCGTTTCGGGTTCACCAATTACAACGAGAATGACACGTTCCCCATCTCAGGGGCCAATGCGATTTCTCAACTCGGGCTGGTCTTCGATCATCCGGTAGGCATCGCCGCGCATCCCAACGTGGATGCCTTCCCGAGCTTCAGTTTCTCCGACGGCTCGGTTACCTCGATCGGGCAGGACCGGGTTGGACCGACCATTTCGGGGAACACCCAATTCACCGACAACGTCACGCGCATCGCGGGCAAACACACGTTTCGATTCGGAATCGACGCCCGCAGAGAGCACTACAACGCCCTCATGTACTTCCTCCCGTCCGACGACTATGGCAACTTCACCTTTAGCGGTTCCTTGACCGGGTACTCCATGGGCGACTTTCTCCTCGGCTTGGCGAACCCGTCTTACTTCGCGGTCACGGGCCCACAAATGGACGCACGCACCGTGCAATGGGGCGGATTCGGCCAGGACACCTGGCAGGTGAACAGCCATCTCACGGTGAATTTCGGCCTGCGCTGGGAATTACTTCCGCCATTTCAGGAAACCAATGGAGATATAGCTACCTTTTTTACGACCGGGAACAACTTGACCGTGGTCGTTCCGGACAAATTCTATAAATTTATCGCGAACAATCCTCTCCTGCAGCAGATATACACCGGATTTTTGCAAGGAGCCAACGGATGTTCGCTTCCGGGGAAGACCTCACTGCTCCCGTGTTCGAACATCGAAACGGCGAGCCAGGCGGGGATTCCCCAGGGCCTGAGATTTTGGAATTGGCGTGATTTTGATCCACGCGTGAGCATTGCCTACCGTCCGTTCAACAACAACAAGACCGTCATCCGTGCCGGCTTTGGCATCTATACCATGACCACTCTTGGGCCCATGTCTTTCAACAGCGGCATTATCGCGCTCTCGGACCTGCTCACCTACAACAATTCTGTGACCAACGGTGCTGCGGCGTTCCAGTTTCCGCAAACGTCCCCTCCGGGCGCACCGGCAGTTTTAGGCGGCGGCGATTTCGAGGAGGCCAACAATCCGCACTGGAAGGATCCTTCGTCAGCGCAATGGAACTTGACGGTGGAACACGAACTAACACCCAACACGACGGTCCGGGTGAGCTACACCGGCCAAGGAACCTACCATCTTCCCATCACCATAGACCGGAACCAAATTCCAGCGAGCACGACCCCCTACACCATTCCGAACAACGGATACTCAGTGGTCGATCCCCGTGCGCCCTTCCAGAACTGGAATTTGCTGATGGAGGCCGAGAGTATCGGGACTCAAAGCTATAACGCGGGCACCGTGGAATTCATACACAGGGCGTCGCACGGGCTGACGTTCCAGGCAAACTACACTTTCGCGAAGAACATCAGCGACGCGCAAGGCACCGATGCTCCCACCGCATACGCCGGCGAAGAGCCCTACGCGGTGGAAATTGCCAATGCTTACAACATAAAGTACGACCGCGGCAATGTGGTAGGCATGCCGCGGCAGCGCTTCCTGCTTACCGGCTCCTACCAACTTCCCTTTGGAACCGGCCGGACCTGGCTCAACTCTTCGGGTCGTCTGGTGAACGCCTTTCTGGGAGGCTGGACACTCAGCACGGTCACGACCATGCAGACAGGTCAGTGGCTGACGCCTACGATGCCGGCGGCCGACGACCAATCCAACACCAATTTGATCGTGCGAAACACCGGTGGGGCCATTGCGCGGCCGGATTGCGTAGGAAATCCCTACGCCAACCAGAGTTCCGGCAACTTCTTCAACATTAATGCCTTCGCTCTGCCGCCGGCCAACGCCGGACGATTTGGAACCTGCGGCGTCGGTATTCTACAAGGGCCAAAGATGATCGACGTGGACGGCGGTCTCGCCAAGACGTTCCAATTGGGCGAACGCTACCGCCTGCGCTTCGAAGCGACCTTCACCAATGCTCTAAATCACACGAATTTTGCTTCACCTGCATTGAACATCGGCAACCCGGCTTCCTTCGGCGTGTTGCAAACCGCTCTGCCGCAAGGTTCCGGCGGCAATCGCACGGGACAACTGGCGTTGCGGGTTGACTTTTGAAACAGGCCGGCAAGCTGCCCGGAACTGCTACTGCAGGTAGAAAGCGTACAAGCAATCGCCGGTGCCCACCAGCACGTACTGGCGGCCATCCAGCATGTAGGTTTCCGGTGAGTTGTTGGGCACGCCGATGCCGGCGTGCCACAGCGGCTGGCCGGTCTTAGGATCATAGGCCACGAAATTTCCCACGCCGTCGCCGCCGAAGAGCAGGCCGCCGGCAGTGCTCAGGAGGCCTTGCGCGCCGAGCCGCGTGGTGTGCTTCCACACGACGTTGCCCGTTTTGTAGTCGATGGCACGAAGCGAAGCGCCCACCTGCCCGGCGCCGCGTTCCGCCGCGCCGTAGCCTTGTGGATTCGGGTCCGTGTCGGTCAAATAGAACAAGCTGAAGCTCTGGGAGGTGCCGACGTAAAACAGACCCGTGTCCGGATTGAAGCTGGGGGTCGGCCAGTTGGTGACTCCCGAGGAGTCCGGCGAAACCAGGACGCCTTCGATTTTCGGGTCTTTCTCGGGATCGCGAATGGGCTGGCCCTTGGCGTCCACGCCTTTGAACCAATTGATCGACTCCACGAACGGCTTAGTCAAAATGTTTTTGCCATCGGTGCGGTCGAGCAGAAAGAACAAGCCGGTGCGGTTGGCCTGCGCCAGCAGCTTGCGGGGCTTGCCGTCCACTACGTCGTCAATCAGGACCGGTGTTTGCGTCGCGTCCCAATCGTGCGTGTCGTGCGGTGACGCCTGGAAATACCAGACCATCTTGCCAGTGTCCGGATTCAACGCCACGATGGAGGCGGTGTAGAGGTTCGCACCCGGCCGGCTCTGCGCCGCCATTACGGGATTCGGGTTGCCGGTTGGCACATAGAGCAGATTCAGGTCGGGATCGTAGGTCCAGGGCAGCCAGGGCATCCCGCCGCCGTGCTCCATCGAAGCCGCGTTCGGCCAGGTTTCGGAGCCCGGCTCGCCCGGACGGGGCGTGGCATTCCACTTCCATTGAATCTCGCCGGTCTCCGGATCTCGCGACTCCAGCCACGCCGGCACGTCCAGTGAATCGCCGCCCATCCCGACGATGACGTGATTGCGGATGATCAACGGCGCGGGTGTACAGAAATATTCCTGCTTGACGTCGGCGATCTGCTTATGCCAGCGCTCCTTACCCGTAGCTGCGTCGAGCGAGACTAGGTAGCAGTCCGGCGTCTCGAAAAACAGCCGGTTACCCCACATCCCGACGCCGCGATTGCCGATGTGGATGCCGCCCTTGGTCTTCCAGACGTAGTGCCAAATCTGCTGGCCGGTGCGCGCGTCGATGGCCCAGGTGTGATCCGGCATCGTGATATATAGGACGCCGTTCACCATCAGCGGCATGCCTTTGAAGTAGGCTTCGCCGGGATTAGCCGGGCCATCCGGACCATCGCCTCCGACGATCGCTTCGTTCAGCGAAAGGTTGGCCCGATAGACCCAGGCCAAGGACAGCGCCTTCACGTTCGACGCATTAATCTGCTTGAGCGTGCTGTAGTGGCGGCCGGAATAATCGCCGTGATATGTGGGCCAAGCGTCCACCGGCGGCTTCAACAACAGCGTAGGGTCAAGCGGCCCTTGCGACCAGGCCAGCGCAGGCAAAAAAAGAGCGGGAAGCAACCAACGATTCTTCATTTCAGTGTCGCCAGATAAGCCGTGAGGTCGTGGATGTCTTTGTCCCTGTACACCGTGAGCAGGTCAATGTGGGCCTGGATCGGGTCTTTCGTCTCAACCTTTGGCACATCGCCGTTTCTCGCGTAAGTGTGCCTGGCGCCGCTCGAATCGCGTAAAGTGACGTCGAAATCGGTGATTCGTACCAGTTCCCCGCTGGCCGTTTCGCCGGATGGCAGCGTCACCGTAACCTGAACTTGCGGCCCGGACTTCGGGTTTTCTCTCGGCATCACGATTTTTCCTTGCAGCTTCACCGGATCGTACTTTGCGCCAATGCCCTTTAGGTCGCCTTCGACCGAGTGGCAGGTGTTGCACTTGCCCGCGCCGTTGAAGTACGCCTGGCCGGCCTTGGGGTCGCCTACGAGAATGTTCAGGATCTTGTAGGTATTACGAAACGCGGCTGCGACCACCTGGGCATGCAGGAAGGTCGCGATGTCGGTGGCCTGGGGCGGCGCGAGTTCGAAACTCGGCATGCCTTTGTCGGGACGCCCATGGCTCAGGAATTTTCCCAGGTCCTTACCGTCCTCGTCGTCCATCACTATAACGGAGCGCACCAGGTCCGGTCCTTTTTCACCGCCGCGGGCGCTGGAGCCGTGGCAGAAGCCGCAGGCGCTGATGAAAGCGGTTTTGCCGCGCTCGACCGCGGCCTCATCGAGCTTGGGCATCACTTCCGGTTGTGCAGCCAACGGGAGGGCGGCCGTCAGAAGCAGCGAGAGAAGCCACACGCCAACCTTGGGATTGTGAACAACTTCGTGGGGATGCACTCAGGCCAATTATACGGGATTGGCCGCGGGCTAACCTATAATCCCGCGTTGCGCGCCGGAACCCGCGATCGCTTGCTACCCAGCCGAGACCGCGCTGTACAAAAATTCCGGGAGCGGCGGCGAATCGATCTTGCCGCTCCCGGCCATCCCGAGACACGCACCCTCACTTAGTGGCGAGAGCAATGTCCGTTTTAGACGGAACGCTGCGGCTGGCTAGCTCCTTTTCCCTGGTGCTCTTCGGGATGCCGTAGCCTTCTCGCTGACGGGGATTCCATATCTTCGAGAGGAAATAGACGTTGCCGTACCGGATGAACTCCAACTTGCCGTCGGCTTGTGTATCCTTGCGCGAGATGCGTTGGGCCAGTAACATGGCAGCGGCTCCCCTGTGGTCTTTCTCGCCTTGGAGCAACACCACTCCGCTGGCCAGGTGGGAGACGGAATAGCCTCCGGCGGGCATCAGCTGCTGCCCCAGCCAAAAGTCAAAGGGAACTTCGGCGCGCGCATCCAGGACCTGTGCCTGGACGCCCATCGAAAATGCCACGGTAAGCAGTCCCACTGCTAAGCAAAATCGTTTCATACTGATCTCCTTTTTCGTATCGCTTTGAATCAGGCTGCGAAGCCTCGCCATGGTAAGCGCGTCCGGCTGAAAAAGTCCGCCTGCGCCGACTTGTGGCGCGGCAAAGGAGGGTTCCTGGACTGAGCCTAGATAAGGATGTGATACGATACTTGCCACCGGCGGTAAGTCAACATGCCCGACCAAACCGCGGATATTACGGGATTACTGCATAAGTGGCGCGACGGGAGCCGCGAAGCAGAAAACGAACTATTCGCGTTAGTTTTGCCCAATTTGCGGCGTCTGGCTCGCCACTTGATGCGGGGCGAGCGCAAGGGCCACACCTTGCAACCCACCGAGCTGGTCAACCAGATCTACATCCGCATGGTGGGAGCCAAAGATCGGGATTGGCAGAGTCGGCAGCATTTTTACGCTATAGCTGCTAGAGCCATGCGCCGATACCTGATCGATCATGCCCGCGGCCGTCCGCGCGCCGAGTTCGTCGCCCTGGAAGGGATCGACCATCTGCTTCCCGCCGGCAGCGCCAAAGTCGACCTGGCAATCACCGTGGACCGTCTCTTGGACGACCTCGCTCAAACCAAGCCGGAGTGGTGCACGCTGGTCGAATTGAAATACTTTCTGGGACTGACCGACGAAGAGGCCGCCGAGACGTTAGGCCTCAAGCTTCGCAGCATGCAACGCATGTGGCGCGACGCGCGGCAATGGCTGTTCGAGCACACGGAGTCGCTCAATGCCGAACAAAGTGCAGGATGACGACCTGGTGATGAACCTGGTGGACCTGGCGTTGAGCCGTCCGGCGGAGGAACGCACGGCGTACCTGGAAACTGCCTGCGCCGGCGACACTGAGTTGCTCACCAAGGTCTCCCATTACGTCGAGTGGGAAGAGCGCATGAACGGATTTCTGCTGGATCCACTATATGCGCCTGTGGACAACGAGCATCCTTTCGAGCCCGGCCAGCTGCTCTGCGATCGCTTCCGTATCGTGCGCGAAGTGGCCCAGGGCGGCATGGGCATCGTCTACGAAGCGACGGACGAAAAGCTGGAGCGTCGCATCGCGCTCAAGTGCAGTAAGACCGGCTTCCGCAAGCGTCTGCCTCCGGAGGTTCGCAACGCGACCGCTATCAGCCATCCCAACGTCTGCAAGATTTTTGAGATCCACACCGCCTTGACGTCCCAAGGCGAAACGGATTTTATCACCATGGAGTTTCTGGACGGCGAGACGCTCGCTGAGCGGCTGCGCCGCGGCTCGCTGCCGTCAGCCGAAGCGCGCGCGATCGCACTTCAGCTCTGCGCCGGACTCGCGGAGGCGCATCGCAACCACGTAATACATGGCGACCTCAAGTGCAACAACGTTATTCTGACGGCCGGGCCGGAAGGAAGTACACGCGCCGTGATCACGGATTTCGGCTTGGCCCGCCAACCCGAGGCCGATCAGCGAATGGCGCAATCCGGGGAGCGCTGCGGCACGCCCGATTACATGGCGCCCGAACTGTGGAAAGGCGAAGCCGCGTCGCCCGCTTCCGACGTGTATGCCCTCGGCGTCATGCTCTATGAGCTGTTGGCCGGACGTCGCCCCTATCCAGCCGAGACGTCCTGGGAGCAGCGGCTCACCGCGAAGCCCGCAGGCGTCGATTCGAAATGGGACCGCGTTCTCGCGAGGTGTCTCGATCCGGACCCGTTGGCACGATTTCAGGACGCCCAGCAGGTGGCGCAAGCCCTGGCGCCCAAGCGTTCCTGGCGTTGGTTCGTGGCTGCGGCGGCCCTGCTCGCGATCATCACCTGGGCCGTGACATATCAAGGAACGTCAGGTCCAAAGGACTCGTGGCGCTTGGCGATGCTGCCGGCGGTTTCTCCGCCCGCGCTCGCTCCCGTCTCGACTCAGTTGTCGCAGGAAACCGACCAGCAACTAAGCCGCTTGTCCGGCGGCAAGGTTGCCAGACTGACAATCATTCCGCTAAAGAAGATGTTCAGCCGGCACGCTGGGACGGTCGAGAGCGCCCGGTCAATATTCGCAGCCACGCATGTGCTCCGCCTGACATTGGAGCCCGAAGGCAACAACGTTCTGCTGCACGCTACTCTGGCGGACACTCGGGGCGGACCGAACAAAGATTGGAAGGCCGAGTACACGCCGCGCCAGATGCGTTATGCGCCCGTAGCTCTGGCGGGTTTTGTAACTGGAACTCTCCACTTGCCTCCGCTAGGATCGAACGTGCTGGTGAACGCGGCCGCGAAGCAGGACTATCTGGCGGGCATCAAATTCGTACGCCGCGACAGTGGCGTGGATTCCGCTCTCGAGTCGTTGGAGCGCGCCGTCGCCGCCGATCCCGATTCACCCCTCACCTACGCGGGACTCGCGGAGGCGCAGTGGTTCAAGTACTACCTCATTCGAGATCAAGTCTGGCTGGAACGCGCCACCGATTCCGCGCGGCAGGCCGAGTTGCGTAACCCCGATTTGCCTGCGGTACACCGCATCGATGGAATCTTGCTGGAGAATTCGGGCCTGTACGAACTGGCCGAAGCGGAATTCCGCCGAGCCATTGAACTGGCGCCCGGAGACAGCGACGGCTACCGGCGACTGGGCCAGGTCTTCGAACGCAATAATCGCATTGACGACGCGTTGGCAGCATATCGCAAAGCGATCGAGGTCGACCCGGCTTACTATCGCAACTACCAGGCTCTCGGCGCATTCTATTTCCAACATGGCAAATTCCGCGAGGCAGCCAAAGAATTTGAAAGCACGGTTGCTTTGGCCCCGGACGAGTCCTCCGCACACTACGCGCTCGCCACTGCCTATGTCACTACGGGGCGGTTTCCTGAGGCCGAACGCGAGTTGCGGTCCTCCCTGGCGCTTAAGGAGACCTCAAATGCTCTAAGCGGCCTGAGTGTAGTTCTGTTATACGAGCACAGGCCACAAGAGGCGATCCCATATCTTTTGCGCGCTCTGGCACATTTCCCTGAGCAATGCCTGTGGTGGACAAATCTCGGAATCGCTTACCAGTTGGCGAACCGGGACGCCGATGCCCAGCGCGCCTTCCGCCGCGGCCTGGAATTGTCCGAGAAAGAGATCACCGAAAACCCGCGGGATGGCTTGGTGCGGTCACGCTTGGCGTATCTTTGCGCCAAGCTCCGAGACAGCAATCGGGCAGAATCGGAAATCGCTCAGGCCTTGCAGGTATCACCGGATGATGCGCCCACTCGGGACATGGCGGTGAAGACATATGATGCTCTCGGCGAGCGATCCAAAGCGCTTGCCATTTTAGTCGGTTCTCCGGATCAAGTCTTGGCTGACGTGCGTCTCGATGCGGATCTGGCGGGCTTACAAAACGACCCTCAGTTTCAGCAACTCTTAGCGAGCCGGCAGATCAAATAGGAGGAATCCATGGCGATCGAGATCAGGATAACGGTTGGACCTAGCGGTGTCAGCATACTCGCAGTCAACCCGGGCACACAGGATGGCGGTAATCTGGGCCAAGTTACGGGCGGAGTTAATTTAGGAGGTCCCAAAGCAGGCGGCGGCAGTGGACTCCTGGGCGGACCCGGTCCCGGCGGCGGCAGTGGATTGCTAGGCGGGCCCGGTCCCGGCGGAGGCGGACTCGGCTCGGGCGCGCTAGTGATTGGACCGATCGTCGTTGATGCGTCGGGCCTCTTGGGCACGTCGCAGGCTCCGCAAGACGCGCCCAAAAGTGGCGGTGGCGCCGGCCAGCTTGCTGGTCCAGGTCCCGGCGGTGGTTCTGGTCTGCTCGCCGGTCCAGGTCCCGGCGGGGGCGGCGCGCCCGGAGCGGCAGTGCTGGTCATCGGACCTATCGTCATCGGTGCCGCCGGCATGGTCGCCGCCATTCCGGTGCAGGCCCTGAACACCCCGCCGGCTGCCGGCCAGAAATAGTAGACTCCACATCGGAGGAGCCACAATCATGCCGCCCAAAGTGAAACAAGCGCAAGGTGCAGTATTCGTCATGCAACAGCAGCAAGAGTCGGAATGGTGCTGGGCCGCGGTTTCGCAGGCCATCAAAACCTTCTTCTCTCCCAGTTCCGCGCTCACCCAGTGCACCATCGCACACCCCGTTCTAACCATGGAACAATCCATCCCCGCAGGGACGAACTGCTGCGACAATCCAACCGCATGCAATGTGCCGGCAACCCTGCAAGATGCTTTGAAGGTCACTCAGAATCTGGGCAAGATCGTGGATAGCAGTGTGTCATTCGATCAAGTTAAGTCCGAGCTTTCTGAGGGACATCCCATAGGCGTTAGGATCCAATGGTCCAACGGGCAAGCACACTTCATCGCCATCGATGGATATCGCGAGTTCAGTACGGGTGTACAGCAGGTGCTGGTTGCGGATCCGCTGGCGCCGAGTGGGAGTGCTTCGTATATCGACTATGACGACTTGTTGGATTTCTACGATCAGGATGGCACCTGGTCCGCCACGTTCTTGGTTCATCCTTAGAAGTAGGACTTGCGCATGGCTCTGAACAAACCTCTTCCCTCGCCTCTGGTTATCGATGCACTCCGCGACGGGCTCCCGGCGTTCTTGGCGGGACCAAGCTTTGGACCCGTCGGCACGGTCGCTCATGAGGTCCAGCTTAGCCGCTCTGCCACTCTGCCAACGTACCCCGATGTCCTGGGCCCGCACCTGACTCCCGACCATGACTGGCAAGAGGTCTTTGTACTCGGGCTGAGTGATCTTCAAGCTGGAAAGGATCTCAAAGCGGCAAAATCGGTCGCCTGGCGCTGCTTCGCTGGAACCATGCCGGGCCCATTGGTGGCCTGCTATGTCGCCTTTCGCCACTCAGCGTTCAAAATGACGGCACTTACCTTTGGAACCCGCGCATCAAATTCGCTTACGGACTCGGAAGCGCTTGACTCTCTGCCCCAGGTTCAAACCGCCAACTACGATCTGAGGTTCCTCAGGATTCCAGGCATAAATCTTGAACTCTTCTGGCTCGTTTCGCTGTCAGGCGCGAGCGATCTGATCATTCCCTCGCCCTCTGGGCCGGCGCAACTCCAGAGAGCCCTGAGTAACAAACCTTTCTTTACGTCGTCGGATTTTCTCAGCATCGTGCGTTCTTTGGCATCGAAGCGCCTGGCACATCCGGCAACCATGGGTTCCTAAACGGCGGGATTCTTTCCTCATTCGCGCTTTCATCCTTAGAGGACAGAATAATGGCTCCAAGCAACTGCACTGTCACGAGCCGTGAAACAGTGTCGCGTGGTGCTCGCCCGGCGAGCATTGAGATCGAACGGCAAGGCGAGGTCTGCATCCTTCGCTGTCATGGCTCCCTGCTGGCCGGCCTGGATGCGGACTACGTCCTGGCCAAGATCGAGGACATCAAACAATTGAACTGCAGCCGAGTGCTGGCAGACTTCCAGGCGGTTCCGGCGATCGGCTCGACCGGGATCGCATTCATCGTGGGCGTTTATACCTACATCGTCAGGATTTCGGGCGGACGCTTCGTGGTGACAGGCGCCGCGCCGATGGTTCAACGCGTGCTCGAGATCACCAGACTCAACACGGTGATCCCTTTGGCTGCGGATTTGGGCTCTGGCTTAGCGGTTCTTCGCTCCTGACCGCCGAAACTACTTCAATACCGCGCAGGTGAAGTTGGCCGCATCTTTCATATCGCCGGAGCCCTTGTACTTGGCCACCTGCGGATACGGACACAGTGGCCGCTGGAAGGCCACTCCCTTGGCGGGATCGTTGTCCACGTATTTCGTTCCGATGATCTTCGCGGGCGCGCCGCCTTGCTCGACCCAGCGTTCGAGCGAACGCATAACGTCGTGCTCGGCATCCACCTGCGACGGAGGAGGCGGCTCGGACGTGCCGAAGGCGATGGGTCCGGGTCCGCCCGCGCAATGATACAAGCCGGGGACCAGAAACGCCCGGTAGAATCCCTGTGTGCGCTCCAGTCCCTTTTGCGCCGCCACTACCGTTTCGTAATAATTCACGCCGTTCTGCGCGGGGATCAACGGATCGGCTGCGCCGTGATAATAAATCAGCTTGTGGCCCAACTTGCGGAATTCTTCCAGGTTGGGATCGGTGGCGTTCATGAGTGGGGCGAACTTCTCGTCCAGCGTTTGGACGTCGCGATCGAAGTCCAAAGTGCGGAACTGCCAGTCCGGCTTGTGGAACAGTGCGTAGCTCCAGAAATCGTTGGAGCTGACGCCGGACGTCTTGGTGCGATTGATCACCGTGCCGGGAGCCCAGCCGAGTTCGGCGCCAGGATAAAAGCCGGGATAAATATTCTTACCGGTGCGCGGGTTCATGGGGCCGCTATAGATTTTCCGCACCGCGTCCACTTGCGCTGTGGTCAGGCAACTGGACGAATCCGCACCCTTGCACTGCAGCTTTCCAGGATCGAAATGGCAGCGCATAGGATCGCTGACCAAGCCGTCGGCGGCGCCATCCAGCGCATCGCAGGCGGCCAGGGCTGCGTTTTGCACCAGCTGCAACTTTTCTTTCGGCAGATTCGTTTCCGGCGTGCTGGTGACGACGCCATCCCACACCTCGCTGACCATCTGGTGCGTCCAGAAGTTGGCCGCGTCGCCCGCCAGGATGCCGTCGAAATCGGCGGGGTAGCGCTGCGCCTCCATAAGCCCTTGCTTGCCGCCTGTAGAGCAGCCGCTGTAGTAGGCATACTTGGGCTGCTGGCTGTAGTAAGCATCCACGATGGCCTTGGCGTCCACGGTGGTCAAGTGCAGCCCGCGGTAGCTGTAGTCGATCAGACGCTCGCGGTCCTGAAGCCAGACGCGCGGTTCGGTCGTCGTATGTCCGGTGTCGGTGCTGGCCGTGGCGAAACCGTTGCGGAGCGCCGCCGCCATGGCCGGATAGCTGATGGTCCCGGCCAAGCCGCCATTGCCCACCACCTGGAGCTTGCGGTTCCAATTGTCGGCCGGCAGCCAAACCTCGAAATGGATGGACGAATTGGGGGTCGGCTTCAACAGACCGTGGACTTCGCAAAAAGCCGGCAGGTTGTCGATGGCGCGGTTTCCTCGGCCAGCTTCGGGCGGCGTAAAAGTGCCAGTAGCCAGAGACTGAGCGGCAGTGATGGTGGTATTGGCGAGCGTTAGGCTGGTGAGAGCCTCACAATTGGGTGCGGCCGAGGCTGTCGCGACTGACAGCGCGATCACCAATGCGGCGGCTAGGGAGCCGAGGACGAGACGCTTCATGGGTCACTCCTATTGGTCATTAACTGCTGGGTCTTATTGTATCCAGGCGCAGGCCGCTTTACTTTGCCCGCCCGATTTTGCCAGCATGATCGTTACGCACATGCGCTCCCTTCGGACCGTAGTCTTTTTCTTCTGCGCCCTCGCATCCGCCGCTCCACTGGACGATGCCACGCGCGCCCTGGCACACGACATTTTCCAGCAGTTGATCGAAATCAATACCACCGATTCAGTGGGGAGTGTCACGGCCGCTAGCCAAGCCATGGCAAAGCGGATGTTGGATGCTGGTTTCCCTGCCGCCGATGTCCAGGTGGTCGGGCCGAATGATCGCAAGCAGAACCTGGTCATTCGTCTGCGTGGCAGCGGCGCGCGCCGCCCGATCTTGATCATCTGCCATCTGGATGTGGTGGAGGCACGCCGCGAGGACTGGACCACCGATCCCTTCCAATTCGTCGAAAAAGACGGCTATTTCTACGGGCGCGGCACCCAGGACATGAAGGACAACGACGCCGTGCTGGTGACCACGTTCATCCGCTTTCGCCGCGAGGGCTATCGTCCGGACCGCGACCTGATATTGGCGCTCACCGCCGATGAAGAGGGCGGAAAATCGAACGGCGTCGACTGGTTGCTGAAAAATCATCGCGAGCTGGTGGACGCCGAGCTCGCGCTGAATCCGGACTCCGGCGGCGTCACCACCGAACACGGCAAACCGGTGAACGTCGACATCGAGGCCAGCGAGAAACTCTACGCCGATTTTCAGCTCACGGCCACGAATCCCGGCGGCCACAGCTCGTTGCCTGTTCCGGACAACGCCATTTATCACATCGCCGGCGCGCTCTCCCGGCTGGAGCATTCGCCCTTCCCCTTCGAGCTGAATGCCGTGACGCGGGGCTATTTCGAAAAGCGCTCCGCTCTCGAGACCGGCCAGCGGGCCGCCGACATGAAGGCCATTGTCAAGACGCCGCCGGATCAGGCGGCCATCGCGCGCCTGTCCCAGGATCCGCGCTACAACTCCATGACCCACACCACCTGCGTCGCAACGCGTCTCAATGCGGGTCATGCCAACAACGCGCTGCCGCAACTGGCGCAAGCCAACGTGAATTGCCGGATTCTACCTGGCCACTCCATTGAAGAGGTCCGGCAAGTCTTGATGCACACCTTCAATGATCCGGCTATCACGGTGCGATACGTGGATGACGCCGGTAACGTTCTCGATCGGATCCCCGAGAGAAAAGGTTTTGCGCCCGTCATGCCGCCGCCGGAGATCTTGCGGCCGCTCGAGAGCGTAACGGACTCCATGTGGCCGAGAGCGCCGGTGATTCCCATCATGGACACGGGCGCATCCGACAGCATCTACACCATGGCAGCCGGCATTCCCAGCTACGGAATCAGCGGCATTGCGATCGACCAGGACGACGTCCGCGCGCACGGCAAAGATGAACGCGTGCGAGCGAGCTCCTTCTATGACGGCGTCGATTTTTATTACCGCTACTTGAAGGCGCTAACATCCGCACAGTAGCGCGGGAGGGTTCGGTCCATCAGCTCCCTGAAACCGAGATGAGCCGGTCGGCGATTCCTTCCAGTTCACCGGACTGCGCCTGCAATTGTTCTCCTGCGGCCGCGGTTTGCTCGGCAGCCGATGCCGTGGACTGTACGCTGGCCTGGGCTTGAGATATGGCGTGCGCCATCTGTTCCAAATGCTGCGACTGATCGAAGCTGCTGGTGCGAACCTTCGCGGCCAGAGTGCCAACGCGAGTGGTGCTGCCCGTGATGGAACGGACCGAATCGACCACGGCATCAGCGGCGTCCATACTAAGCTTGGATTTGCCGACTGACTCCTCTATCAGCGCGGCGGTGTCGCGAGCCGCCTGCGAGCTGCGCCGCGACAGTTGCCGCACTTCGTCGGCCACAATGGCAAAGCCTAATCCAGCCTCGCCGGCGCGGGCCGCTTCGACGGCGGCATTCAATGCCAGCAGGTTGGTCTGAAAAGCGATCTCCTCGATCAGACGGATAACTTTCGAGATTTTTTGGCTGCTGTCACCCATCTGGCGCATAGCACACATCATTTGTTCCAGCGCCGCATTGGTTTCGAGCATGCGCTGGTTGAGATCCGTCGAAAGACTCACCGTTTCGGTGGCCGCCTCGGAGTTCGTTTGGGCGCCGGCTCTGATCTCCTCGGTTGCAGCCGAGGTCTGTTCCAGCGCGGCGGCGTGCTCGGAAACGCTTTGCGCCACGGTTTGGCCGGCTTGAGAAACCTGGGCCGCGGCGCTCGCTACTTCTTCAGCACCCCGCCTCAACTCCGCCGCCACGCGCCGCAGCCGCCGTACCGTACGGGTGACAATCAGAAACACCGCCAACCCGACCAGCAGACTTACCCCCAGGACAGTGAACGCCGTCCGCTGGGTCGTGGTAATGGTGTGGTGCGCGCGCCCGTCCGCCAATTCGAGCGACTTGTGTTCCTCATCCCGCAACTCGGTCATGACGTGATCGACTTGGTCCACAATGGGAGACATCTGATCTCGCAGGATGCCATGGGCGTCGTCGAATTGATTCTGTTCGGTCAGCTTCAGATATTGACTGAAGAGCGGCACATACTGGTCGATTCCGCTCTCGACGGCCGCCAGGCCTTTCTTCTCACTCTGGGTCGTTACCAGCGGTTCGAGTTGCGCGATGATCTTCTTCACGCTCGCAGCCATCGCACCCAACTCGCTTTCGCGCGTATGGCGGTTCTCCAGCGTATGACACATGGAACATGCCACCGTGGCCCCGAACTTCTCGTTGGTCTGGACCAGGTGATTGACTACGAAGGCAAATTGCGTGCGGCGTGCATATACCTGCATGTTTTGGAAACCCGCCCGCAGATCTCCAACCAGGGCGATCTTCCGGGCCGTAACATTCACGGCGGCACTCAACTCGCCTCCAACCCGGTTGATCCCGTTGCGGGCCGAATATCCTAATGCCGCCAGCAAAAGCATTATCCCGAAGAATCCCAGCGTGAATTGCTGGCCGATGGTCAATTGCCCTTTAGGTTTCATATTCATGACTGGCCAACCTCGACAGGTCTGGCCAGACTTCTACAACACTCATCGGCAAGTATGCGGCAGTCTTGCGTTTTACTCCCTGACCAACCGCGGTAGCACCTGTTACACTCCGCGACTATAATGAAAGCGCCATCCCTGCCATGCTTACCAAGGTTGCCGAGGCTAATTTTCCCAGCCGTTTTGGGCGTTTCCGCATCTATGGCTTCGAGGGCATCTACGGGGATCAGATCGAAGAGTGCGTGGTGCTGGCGATGGGGGATCCAACGGCAGGAGACGAACCGCCGCTGGTGCGCATCCACTCACAGTGTCTGACCGGCGATGTGTTTCATAGCCTGCGCTGCGATTGCCGTTCGCAGCTCGAGCTGTCGCTCAACCTAATCGCCGAAGAAGGACGCGGGCTGCTGATCTACGAGCATCAAGAAGGGCGCGGGATCGGCCTGCTCAATAAACTGCGCGCTTACGAATTGCAGGACGGCGGCGCCGACACCGTGGAAGCCAACGAACGGCTCGGCTTTGAGGCGGACCTGCGCGGCTACCGCATGCCGGGCGAAATTCTCCAATACTTCCATGTCGCGCGCGTGCGGCTGCTTTCCAACAATCCCGACAAGATTGCGGCGCTCGAGCGTGCCGGGATTCGAGTGGTGGAACGCATTCCCTGCATCGTGGCGCCGCACGAATCTACTGAAGGATATCTGCGCACGAAGAAGCAAAAGCTGGGTCATCTGTTGGATTGAAGCCGCAAGGGTGGAGCGGCATTTGACGCGTTTTCGCGCAGGGCCGAAGGGCCTCTTCACGCAGGGTGGGGCCTTTTTACCCGAAGTCACAAGCAATCCAGGACCTAAGAAACGCAACCCCTTTGCGCCTGGACGACGACTTTGTGATTCATAAGAGCTTGGTAATGAATGGATTAGCGTTCAAGAAGCCCGTCCGGACGAAAACGCCCCAGTTTTGACAAAAAGAACAAGACGCGAGCTGCTGGACCCAGGCGTGCTAAGCTCAGTCCGACTCCGGATACCTGCCATGCGTGACGGACCTAACGGTCGTGCTGGCGACCTCATGAGGAGGCTCGTGTGGCAGCAGAGGGTGTCAAGCACAAAATTGTCGTCGTTGAAGACGAAGGCCTGATCGCCGCCGACCTGGAGGCGCGGCTCAAGACCGCCGGTTACGCCGTTCCAGGCACCGCGGATTCAGCTCATAAAGCACTGCAATTAATTCGTAAGACTTCCCCCGATCTCGTGCTGATGGACATCCGTCTCAAAGGAAGTGTGGATGGTATCGAGATCGCCGATCAGGTGCGCCAGCAGCTTGACATACCGGTCGTGTTCTTGACCGCCTACGAGGACCGGGACACGCTGGAACGCGCGGGCCGGAGTCAGGCGTTCGGCTACATCAAAAAGCCCATCGCGGCTGCCAGCCTGAAAGGCTCCATTGAGATGGCCCTCGCCAAGCATCGTTACGAACGCGACATTCGGGCGCAACGGGACTGGGCGATCGCCAGCTTCTCGGCGGTTCCATATGCGGTGCTGGTGACAGACGGTCAAGGCCGGGTCACTTATTTGAACTCGCGTGCCGAGGACCTCACCGGCTGGGTCGCCGACAATGCGCTGGGACGCTCTTGTTGGGAGCTGCTGCGGCTCTACTATCGCGAGAGCGGAAGCCCGGTTCAGGACTTCGTGCCTGTGGCCATGCTTCACGGCCAGCCGGTCACGCTGCCTGAAGGCATCTATCATAAGCGCGACACCAAGCGCAGCTTCGCAATTGAAGGCAGTGTCGCGCCGCGCTGGCGCGACGGGCGGGTCGAGGGAACGGTGGTGGCGCTTTCCGACGTGACGCGGGAGCTCTTCGACCAGGAGCAAGCGCGCGAGGAGCGGAAACACGACGCTCTTACGCGCCTGGCGGAGGGAATTGCCGGGCAACTCGGCGAGTGGGTGCACGTGGTTGAGGAGAGTCCCCGGCTGCTGGCCGCGCTGCCGGCGGGAAGTCCCATGCGCCAGGAAGTGGAAACCATCGAGCGGGCCGCTATCGACGCTCTGGCCACCGCCAGCCGCTTGCGCGCCTTCCTCCAAACACCGGAGGTGCATCCGCAGCGCGTGGATGTCTGTGACGTGTTGAAGAGACTGGAGACCGCCTGGAAACAGATTGAGCCGCGGCTTCAGGTGACGCTGGATTTGGAATCAGCCGGCGCTCAAGCCGACGAGTGGCAGCTTACCAGGGCGCTGGTGAGCATCCTGTTGCACGCCCGCAGCCGCATGAAAAGCGACAGCACGCTGGTGGTGGAGCTGTCCGGCGCCGAGGTGGAACAGATAATTCACTCCATTCGCGTACGCGTTTCCTACGCGACCGCCGAAGATGCGCGCGCGATCGACCAGGTCTTCGAGCCGACCTGGACCAGCACATCGCAAGATTTGCACTCAGCCTACAATTTGGTGAAGAAGATGGGCGGGTTGCTATCCGCGCGCCTGGAGCGCCGCGATATGGCCGTCTTCGATCTGTATCTTCCGCGGGTGGAAGCAGCGGCGGCCGGCGCCATCCCACCCAAGCTGGATCAACCGGCCATCCTTTTGGTGGACGCCAACGCGGAGGTCCGGCGTCTGCTTCACAACCATTTCGAGCGCAATGGGTACCGATTGCTGGCCGCGGCGGGTTGCGAAGAGGCGGTGCTGCTGGCTGAGTTGTATGCAGGCGCCATCCCGCTGGTGATTGCCAATCTCCCCAGGGGCGATGAAGCGCGCGACTGGTTGACCGAACAGATGGCCGCCGTCCGGCCGGGCATCGGCGTCCGATTGCTCAGCGGCTATTCCGAGCCACGCGAGGCCGCGGCGGGCGAAGCTTTAGAGCCGGCCTCCGAGCATCATTTTACGAAATGGGACTTGCTCGGGTGGGCCAGGGAATCATTCGCCGCGGGCGACCGAAAATGAGCCCTTGCGACATGCCCGAACAACCGGTGGAACTATTGCTCGTGGAAGACAATCCGTCGGATGCGGAATTGACCATGCATGTGCTCAAGAAGCACAATCTCGCCAACAACATCAAGATCGCGCGCGACGGAGAGGAAGCACTGGGGTTCCTGTTCGGCACGAATGGAAATGCGCCAGCCAGATATCCCGCCCGGCTGATTCTGCTGGATTTGAAGCTGCCCAAGCTGAATGGCCTGGAAGTGCTGGGAAAAATCAAGGCGGATCCGCGCACCAAGTCGATTCCGGTGGTGGTGCTCACCTCCTCGCGCGAAGATCAGGATCTGTATTTGTGTTACGAGCTGGGCGTTAACAGCTACATTGTCAAACCAGTCGACTTTGCGAAGTTCACGGAGACGGTGCGACAGCTCGGGCTGTATTGGCTGCTGTTGAATGAGAGGCCGCATGCACTGGATCAGAGTAAGACTTGAAACCCGTTCGGCAATCTATGCCGCCGCTATCGCGCTGGCAACCGCGGCCCAGATCGGACGCTTCTGGTTCGTAGTGCCCCGCTCCGTAGGGCTCATCTGGTATGCCCCATTCGTCGTTGCCGCCGCGATCCTAGGCGGCCTCGGCCCGGGACTCCTCGCCACCATTTTGTGTGTGCTGGAGGCCCAATATTTTGTTATCGAGCCGGTTGGGTCTTTCGCGGTGACTGACGACCGGGACCTGGAGCGTCTGGCCGGTCTCCTTTTGACCGGGGTCATGGCGAGTGTTTTCTCCGAGTTGGTGAAGCGCTCCAGAAGCCGACTCGCCCAAGCCCAGCATAGGACTGCCGAGATGCTGGACAGCATCAGTGACGGCTTCAACACCTTCGACCGGGAGTGGAACTACACCTACATCAATCGAGCGGCCGCGCGCATGGTGGGCAAAGCACCCCAGGAGCTGCTGGGCAAGAATCTTTGGGAATTGTGGCCGCTCGCGGCGGACTCGCCTTTCGGCGCCACCTACCGTAAGGCCGTTGCGGAGAATGTTCCGGGTCAGGTAGAGGCCTTTTACGGTCCACCGCTCAATGCCTGGTTCGAGGTGCGCTGCTATCCATCGCCGCATGGACTGTCGCTATTCTTTACCGATACCACCGAACGCCGGCGCACTGAGGAGCGGTTGCGGCTGATCGAGTCCTCGATTTTGCAGACCAGTGACGGCATTCTTATCGTCAAGCCCGGCGAAGGAGAGCACTGTCGTCCCGAACCGATCTTCGTGAATCCCGCTTTCGAGCGGATGACCAGTTACTCGCTCCAGGAACTGCGGGCAGGGGCTCTCGCGCTACTGTACGGGCCTCGCCTAAACCCTCTTCTCATTGAGCGTCCTCGCCCTGGCCGCGAACACAAGTGTCCACCCGATCTGGAACAGAAGATCCGCCGTAAGGATGGATCGGAGTTTTGGGCGGAGTTCAATTTCAGGCCGCTGGCCGACCCCCATGGTGACTACACGCACTGCGTTTGGACTTGCCGCGACATTACGGAACGCAAACGTGCGGCCGAGGAGTCGCGCTTGCTCGGCTCCATTGTCGAGTGTTCCGAAGATGCCATCATCGGCAAGAACCTGGATGGCATCGTTCTGAGCTGGAACCAAGGGGCGGAACGGATCTATGGTTATTCGGCCGAGGAGATGGTGGGCCAGTCAATTTTACGTTTGATGCCTCCGGATCGCGGCGACGAGCTTGCCGAGATTCTCGAATACCTCGCGCTCGGCGAAAAAATCGAGCATTTGGAAACCGAGCGCGTAAGGAAAGACGGCCAGCAGATCTTCGTTGCGGTGACAATTTCACCGCTTCGGGACGATGGCGGCGTCATCGTGGGAGCGGCGACGATTGCGCGCGACATCACCGAGCGGAAGCGCGCCCAACAGGCTCTGGAGCGGAGTGAGTTGCGCTACCGCTCGCTGGTCCGCGCCGTCACGCAAATCGTCTGGACCACGGACGCGCGGGGTGAGATGGTGGAGGATCAACCCATCTGGTGCGAGTTCACCGGACAAAGCCTCGACGAAATTCGAGGCTGGGGCCGGCTCAACGCTGTTCATCCTGACGATCGCGAACGCACTGAGGATCTTTGGTCCAAGGCGCTCAAGAGTCGCAGCGTTTACGCAACCGAGTATCGCTTGCGCCGGCATGACGGTGAATTCCGCTGGATGGCGGTGCAGGGCGTCCCAGTGCTCGATGAGGACGGTCAGGTGCAGGAATGGGTGGGAACGTCCGCCGATATTACCGATCGCGTACAGGCCGAGGAAAAAATCCGCGAACTTAACCAGAGTCTTGAAAAACGCGTGGCGGAGCGCACGGTCGAATTGCAGGCTGCCAACAAGGAGTTGGAGGCCTTCGCCTACTCGGTCTCGCACGACCTTCGCGCCCCGCTCCGCGCCGTGGACGGTTTTTCCCGCATCCTGCTGGAAGAATACGCGCCGCAGCTCGACCCAGAAGCGCAACGCTACCTGGGAATCGTCAGAGAAAATGCGCTCCAGATGGGTAATCTCATCGATGCCTTGCTCGCTTTTTCCCGCTTGGGACGCCAGGCCTTGAGCAAACAACCCGTCGCGCCCGGTGAATTAATCCGGCAGGCGCTGGTGGACCTCGCCGCCGAGCAGCAAGACCGCCGGGTGCAAATCAAGATCGGTGAACTTGCTCCCTGCCAGGGCGATCCCGTTTTACTCAGGCAGGTGTTTTTTAATCTGCTGTCAAATGCCCTTAAATATACGCGCAAATGCCCCTCCGCCCAAATCGAGGTCGGCTCCGTTCAGTTCGTGCAGATCGAGCATCAGACCCGCGGTCGCCCGAGCGTTGCGCCGGACGGCGTGCACGGCGACTGCCAGGTCTACTACGTTCGCGACAACGGCGCGGGCTTCGACATGCGCTACGCCGGCAAACTGTTCGGCGTTTTCCAGCGTTTGCACCGGGCCGAAGAGTACGAGGGAACCGGCGTGGGGCTGGCCACCGTGTTCCGCATCGTCACCCGGCATGGCGGAAGGGTCTGGGCCGAGGGCGCGTTGAATCAAGGAGCGACATTTTACTTCACGCTGCCGGCGGATGGTGCCGCGGAAGCGGGAAACTCCCCGGCGCCGGACGCCTTGTCGACGCCGGAAGAGCAAGCCGCGCCGCCCGCCCAGGCCACTGTGATTGAAAAAGGATAGAAGCAGATCCGCGAAAGGAATCGACCCATGTCTACCAATATCCGCGTTTTGATTCTTGAGGACCGCCCCGAAGACGCCGAGCTGATGATCCATGAGCTGCGGCGCAGCCAATTCGATCCGGAATGGCGGCGCGTCGACACGGAATCGGAATACAATGCCCACCTGGGATGGCAGCCTGACGTCATTCTGTCGGACTACAACATGCCTCTGCTGGACGCGCCCCGGGCGCTGGACTTGCTGCACCAGCTCGATCTGGACATCCCGTTTATCGTTGTTTCGGGCGCCATCGGCGAAGAAGTCGCGGTCGCCATGATGCGCCGGGGCGCCACGGACTATCTGCTGAAAGATCGCCTGAGCCGCTTGGGCGCCGCCGTTCGCCGGGCGCTCGATGAACGCCAGTTGCGCGAAGAAACTATGCGCGCCGGCCAGGCTCTGCGCGCCAGCGAATTGCGCTTCTATTCCTTCATGAACAACAATCCGGCGCTGGCGCTCATCAAGGACGAAGAGGGTCGCATTCTGTATGTCAATAATGCCTGCGAGCAGATGTGGGGCCTGTCGCTGGCCGAGTGCCTGGGAAGGACCAACCAACAACTGTGGCCGGCCGAAGTTGCCGCTACGCTGACCGCCAGCGACCTGGCCGTGTTGCACCACCGCGAGGCTTCCAGGACCCTAGAAGAAGTAACTCCGCGCGGCAAGAGCCCGCGCCAGATGGTGTCTTTCCGCTTTCCTTTCGCCGAGGCGGACGGACAGCGTCTGCTGGGCATAGTCTCGATGGATGTCACTCAACAGGTGCGCACCCAAAGAGAACTGGCCGCGGCCTTGGCGTCCAAGGAAATCCTCCTTAAGGAATTGCATCACCGGGTCAAGAACAATTTGCAAATCATATCCAGCCTGCTCGCCATGCAGGCCGAATCGCTGCAGGATGCGGGCGCCGCCAAGGCGTTCCGCGAAAGCCAGGAGCGGGTGCAATGTATGGCTCTTATCCACGAACGGCTGGACGGACATGACCAGCCGGACCAATTGGACTTTCGTGAGTATGTCGAGGCTCTGGCGCGCGACTTGTTCTTTTCCTACGGAGCCGATTCGGCGCCCATCTTACTGCGCTTCGAGCTGGAACCGGTCCGGCTCCGGCTCAGTCAAGCCATCCCATGCGGTTTGATCTTGAACGAGCTGCTGACCAATGTCTTGAAATACGCCTTTCCGGGCGGGCGAGCCGGGGAAGTTCTCGTGACGCTGAGCTGCGGACCAGACTCGCTGGTCAAGCTGACAATTGCGGACGACGGCGTGGGGCTGCCGGCCGGTTTGGACAAGAAGGAATCGAAATCGCTCGGGCTCCGGATCGTGGACATCCTGCGGCGTCAGTTGGACGGCGCCGCGCGTTGGGAAGCCGGTTCGGCTGGCGTGGGCACGGTCTTTTCGCTCACTTTCCCGAGCGTCATGGCCGATGAACAGACCGAATTTCCAGCCGAGGCAGCGGTCGCCGGCCAAGCCTCTCGCGCGGCCAAAAAACCAGGCCAGGGCGCAGGCAAACTCGGACAGACGGCATAGCGCTAATGCCGGCCGGCGGTCAGGCACCCTGAGCGGACTCGCAGGTTTCGCTGTGGGAGCTATAGTGCGCGGCGATCTGCTCCCGGAGGGTCCATAGCATCCTAAGCGCTGCCTCAGAATCCCTCCAGAGCCGTTCGAATTCGCCGTCGCCACGCATGCCAAAGCATGCCAGTTCTTTTTGAGCCGTCAATAATCGGTCCGCCGTTTCTGAGTACAACGTCTGAAGCTCGACACACTTGTCGCACATGGACACCTTTCTAAACTCGTTCGATATTCTGGGGTAAGAAGAACGGCCCGAAACGCTCTTCGGATGCCGTGTCGCCGGCATGCGAAATCGCTTTGTTAGGGTTCTTCTCCCTCAACAACCGCAGGCGCAGGAACTCTGCCATCGCGGTAATCATTGAAAATAATTACATTGGCGGCTGTGCTTGCCTCTGCCAATGGGTGATCTCGCCCAAGTAGGGTCAACTGACCAATGCCCGCGTGCCTTAGAGCGCGGTGGAACTGCCCTGTTCACCCGCCCAACGTGCCTGTCTCTGCTACCCTAACAGAGTTGCCACGCGCCCCAAGCGCGGATGTTCTCAAATCAGGAGAAATTTCCATGTCGAAACAAGATGAAGCCGGTCTCATTCTCAAGTTGTACGAACTTCGCCGTGAAGAAACGATGCGCAAAGCGCGCGATTGGTATTTCCGCGAGTTCAATCCGCAGTCGATTGCGGATTTCAACAGCGCTTTGATGGGCGAGCATAGCGGGCACCTGCGGATGGTGGTCACGTATTGGGATATGGCGGCCGCGCTCGTAAACAATGGCGCGATCAGTCTGGATCTGTTCAACGAAGCAAACGGCGAGCATTTGGCTGTATTCGCCAAGATCGAGCCGCTGTTAAAGGAAATTCAGGCAACGATTGGACCGCAATTCGGCGCGAACCTCGAGAAGCTGGTCAACTCCATGCCGGACGGCCGTCAAAGAATTGCGGCGATACGCGAGCGTTTCAAAGGGATTCAGGCGGCGCTGGCGGCCCAAGCCAAGGCGCGACAGGCTCAAGCGTAGCCGTTGGGGTGCGCCGCTAGAGCGCGCCCTACACCACCATCACTTCGCCGCTTGATTGCGCGCGCTGGACGGAGGCACGTGCCCTTTCATGCGCATGTAAACGACGATGTTGCCGTAATGTTCGTTGTTGTGCGTGGTGTTGAAGAATAGGACGGCGCCACGCGCCGCTTGACTCGGTTTCGAGCCCATCATTTTGACAACTTGCCCGAAGTTCTCGTCCGTCGTTCCGTCATAAGCACCGTCACAGTAGGTAAACGAATCGTTGAGCGCTTTCACGAGAGTGGCTTTATCAGTGACTTTTTCGTAGTTGGTCGCAATCGGCGGACGCTCGCCCTTCACCTGCGAACAAAAGAAAAAGTTGCCCATCGCCAGATGACCGATGAGTTGGCCGAAGGTCCGCACCTCAGGAGTTGGTTGGAACGAGTACTCTTCAGCGGGCATGCTGGCTGCTGCTTCAGCGAGGTCGCGCTGAATGGTTACGCGCATGGCTTTCACAACCGATGCGGTAGAAGGCGAGAAGGCATCATAATATTCGCCATCTGAGGTCTGAGCGACCAGCCCAGTCGCCGCAGCCGACACCAACAGTCCTGCCAATAGAAAACGCATTTGTTTTAGCCTCCTGCCGATTATAGCTGGCCGCGATGGCTCGCGATCACCAATGGTAGCTTGGCTTGGCGGCCGTCCAGCGGGAGTATAATTTCTAGCGGATGGAGGAACCCATGAAACCACTCGCGATCGCGGCCCTCGTAAGTCTGACGCTTTCTCTGGCCTTCGCGGCCGATGTTCAGAAGAAAGACGTCGATATCAAAGCGTCCGACGGGACTGTCTTGAAGGCGTCGTACTTTTCTTCCGGCCGGCCGGGCCCGGCCATGCTGCTCCTGCATCAATGCAATATGGACCGGCACGCTTGGGACGGTTTGGCGAAAGACCTGGCTGACGCCGGGTTCCACGTTTTGACCGTGGATTATCGCGGCTATGGTGACAGCGGCGGAGAGCATTTGACGGACGCCGCCGCACGGCGCGCGGTGATGCAGCAAAAGTGGCCTGGCGATGTGGATACGGCCTATGCGTATTTGTTGGCCCAGAGAGGCGTGGATAAGTCCCGCATCGCGGCCGGTGGCGCAAGCTGCGGCGTCACCCAGTCTTCCGATTTGGCTACGCGGCATCATGAAATCAAGGCTCTCATGCTGCTGTCGGGAGTGACCAGCGACGCGGCACGATCTTACATTTCCTCCACGCCGTCCTTGCCCGTCTTCGGCGCGGCCAGCGCAGGCGATACCAACGCAGCCACAGGCATTCGCGAGGCGGTGGCGGCTTCGAAGAACGAACACTCGACGGTCAAAATTTACGAAGGCACCGAACACGGCGTGCCGATGTTCGCCAAGCATTCCGATCTCGAACCCATGATCGTCTCCTGGCTCAGGACGCAGTTGTCGGTTCACAACGCGACGAATTGAGGCTGCTGCGCGCGGTCAAGCGAAGCGGTTTGCGGGCGGGGAATCTGTCGGAAAACGGCTGTCGAATTCGTCGCGCGGGTCAGTCGCCGGAACTCTTCTTTTGCTGACGCTCGTATTCGCGGAGCACTCGCCGGACATACTCGATGGTTTCCGCGTACGGTGGAATGCCTTTGTATTTGTCCACGGCGGCAGGACCTGCATTATAAGCCGCGATCGCTTTCAGAACCTGATGCGGATCCCTCTCGTACTTCAGCAGCAGCTCACGCAGGTAACGCGCGCCCGCTTCGGCGTTTTGCGCTGGATCGTAAGGATTCGCGTTCAGCTCGGAGGCGGTATTGGGCATCAGCTGCATCAGACCAATCGCGCCCTTCGGAGAGACGGCATCGCTGTGATAGTTCGATTCGGCCCGCGCGATGCTGTGGACCAATTCGGGCGGCAGTCCGGCCTGGATAGCCGCTCGCGTGATCAGTTCCTGGGGAGTCAACTCGGGCTGCGTCGCTTTGCTCGCGGGCGGTTGGGCCTGTGGCGGCGGAGGCGGCGTGTACTCTTCTTGCTCGACGGCCGTGACGGTGCTGGCCGGAAATTCAATCGCGCCCTGGCTGGTTTGAAGCCGGATCACGTTGCCATCAATTACGTGACTTTCGGCGTGGATGCTGAAGCCAGTAGACAAAACGACGTACTCTCCCGCCACCGCCGAGCTCGTAATCGCAAGAAAAGACAGTAAGAACTTCATCGGGCGCAGGCCCACCAAACAATTATGACGCGTGCCGGCGCCGCTGCGTTGGGTTCGTTTTTACGACTCCCAGGCGCCTCTCGCGTGGTAGAACAAGATTTATGGCTTTCGTGAAGGTTGGTTCCCTGACCCAGCTTCCGCCCGGCGCGGTGATGGAGGTCGTGCTGGGCGAGGATTCTTACGCGGTTTGTAACGCCGGTGGAGACGTGCACGCACTGGCCGGGATCTGCCCGCATGCCGGCGGCCCCATCGGGCAGGGCGCGATGCAGGAAAACCTGATCGTTTGTCCTTGGCACGAATGGGCTTACGACTGCCGGACCGGCGAGAACGACTACGATCCGGCGGTCAAGCTGGACAAATTCGCGGTGAAGATCGAAGGAGACGATATCCTGCTCGATCCCGACAGCCGCGTCTGAGTATTCGCCGTGCCTGAGCTTCCCGAAGTCGAGACCGTGGTGCGGACGCTCGCGCCGCGACTCACCGGCCGGCGCATCGCGGACGCGCGGTTCTCCTCCCGGCACGTGGTGCGGCAGAATTTCGCAACGCTGCGCAAGAAAGTTCGCGGCCAAGAAGTGAAGTCGGTGCGGCGGCACGGCAAGTTCATCGTGCTGGAGCTGGATCGCGGATTTCTGACCATTCATTTGGGGATGACGGGAAAGCTGCTGCTCGATTCCGAACCCGGCCCCTATGCGCGCGCCGTCTTCACGCTGGATCACGGCCTGCTGGTTTACGACGACATCCGGCACTTCGGACGGATCGAGTGGAGCCCAAAGCTGCTGGAGCGCGCGGCGGCGCTGGGCCCGGATGCGTTGGAGATCACGCTCGACGATTTTCTGAAGCTGCTGAAGTCGCGGCGCGCGCGCGTAAAGCCGCTGCTGCTCAATCAGCGGTTTCTGCGCGGCATGGGCAATATTTATACCGACGAAGCGCTGTTTGAAGCGCGCATCCATCCGCGCGCCATGGCGTCAACTTTGAGCCGTGCGCGCGCCTCGCGTTTACATCGCGCCATGGTCGACATTCTGAACACGGCGGTGCGGATGAAGGGCTCGTCGATTTCCGATTACGTCGACGCCGATGGCGCCAAGGGCAGCTTTCAACTCCAGCATCAGGTGTACGGGCGCGCGGGCGAGCCTTGTCCTATCTGCGGGACGGCGATCCGGAGGATCGTGGTGGGACAGCGCGGGACTCACTACTGTCCGAAGTGCCAGCGAAGCTGAGGATCTGGTCGGCCACCTGGACCACGAGCTTCATCGCCGCCACATCATGGACGCGGACTATGTGCGCGCCGCCCAGGATCGCAGCGGTAACGGCGGCCGCTGTGGCGCACTCCAGCAGTTCTTTGGCGGTCTGATCGGTCTGAGGCAGAAACGACTTGCGCGATGCGCCCACTAAGATAGGCAGATCGAGTCTCGCCATCTGGTCCAGCCGCGCCAGGATCTCGGCGTTTTGTTCCTTGCGCTTGCCGAAACCAATTCCAGGATCGATCGCAATGCGCGCTCGATCGACGCGCGAGCCGACGGCGCGATGTACGGATGCGTCCAGATCGTGCAGGATCGTGCCCATCACGTCCTTGAGCGGTGGAAGCTTGGCCCAGGTTTCGGGTGTGCCGCGCATGTGGCACAGGATCAGGCCGGCGTTTTGGTTGGCCGCCGCGCGCGCGAGCTGCGGATCGAAGGTTAAGCCCGAAGGATCGTTGATAATCTCCGCGCCGTGCTCCAGAGCTTTCTCGGCCACCGCGAATTTGTAGGTGTCCACCGAGATCGGCACCGCCAGCTTGCCGCGCAGCCGCTTCAGCACGGGAATCAGGCGGCGCAGTTCTTCGGCTTCCGCGGTCGGCTTGGAGCCGGGGCGTGTGGATTCGGCGCCGATGTCGATGATGTCGGCGCCTTGCTCTTCAAGTTCGATGGCGCGAGCGAATGCGGCGTCGGGGTCCAGGTAGTGCCCGCCATCGGAAAAAGAATCGGGAGTTACGTTGAGCACGCCCATGATGAGCGTGCGCTCGCCGGTGAGCAGCTCGCGATCGCGGATTTTCCAGACGAACGGGCGGCGAGTCATGTCTTCGCCGGCTCGATGCGTTTCCACTTTTTGCCGATCTGCATCACCACCGGCTTTTCAATCTTGTAAGAAAGACTTGTGACTTTCTCGCCGTCTATTTGGACCGCGCCTGCCTTTATCTTGCGTTCCGCATCGGTACGCGACTCGACCATTCCGGTTCCAAGAACAATTTTGGGCAGGCTGGACCCCCAGTCGGGAAGGGCCGCGACCGTTTCCATATCCGCGGGGGCTTGGCCTTCGCGAACTTCGCGGTCGAATGCGGCTTGCGCATCGCGCGCCGCTTCGGCGGAATGAAAATCGGCGACAACTTGGCGAGCCAGAGCCTGCTTGGCGGCCATTGGTTGGTTGCCCTTCCGCAGCTCTGCGATTTGGGCGGTGGTCTTGTCGGTAAGCAGCTCGTAGTAGCGCCACATCAGCTCGTCGCTGATGCTCATGACTTTGCGAAACATGATCTTGGGCGGCTCGTTAACACCGATATAGTTGCCCTTGGATTTGGACATCTTCTCGACGCCGTCGGTTCCTTCCAGAACCGGCGTGGTGGCGACGATCTGCGGCGGCTGTCCCGAGTCGCGCTGGATTTCGCGGCCTACCAGCAAGTTGAACTTCTGATCCGTCCCGCCCATCTCGACGTCGCACTTCAGCATCACCGAATCGTAGGCCTGCGCCAGCGGGTACAGCAGCTCGTGGATCGAGATCGGTACTCCCTCCTTGTAGCGCTTGGCGAAATAATCGCGCTCCAGAATTTGCGCAACCGTGTACTTCGAACACAGCCGGACCACATCTTCGAACTTCATCGGCGCGAGCCATTCGCTGTTGAAACGCACTTCGGTTTTCTGCGGATCCAGAATTTTGAAAACCTGCGCTTTGTAAGTTTCGGCGTTCTGATCGATCTGCTCGCGTGTCATGGGCGGGCGCGTGGCATTGCGGCCCGTTGGGTCGCCGATGATACCGGTCATGTCGCCGATCAGGAAAATCACGGTGTGGCCGAGATCCTGGAAATGTTTCATCTTGCGCAACAGAACAGTGTGGCCGAGATGCAGGTCGGGAGCTGTCGGATCGAAACCGGCCTTGATGCGCAGAGGGCGGCCGGTCTTTTGCGACTCGATGAGGCGCTCGCGCAGTTCTTCTTCGCGAATCAGTTCGGCCAGGCCTTTCTTCAAGTAGGCTAGCTGTTCTTCGATGGACACTAGTTACATTATCCAGGAATCAGGTCGAGAACCAGCTTCGCCGTGAGTGCCGGCGCTTCCATGGGGATGAAGTGCGAGTGGTCGGAAAGAAACAAATCGGTCCCGTGGGCGAAGCAAGAGGCGAGGCCGGGCGTAGTCGGAGAGCCAAGCATTACGTCCGATGGATCGCGGACCGGGCGT